>NZ_JANRML010000084.1:0-696 GCF_026930265.1 Corynebacterium pilbarense
CCATATATCTTTTTCATATTCATCTCTTATGTACCCATATATTTTGGGTTTATGTACTTATGTTTGTACTGGAAGGAGAGTTGAAGAGTCATGCACATGCATTTGTTTTTGTGTATGTGTATGCAGTGAACCTAGTGATAGTTCACCATGAATGATTCATGATTATAACATGATTGTGTATCATGTATGTCAACTTGTCAGATTGTGAAGGTTGATATGTTTCAAATGATTTTCGACTTGTGTCGATGTTGTCTTGATGACTATGTTGTGTCGATCATGTTTTTCGACTTGTGTTTAGTCGATGGTGTTTGTTGGGTGTAAGTTGATTTTGAGTACATCGAGATGCAGGAAAACGCCATGTGCTTTGATGAAGTACAAGATGCGACAGTTTGTTTGAAGAAAAAGACTTTGTTGGCATCATTTTTCAGTCTTGTATAATTTGTTTTCAAGATTGATGGTTTTCTTGGCTTGTGACAAGATGTCGCAGGAAAAAAATTGCAGCCATTGGAGAGCTGATTGTGTTGACGTCAAAAAGTTCACAAGAGGGACTTGATTCTCAGTGGGAAGGTTGGCAGTCTTCCAAGCACAGAGAGAACAGTGGGTCAGCAGCAGCCAGAGAGCAGTGGTTGAGGGACATAGCCAGTTGCAGTGCAAGGCATGTCAAGGTATCCAGGTGATTGTCGAAAAGACTTCTCA
>NZ_JANRML010000085.1:0-694 GCF_026930265.1 Corynebacterium pilbarense
TCAGTTCTATACATGTTTATATGGCTGTGACATATTCTCATATCTTCTTCCTCTTTCATTAAGCTTCCTAATTGGTTAATCAATGCATGCTTAATAACTCAACCATAGTCATTTCGAAAAATCCTGACGGATCAAGTGGTATCAGAGCTAGTTGACATTTGGATTTGAGTTTTGCATGTTAACCAGGGAAAAGCTACAGCGTGGTGAAGGCGAGCTTGTTGCAGAGAATCCATTAATTGGATTGAGAAAGAGAGCTTCTCACAACGAGAAGATGGCATCGGAAGAAGGAATTTCTCAAGATGAGAAAGAGTTCCGGAAAACATTCCTTGCTATGTCGGAGATGGTGAAAGTTTTGTACGAAGATTACTTGGAACGGAAGTGACCAGTTTTGGGTGATTCTTCAAAGGGAAAAAGTGAAGAGGAAGAGGACCATCCTCATATTCCTCCTTCACCTCCATCAACACCTCCTTCTTCTCCTTCTTCTTCAAGTTCAAGTTCTAAATCCAATGCAAAGAAACATGTTCATAAACATAAGAATGAAATGCCATTGTTAAAACTTGATGTAAAATTTGAGTTTCCATATATGATGGTGAAGTAAATGCAGAAAAACTTGATAACTGGATCAGGCAGATGGAGGTATACTGCAGTGTGCAACAGATCAAGGATGAGGCCACACAAATCAAGTTGGCATCTT
>NZ_JANRML010000086.1:0-688 GCF_026930265.1 Corynebacterium pilbarense
TAAGTCAGTTAGTATCTGTTGATATTAAAATTTCAGATGAAGATAAATGTATCAGTTTGTTGTGTTCTTTACCAGACTCGTGGGATAGTCTGGTTGTGGCCATAGGTAGTAATACAACTTCTTTGAAGTTTGAAGAAGTGGTCTCGTCCTTGTTGTCGGAGGAGATGAGATGAAAGAATATGGAAGGACATAGCACAGACGCATTATTTGCAAGAGGACGTTCCCAAGAAAGAAATAGATCTAATTTCTTAAGTGGGAGATCTAAGTCTAAGGGTAGATCTAAATCTCCTGGAAAGTTTGGAAAGGTATGTTGGAGATGTGGAAAAGAAGGGCACTACAAGAAGCAGTGTAGATATAAAGTTGAGAAAAAGAAGGGATCTGAAGAATCTTCTTCTACAGAAGAAAAGACCTCCAAGGAAGGAGGGGATGTGAACTTGGCTTCTTCAAGCACACATGTAGATCATGAGGCATGGTTGGTTGACTCTGGTGCATCCTTTCATATGATTCCCCATAGGGAGTGGTTCTGCAAATATGAAAGGTATGATGGAGGTAATGTTTTCTTAGGTGATGACTCGACAAACAGAATCATAGGACGATGAAAATTCAAGTTGATGTTCATAGATGGAAGGATTAGAACACTACCTAGTGTTCTGCACATCCTAGGATTGGTCAAAAATTTGATTTCTAT
>NZ_JANRML010000087.1:0-687 GCF_026930265.1 Corynebacterium pilbarense
CACACAAAGGATTCCTCGAGAAAAAATTTAAAAGGATCTCTTGCTCCATCATCTTTCTTCTCATCCCCTGTGAGTTCTAGTCGGGCTCGATGCGGCCGATCTTGCAAAGGCTCGACTGGTTCGAGTCCCAACTTCTTGTACCCAGATCTTGTCGAGGACATGCATGAAGAAAAATAAATGAAGATCAGATCGCTCTGATACCAATGATTTGGATTTATGAGCGGAACAAAATAAATCACGGACAAAATACAATAACACAGAGATATGAAGAATAACACAAATATCCAATGAAAAATATCTTTTATTAAATAAAGAAATAGGTCGAAACTGTAAAACTGTAGAACTGAAACACTTGCTCGAATGGTGGTGGCTATCTTTGAGAAGAGATGTGGATGTTACATGCATCTGTCTGAGAAAAATGATTACAATGAGGCTCCAGATGCCTTTTTGATATTACTCATGAATTCCAAAACCCTAGACATCCAAAAACCTAACCCTAGGAGATGAAGCGCCAAAAGTCATGTGGGCCCCGTTTGGGTAAGTGAGTACATCAACTTCTCGGGGTCGTAACTTTTGCATACGATCTCCGTTTTAGGCGTGTGATAGCTCGTTGGAAAGGTATCATTGAGGAGATTCATTTTAGGGGCTCAATTATGCCTTCAAAAATCATTAAGAACCTCGATCTCG
>NZ_JANRML010000088.1:0-683 GCF_026930265.1 Corynebacterium pilbarense
CCCCTCGGCTGGGGGGTCTGGGGGCAAGAGGGCCCCCAGCGGGGGTTCGGGGGTGAAGCCCCCGAAGAAAAAATTGCCTTGTAAAAGTATATTGTAATTTCATTGTAAATCTGGACCGTTCATTATAAGGTCGCAGATCTAACGGTAGAGATTATGTTAGGGTTTTTTCCCTAGAAGGCAACCCTCTTTTATGAGGGAAATGTATTGCGGCTATGGTTGATGGTGAATATTGTATTCTGAGAGAGGAGACTATGAGAGAAAGAAGAGGAAGTTACAACGGGTTTTGTTGTAGGTTGTATCCCTTCATTTGCTAGATAATAATAAAGGAAGGACCTGGAAATTTCTCTGGTGGACGTAGCCCACACTGGGTGAACCACGTAAATCTGTGTCTTTATTTTATTGTGTATCTTCTGTGTTTTGTTTCTGCATTTGTTTTATTTTATTGCTCCACGGTCCTGTTTTTCTAACAACTGGTATCAGAGCGTAAGGTAACTCGCAGGAAAAGAGGGTTCCTGGTTTGAGTGGGAGCAATGTCGGAAGATGGAAAGTTTAGGGTCGAGAAATTTAATGGCCAAAACTACCAGTTATGGAAGATGCAGATGGAAGATTATTTATATCAGAAGGATCTATTCCTATCATTTGGAAGAATAACAAAGAATTCAACGACTACGAAGGATGAAGAA
>NZ_JANRML010000089.1:0-668 GCF_026930265.1 Corynebacterium pilbarense
CTCTGGAGGAAAATTGTTGGGAGAAAAAGGATTGTAGGATGTTCAAACCGCTTGAATTGGTGTGGGGGAGATGTTTGCCTACCAAATTTTCATACTAAACCACCTCTTTTTCAAGGGTGATTTTAAGGATGGAAATTTATTTTAAAATGTAGAAACCTTGGCGAATCTTACTAATCCTTCATATGCCAACTATAAATGTTTGGTGATATTTTTGTAAAAATATTCAAATTTCTAAGGATTTTATATAGTTTTTATAAAATTTTGGCGATTTTTAAGGTAAAATAATTTTATCCTATAGAATTTGGGCGAATCATTTTTAAAATAGCGAATCTCGTTTTTGGAAAAACCATGGAAAATTAGCCCATGAGCGAAATTTAGCCCCTAAAATCATCCCTGCCATAGACACCACTACTCCAAGTATCAACAGCAGTGTCACCCCTAAGCCAGGGCTATGAATCCACAAGGATGGGTCCTAGACCAAGTATAAATACACAGTAGTTGGCTAAGTAGCTCTCAGGTTTCCCAACCTCACAACAATCCTAATTTCCAGCTCTCTTTCCCCCTCAACCTGCACAACCCTAAGAAATGAACACCTTTCTCTGCCATGCAGTCCATGAGTTTGTTCCATTTCTCTCTAGGGCTCCAGTGCTACTGGTCAAGAAATATCC
>NZ_JANRML010000090.1:0-667 GCF_026930265.1 Corynebacterium pilbarense
GGTCCTTTTTCTGATGGGGACACTTAGATGCAAAATGACCTATCTTACCATAGTTAAAGCATTTGAAGGGCAACTTCCCTTGATATTTTCCTGATCCTTTCTTTAACCTTCTCACAAATTTTGCCTCAATATCATCTAATTCTGAATCAATATTCTTGTCTACTTTAAAAGATGCTTCTCTAGTACTGGATTTATCTTTGTTAATTCTCATTTCATATGTAGTTAGAGTTCCTAGGATTTGATCAATGGACAGAGTTTTAAGATCACTTAGTTCTTCTATTGCAGAGACTTTTGAATTAAATTGATCAAGAAGAGATCTTAAAATATTCTGAACTAAAAATGGTTCTTCAATATTCTCACCAAGACCCTTCATGGCATTTACAAGTTCCTCAACTCTTAAAAAATGCTTGCTAATTGTTTCATCTTCATTCATCTTTAGTTGTTCAAATTTCAATCTGTATGTTTGAAGTTTGGCATCTTTTACTTTCTCATTTCCTTCATAACTGTTAATGAGTTTGTCCCACATTTCTTTGGCAGTATTAAGATGCATCACCTTTACAAACTCAGCTTCAGCAAGTCCATTCAAGATAGCATTCATCCCCTTAGCATTAAAACTAAACTCTAACTTATCATCCTTGTTGTCTAGCACAACAAGCTTTGTATATCC
>NZ_JANRML010000091.1:0-663 GCF_026930265.1 Corynebacterium pilbarense
ACTCTATAAAGTCATAGAACAAGTTAGATGGAGCCTCTAACTTCAGAGCATGGAAGACAAGGATTGATCTCATCCTTGCTAAGAATAAAGTGCTGGATATTGTGAAAGGAAAGATCATGAAACCAGAGTTTGAAGAAGGAGAAGAGAAGGAACCGCAGAACGTTGCAGCTATGGAGAAGTTCAAAGACGTTGACATCAATGCCATGAGTATCATAGTGGATTCCATAAAAGACCACTTGATACCCTACATCTCCCATCTTGACTCATCGAAGATGTACTATGCCCTAACAAATCTCTTCTCAGTCAGAAACATTGGACAAGTTATGAGTCTGAAGAATGAGCTCTGTGACATGAAGATGAATGATGATGAAAGCATAACATCATACCTTGTGAGAATCTCTCAGTTAAGAGATCAACTACAAGCTATTGAAGAGATCATTTCAGAGAAGGAATTGGTAAACATAGTACTCAATGGTCTTCCCAAGACATGGGATGCATTTTCCGCAAGCATGAACACAAGGAAGGAGTATCCTACATTCGAAGAACTTTGGACTTGTTGTGCACAAGAAGAATCAAGGATTAGTGCACAAGAGAAATCCCAAAAGAAATATAATGATCAAGCCTACACAATAAAGTTGAAGAAATTTAGGAATAAGAAGTTTC
>NZ_JANRML010000010.1:0-81372 GCF_026930265.1 Corynebacterium pilbarense
TTCGGTGACACCGTAGTCATTATCGGTGAAACTCCTTCTAGATCAGAGCCTCACACACAAACTTCCTGACACCCTCCCTCCGCCCGCCACGCTACCGTCCCGGCCGGAGGCCTCGGCGAACTCGTCGAGCAACGCGAGAACGTCGGGGTAGCGCTACCCACGATGGAGTTTATCCAACTGCGCGGAGGTGACGAGTCCGTCGTCTTCCAGCCTGTCCAGAGTATTTCGGGCAGTGCATACGAGGGCGTCTACCAAACTTATGCAGTTATCTTCGGTGGTTGCTCACGAACACCAAACTTATCGACGGCTAAAGCGGTGCCCGGCTCAGACCCCCCTCACGCCGGTCGCACGCGCGCCCGCCCCTGCCGGTGCGCCTGCACAACCTCCTCCACGGCATACACCATGTCCCGAAGAGCACCGTACCCAGCGAGCTTCGCCTCGAGGTCCACGATCACCTGCAGGCCATCGACCCACATCTCCATAACCACGCGCGGTTCCGCCGTCCCCGGCGCAAACAGCGGCAGCGGGAAGTACGCTGAGCCGGAGTCTTTACCGATCTCACTGCCATCTACCTCGCTGCATTTGTAGTTCAGGCCCATCTCCGCCAGGCCGTCGCCAGCCAATTCAGCGCTAGGTTCTGGGAACTCAACCTCCCGGATTTCCACCCGCATCGCGCGATCCGCTTCGCCTGCGTGGGAGAGAGGTTTCGGCAACACGCTGGAGATGGTGTCGCAAAGCGGCCCCATCATGTCCAGACGGCCGGCGTCGGCGCATTCCCGGGCGGAGATCGCTAGCCCGTAAACGCCTGCAAACCGCGGTTCCCGCGCGAGCGCCTCTCCGCTGATCTCCACCATCAACCTGGCCGCCGAACCCGCTGATTCGACGGTTGTCGCTTGCCGCATCAGCAGCAGCGGCAAGCCAGCCATCAAGACGATGCCTGCGAGGTTCTCAGCCACCTCACCTACTTCCGGCTGCTTCATACTGACCCGCCGACACTTTCTGGCTGCCCGATTCAGTCCGGCAACAACCGCTTGCCCAAGCTCCCGCCCGGAAGCGTCAATCTCACCGAAACGGTTCGCAACAATTACCCGGCCCCCAACGTGCGTTCCTGCCGCCTTGGCCCCAATTTTCCAAGTTTTCATCCCCATGCCCGGCAGCCTACGTCGCACCCCGCGCGAGCACAGCCCCTCACGTGCTCATTTCAGTGGACATCCGCCTATCGACGCACCAAAGGTTTCCCCCAGAAACAATTGGTGCGCACCCAATTGTCCGCAATGCGGAGTTGTTAGAGCCAGTCTGCGCCCTTGTCATCGAGATCGACCAATGGCGGCCCACCGCAGTCGTACCAGACCGCCCCAGCGCCTGACGAAGGTCGCTCTTTACAGCCGCCACCTTGGCTGCCTCGAGAATGTTCGAGGAGAGATTGATGGAGGTGCTGATGCCGAAGAGACCATTAGGCGTCAACGCTTCAGGCAATATCTCCATGTCCGGCAGTTTCAAAACTTGGCGGCCCCAAACAGTTGGTGCGCACCCACTTGTCCGCAATGTGGAGTCCGCAAGGGGCGACGCTCAAAATCGCCCCAGCTCGTCAGCTCTATGCACGACGGGTTCAATGTCGTACCCGAGCACGGCAAGAACGTCGATCACCTTGCCAATCTCGGCCGTCGGCTTACCGTGCTCCAGCTCCCGAAGGAACCGGTCCGACACGTCGGCAAGCTCGGCGACCTCCAGTTGGGTCAGCCTCCGCTCCTTACGCTGGGCGCGCACAAAGCTGCCGAGTGCCTCTATGTCCACGTGTCTTGTCTCCTCGCTGACCGTATGCTGTTACGGAACGTTCGCACCGAATCTGTTCCTATAGGCCGTGAGGTTAGCGCAAAACAGCGCATTTCGGTGTGTTCGCTCCGACTTGGAGGCACGCGCCCTCAATTTCAGATCGGCACGTTCGTTCCGCCGAGGACAAGCTGGCAGGGTGGTCTCGGCCGCATACATGCAGCGATCTGCCTATCTACGCACCGGCTTAGCCCAGGGGCGCGTAGCCAAAGTCACTGCGCTGCACCTGACTGCGGGCATTCGGGTCGAAGGTTGCGCACAGGGCTGCCGCCACGTAGCGCACACCGCCTGCCGGCGAAGAGGAGCCGACGCGCTCGGCGCAGGTCTCCAGGGCTGGCAGGCCGATACTCTCCCCGGGCGAAGTCATGGAGAAGAAGGACGCGGCCATCATGGTGTTGCCATCGGCGCGCACGTATTCCGAAGAGCCCTTAATAGCTTGCCAAGCAATCGCCCCGACGGGATCGGTGCGGAACTGGTCCCGCTCAGTTGGGGTCAGCTCGGCTTTAGCAGCAGGCGCGGACAGTGTTGTGATGAGTAGTGCTGCTGTTGCAGCAAGGAGAGGAAGCCTTTTCATAGGAACACTCTATCTCCCGCGCCACAGTTTTTCTCGGCATTGCCGACCCCGGCTTAACTGATGGCGCTGCGCAACTGTCGAATCTCGGCAGGCCCCACACGGCGCAATGCGGAGTCCGCAAGGGTTGACACATCGGCAGCCTCCGACACCTCAAGCTGAGGCAGCTTGAGTTTCGGATTACGCTCAACCGCATGGGTTCTCCGAAAACGCTGCAGCTTTTCATGATGGACGGCACCGCTGACGGGCCGATCAAGGCCTCGATTAGAAACTGGGTCGGCCGGGTCTATTCAATCCCGCGCACCGAGCTCAATTCTGACGAACTCCGAGGGCGTCCGGAGCTGAACCACCCCGCGGTGTATTTCCTTGTTGGCACGAACCCGGAGACGGACAAGCCGCGCATCTACATCGGCCAAACCGCGCCCCGCCAGAACGGCGTCGCATTTGCAAGGGCCGCCGAGCATTCACGCAGCGCGGACAAAGACTTTTTCAACCGCATCATCTACGTGGTTGTGGTTGACGATTCCTGGGGCGCCACCGAGATCACCTTCCTGGAAAACGCGTTCCACCAGCGCGCCATTAGGGCGGACCGTTACGAGGTCGCCAACGGCAACACCCCGTCCGCTGGCAGTGTCAGCGAGGAGACCCAAGCGGAGCTGGACGAGTTCATCGAGAACACCAACCTCATCATCAGCGCTCTGGGCGTTTCCGCTTTCCAGCCGAAGGCAACTTCGTCGAAGACCCGCGCCTCGACCAACACGGCTGCAGACCCGGCGCGCCCGAGCGATGATGAGGAACCGGTCTTCGAGCTCACCGTTCTCAGCCAGGGTGTTCAGGGCCTGGGCCAGCGCACCACTTCCGGTTTCCTCGTCCTCGAGGGATCCACGTTGCGCCCGGAGCTGCGCCCCAGCGCCCCGCGAGGGGTCCACGCCACCCGGGAGCGCTACGCGGACCAGATCCAAGACAACACGCTGACCTCAGACTTGGAGTTCACCAGCCCGTCCGCCGCAGCGGCGTTTCTGGTGGGCGGTTCAGCAAATGGCAGAACGATGTGGCACCTGCAGGATGAACCAACTACCACGTTGGCGGCTTGGGAAGACCGCGAGGGTGACGAAGCCGACCAGCAGGCAGCGCTGCCCGAGCCGCCCGAAACCCCTTAGCCCTCTGGCAGCAGCTCCGAGCGCTCGCCAACCGTCGTGATCACCAGCGCGTCGCGGGCGCGCGAGGCCGCCACGTACAGCAGTGAGCGCTCGCGCTGCAGAGCTGCGCGGGCGTCCTCCTCGGACAGGTTCTTCAGGCGGAAGCGCAGCGGCATGATCTCCTTGCCCACGCCCATGAGGATCACGTGGGTGAACTCCATGCCCTTGGCGCCGTGCATGGTCATCACACTGACCTGCTCGTGGGAGGCCAGTTCCGCGTTTTTGGTCTGTACGGCATCGATGCCGTGGTCTGCAAGTCCGGCCACCACGCGGGAGAGCTGCCCTCGGGTGCGGCACATCACGCCGACGCGGACCTCCTTATGCGTGCCCTCCTCGGCCGCACGCTCGGCTTCCTCCAGCCACACGTTGATCAAGCCAGCGGCTACGGCGAATTCTTCGTCCTCGGACGCCGCGGTCACGATCATCGGCGCTGGGCCGGACCTCGCGGAGCGGTATTGCCCGACGGAATCCTTATCACCCTCGGCGTCCAGGAACTCCATGTCGCCGCCGACCAGGATCCGCAGCGCGTAATCCAGGTTTTCCTTGGTGGTGCGGTAGTTCAGCGTCAGGCGCTGAGATGCTCCCCCGCGGGTGGAGATGCCGAAGTGCGACAGAGTCAGCGGATGGCCGTAGATGCGCTGGTGGGAGTCCTCGGCCAAGAATACGTCGTTAGGCCCATGCGCCACACACGCGCGCAAAAACCGCCAGTGCCCCGCGTTGAAGTCTTGGGCCTCGTCGACCACGACGTGGTCGAACAGCGACCCGCCGCCGCGCTCGTAGCGCACGTTCAAAATCTCTGCACCCACAGCGGACATGGTGGGCCAGAACAGCTGGCCGTCGATGGCCTGGGTCTGCATCAGCGACTCCAGCACGGCCCACACCTGCTTGCGCTGCTTGCGGTTCAGGGGCGTGCCGCGGCCGGTGCGGGCGACCTTCAGGTACTCCGCCAAAGACACAATCCCGTTGGCCAACACCACGGTCTCGTACTCGGCCTTCAGGAACGCCTCGTTAGCAATCTCGCGCGGTAGCTCCTCCGAGGCGGACTCCACCGCGCCCTCCCACACCTGGCGCGCTGCCATGTCGGTGTACGGGCGCACGCGCGGGGCGGTGACGCCGAGCACGCGCCGGGTGGCCTCTTCCGTCTCCTCCACAGAGCCGAGGGAGACCACCTTGCGCACCACGGCATCGATGTTGTCCACCCACACGCCGTCCTCGCCGGGCTCGCCGGCCTCCGGGTAGGAGGGATTCAACGCGTTGAGCTGGGACTTCAACCCCTGCGCCAGACCCTTGGTAAACGTGGTCAGCAGCACGCGCGGGCCGGCTCCCGCAATATGTCCCGCAGCCAGGTTGTTCGCGCGGTGCACCGCCACCACCGTCTTGCCGGTACCCGCGCCGCCGAACACGCGCGCGGACCCGGAGTAGGAGTTCTCCGCCATACGGCGCTGTTCCGGGTGGATGTACACGCGCCATTGGTCGAAATTGCCGGACTCGATCACGCTGCGCAGAGACTCGGTCTCCACGTCGTCCACGTACGCGAACTCCAGCTCCGCAGCCGCCTGCCGCAGGCCCGCCAGCAGGCGCGCATCCTCGGACTCGGCAGCCTCCGCAGCCGAGACCTTGCGCAGCCCCAGCGACTCGCGCGTTTCCTCCACCGAGTACCCCGCCACCAGCGCGAGCACCGCTTCGTGCTCCCACTTCGGCCGGGGCGCAAGCAGCGCGTCCAGCCCGTCCTCGGACTCGAGTGCGAGCACCTGCTCAGTCAGCGCGGGATCAATGCCCAGCTCGTCCCACAGCATCGAAGGCGTGAGCCCTTCCAGCGCCTCACGGGGCGCGGGCGATGGCTTATCCGCGAGCTCCGCAACGACCCCCTGCTGCGCCGCCAGTTCACGCGCGGCCTGGGCTGCAGCTTCCGCCTTCGCCTGCGAGTCCTCGACAGACTGAACACTCTCAACCGCGTCTTCCTTGATCAACGTCGTAATACCGTTGATCGGGTTCACGTCCAGACGTAGTCGCGCGGGGTCCAACCGCTCGGCCTTGAGGTTGCCTTCGTCGTGCGAGTCCACGTCCACAAGCACGAAGTGGTGCGTGTCTTGGTCGCGGATTTCAAAGAGCACCGCCCGGAACTGGTCGTTGATGCGGCCGGTGCGCACGCGCTTGTCCACGGCGTTCGTGAGCGTCTTTATCTTCAGCGACGGGTTCGTCGGGTCCGCAGACAGCTTCTGCAGGAAGTTCATCGTCGGCTTCATCAGCGCGCCGTCAAGGTCCAACCCGCTGTACAGGCTAAACGTCACCATGGTGTCTTACTCCTTACCCAGCAGCGCCGCCGGGATCGTCTCTGGCGAGAGTGTATCGGGGTACAGCAGCGTCCAACCTTGCTCGCGAAGCTTGGCTTCGGCACCCGCGTAGGAGGCGTCCTGCTCGATCAGCAGCGCGATGCGCAGCTCGGTCCAGGACACGGCGGTGGGGATGGAGCCGATTTCCTCGCCGATCTCCTCGGTCGGCACCGCGCCCGCGCCCACGAGGGTGCGCAGCGCGGCGGCCACGTCGGCTTCGTCCTCGAACTCCTCGATCGCCTCGGCCCACAGCCCACTCACCGCGGTCTCGACAGCACTTTGCTTATCGACGACCTCCGGTTGCCCAACCATTTCCCCATCACCGACCGCAACTGTGACGGCGTTGTTGGCCAACCACATGATGTTGGCGAAGCGCAGGAAGTCACGCCAGTTGTCGGTGGTGATGGAGCCGGGTTCGGTGGCGTCGACGTGCAGGCGGCGCAGAGCCACCGCACCATCCGCCAGGGTTCCGTCGAAATGGACCTCGCTGCGGAAGGTCAGGCGCGCACCACCCGGGATGCGTGAGGGGCGAAGCGACCCGCTCAGCATCCGCAGCAACGCCTCGTCCATGAGCGCGTACGAGGCCCTGTTCGGCCCGGCCAAGTAGGTCAGCAGCTGGGTGATGGGGGAGGCCTTGAGGAAAGCAATCTCGTTGTTGCCGATGCCCTCCATGTCACGCGCGCGCTCCTCGGCCTCCTCGCTCACCCACGTCGGTGCTGCGGCACCGACCTTCACCTCCTGCGCGAACCAGTCCAGGCCGGCATCGGTGACGTTCCACGGCAGGATCTGCTTATCGGTGTGGTGCAGGCTGTTGCGCTTTTGGATGTCCGAGGGGAAGCGGTAGTGCTGCGGGCTGACGTGGAACGCGGCGCCGTCGGTGTACACGGCCACCGGGCGCACCAGGGGGTTACGGCGGTGCTGGAAGAGGAAGTCCGGGCGGGTGTAGCCGTAGTCGTGCTGTTCGCGCATGGACCACTCCTCACCGGACGAGAACGTGATGTGCCACTCCACACCGCCGGCATTGGCGATGTCCTTGACGGTGGCGTGGCGCGCCTCCAGGGCCTCGCGCAGCATCTCGCGGAAGCGCACCTCCAGGTTGGAGGATTGATCCAGCTGCGGCGCCTCCGTCTGCGGCTCCCACGTCACCTGCAGGGGATCGGTCTCTGCCGAGGGGTGGTCCTGGTTAGTCAGAATCGCACGCAGCGCGCGTTCCGCGGCGGCGCGGGAGGTGACGTCGATCTGCTGCCAGCGGGTGTACGGCAACAGGCAGTCGGGGCAGGCGAGGCGCTCGTCGTCCTGGCAGGCGCACTCCGCGACCTTCGTAAACGCCTTTTCCAACAGCCGGCGAACGTCTTCGGGCGAGGCGAACTGGGAGAGATACCCGGTGCCGCCGGGGACGTTGTCGTGCATGAGCAGCGCCTCGACGGTGCCGCCGCGGTCATCCGGCACGCGGACGGTAACCACACCCAGGTGGTCCGGGTCGCCACCCAAAACCTCCTTGAAGCCCAGTTTGATCGCGGCGGTCAGGCTCGGGATGGTCGCCTTGTCGCCCGCGGTGAGCATCACCGGGACGTGCAGCAGCACGCCCTGGGTCTGCAGGGTGCGAGACAGCGCGACGGTGACGGACTCCTCCTCGCGGGCGTTGCGCTTCGGGCACCAGGGGCGGTGGTCCCACTTGGAGTTCGTGCCTTTCTGTGAGTCCAGGTGTCCGCAGTAGTTGCAGACGGTGAACATGGGCGCATCGATCTCCGCGTTGGCGAAGATGCGCTTCATTGCGGGTCCGCGGCCCAGGTTGAACCAGCTTAAGTTCACGTACCGCAGGTACTCCGCGCCGAAGCCTTGGGAGAGGAACCATTTGCCGCCATGGCCGCCTTCGGGAACGGAGAAGCACAGGGCGGTGTGGTAGTTCAGTTCGCGGCGGTCGTCGCGTGAGTCGTCGATAAGCGCATTGCCCCGATCAACCTCCGCCGACACGCGGCGCATGCGCACCGTATCCAGCACCTGGCCGTTGTCGGCGAAGGTGTCCGCACCGCAGGAGGGGCACGCCCCGGCTGCGGCCCCTTCGCGCACGGGCTCGGCGTAGGAGCACTCGGGGCACAAGCGCCACCGCTCGATGTCCGCACCGTTGAAGCCGACCTCGACCGCGTCCACGGTGGCGGCGATGCCGCGGGCGTAGAAGGTGTTGCCCGGCGCAAGCTCGTGAAGCGCGGAGGACACACCGCGGGAGAGCTCGAAGGAGTCCGGGTCGATCTGCATGGTGGTCGGGTTGAGCTGGGAGAGCACCACGGACAGCTCCACCGCATCATCCAACAGCGTGAAGTTGGGCAGCAGCCCGTAGCGCTCCATGGAGCTGATCCAGTGTTCGCCGAGCAGGATGTCGTTGAGGTCCTTGGCGGTGCGGTGGTACGCCGCCTTCGTGCTGCGCTTGTCTCGCTCAAGCTCCGCATCGGCGTTTTCGGTGCCCGCGTTCGGGTCCACCTTGGCATCCAGCGCACTCAGCTGGTCTTGGAGGGTGCTCAGCCGCGTGGTGAACGCCTTGACCTCGCCGTCCCAGAGTCTGCGGGTGCGCTCCATCTCGCCCGTGAGCGAATCGGGGCCCTGCCCGCACGCCCACGCGCGCACCCCGTACACGGTGGCCGCGTCCACGGACCCTGCCACCGTGGCCAAAAACGCGTCCACGCGGTCCTCCACGCCGGCCGCGATGTCCTCGCCGAGCACCTCCACGAGCGAGACCTTGCGGGTGCTGAACACGTCGCGCGAATGCTTCACATCCAGCCCGTTGTTGCGGAACGACAGTGTGTCCACCAAGTACGCCGTGGTCTGCCGGCGCAGAATCTCGGTGGCGGAAAGGAACGCCGCCGGCGGCACCACGGTGCCCGCGATGACGGACAGCGGCTGGTTCAGCTTCGGCAGCATGCTCCCGCGGCCCTGCACGAAGGCGAGCACCAGCGAGTTGCCGGTGAGACGCCCGGCGCGACCCACACGCTGCACGTACGAGGACACGGTGGTGGGCAGCGAGGCGAGCATGACCGTGGACAGGTCGCCGATGTCGATGCCCATCTCCAGCGTCGGCGTTGCCACCAGCACGTTCGGCGCGTTCGGTGCCTCAGCGCCGCCGCGGAACGCCCGCTCGAGCGCGAGGCGTTCCTCCTTCGGGATCAACCCGGTGTGCTCGCGCGCCACCACCGCGCGCGGGTTGGTGGAGGTGTACAGCTGCGAGTAGTAGTTCGCCTCAATCGGCTCCTCTTCGAGCTCGCCGGGGCAGCCGGGCGTGGGGCACGGCAGGCCCTGAAGCAGCGAGCGCAGTTGCCTATCGACGCCTAACGGCGCATGACACACCCCACACTGCAACATCGCCGGCTCACCTTCACCAGCTACCACCACCTGCTGCGAGGTGATGGCGTACATCGTGCCGCCGGTGTCCGTGGACACGGCCATGAGCACCTCGCGCCGGGCAAGCTCGCGGAACACGTTGGTGAGCACCGTCGCCGCGTCGTGGGTGCCGATCCCCAGCACCTTGGAGGTCCACCGCGCGTAGCGCCCGCGCGGGCTACCCAGCGGGGTCACCCCGCGGTCCTTGTCATCTACCGCCGGCCCGGAGCGCGGGAACTCCGGCGCGCCGCCCTTGGCAAACCGGCGCATACCGCGCGCCTTGGCGTAGCGGTTGTGCAGGCGCCACGTGTTGCCGTCGTCCTGCAGGTAGGACTTGAACATTGGCGTGTACACGCCGCCGCGTGCGCGCACCTGCTCCAACAGCCCGCGCATCCAGCGCAGCCGCACCTGCGGGTCGGTGGCGTCCACCACCTCGAACAGGCCGCTATCGATGCTGCGCAGCGCCTCTTCCGCCGCCTCGAGCAGCACCGCGTCATCCACATCCACCCGCGGTGTGAGCGCACCCGTTGACACGAGGGAACGCGGCAGGTCCGCCTGCTGGCCGAACTCGAGTGCCGCGTCCAACTCAAGGCGCTCCAGCACCGCCGCGGTGGCCGCGCGCCGGGACGCGTCGTCCGCGTCCTTCTCCCAGAACGCGCGGAACGTGGGCGTCTCCGCGATCTCCTGGGGCAGCAGCTCAAACCGCGCGCGCAACGGGTCCTCAGCGGCGTCTGCGCGCTCGAGGATCCGCAGCGGCAACTGCGCCACGGAGACCTCACCTTGTACTCCATTGTCGGAGCTCGCGACAACACTGCGCATCAACGCGCGAATGCCAAACGCGCGCGCCCTGGCCTGCACAAACCCCGCGCGGTGCGCCGCGTCCTGCACCGAGTCCGCGAACACGAGGGTCTTCTTCTCCTCCTGCTCCAGCTGCGGCATACCGAACAGGTTGGACAGCCCCACCGACAGCAGCGTGGCCACACGCGAACCGATGTAGCGGATGGTGTCCGTCTCCCCGCACGACGGGCACACCTGCTCGCGGGCGTACTCGCCTGCGTCGAGACCGAAGTAGGTGATCACGGGCACCGACAGGCCCTCCGCCCGCTCCCGCTCATCCGGCTCACTCGCGGACAGCGTGCGGGTCTGCGTGTGGAACCACATCAGAGCCCGCTTGCCCTCGTCGTCGCCGAACTCCTTCATCTCCTTGCCGTCTTTGAGCGCCCGGCGGTACTCATTGGTGGCATCGATGAGGGGGCGAACAAGCTCAGGCTTATCGACGCTCGCCTTTCGGATCTCCCCGCCACCCAGCACCACCGCGTCCGTGCCGGGCTCCAACGCCGTCATCCACCCGGCGCGCCCGCACTCGCGGCAGTAGATCGCTGGCAGCCACACCGCAGCGTCGTCCCCGCCGAGTTGGCCGTCATCCGCGAAGCGAAACACCTCGCCGTCCTCAGTCGGCGTCACCGTGCGCTCGATGCGGGAGACCTCACGCAGCCACAGGTGCGTTTCCACACCCGGCAGTCGCTTTCCGCCGAAGCCGTACTTCTCGCCCGCCAGCGCTCGCACGTGCGCGACCGCGGTGAGCAGGTGGGTGACAAACTCCCGTGCCGGGCCCTCCTTGAGGCTGCGCACCACAATCTCGCCGAGCACCGCCGCCGGCACCGTCGTTTCCTTCTCGCCCTCGCGCTGGATAAGGGGAGCTGCGTTTTTCGCCGCCTCCAGCAACGCGCGGGTCAGCGGGTGCACCGCGTACGCCGCGATAATCTCTTCCAGCGCCTCGCCGGCGTCCCACAGCTGCGTACGAAAGACCTCAAGCACCACGTCCGCGTAGTCGCGGCCCGAGGCATCGTCCGCAATCATGCTGTTGATCTGCTTGATCCGGTCGATGTCCGGCAGCGGAGTAGGGGAGTGACTCCCGAATGTCTCCGCGATCTCGTCGACCCACTGCTCGTACGTCAGCGTACGTTCGCCAACCAGCGCGTCCGCGCTGAACTGCTCCCCGAAAATCGTGCCAGCGAAGTCCAGCACCTTCTGCGTGTCATCCTTGCCGCCCAGCGTTGCCGATGTCGCCACCGGCGTGACTCGACCCAGCGGATTGGATGCGTACTCACCGAGGAGCCCCTCCGGCTGGTGGGCTTTCAGCATCAGCCCCAACCGACGAAGCAGCAGTGCCACGTCCGTGCCCTGCGCACCGTCGTAGGTGTGGAACTCATCCAACACCAGGTACTGCAGCGACGTTGCGGAGCGCTTCCAGATCTCCCGATCCTCTTCGCGCAACAGCAGCTGGTCCAGCATCTTGTAGTTGGTGAGCAAGATGTCTGGCGGATCCGCGCGCATCTGGTCACGGTCAGTGATCAGCGAATCCCGCGTAACTTTGCGGACGCTGCCTGTCGACTCACCCGTGTAAATACCCGCCGTCACCCCAGCCAGCGCCGGCTCGCTGGTAAGCAGCTTGGCCAGGCGGTCCGCCTGATCATTCGCCAGCGCGTTCATGGGGTACAGCAGCAGCGCCTTGGTACCGCGTTGTCCCTCCGCTCGCGCCCGCGCCGTGTGATCCAGCACCGGGTAGAGAAACGACTCCGTCTTACCCGAGCCAGTACCCGTGATCACCAACGTCGGCTCCGGGCGCCGCGCCCCCTGCTCATCCCTGCTGCGCAAACGCCGGAACGCTTCCGCCTGGTGGTGGTACGGGGTGAACCATTCCGGCGTCCAATCCAGAATCCCGTCCCACCCGATAGCACGCGCGTACGGCAACCGCGTGCGCACATACGGGCCGTGGAACATACCCCGCTCCGTGTCCTCCAAAAACGCCTTCAGCGCGTTAGACGTCTCCGGGTTCGCAAGCGAAAACGCGGTGGCCAAATACTCGGAGACGCCCCCAAGGACGTGGTCCGATGCATGGACGGGGATGAGGGTAGACACGCTATGAGTCTAATTCCTTCCCCTTCTTCCGCTTGGTGGTTAGTCACCTAAAGTGGCCACGCTTTCATTGCTAGATCCAGAATAAGGTGTTCTCGATCCTCAATTTCCTTATCGCCAAACTCGTCTAAAGCGGAAAGCTCGTTTGTTAGAAGGAACTCAGAGTCTGCAAGTTTCGGTCCTTTCTCCGGATATTCCAGATCGCCGATGCTGTTATTCACAGACCGTTCGAGCAGTGCCAAATTAGGCAGTGAATGTTGCCGCTCTTTAACGAGAGAGTTTTTGCCGTCTGCGCCTACGACCACATTCTTAGAACGCGGGACGATGTGGTCCACGCTTACCGATTTCGCGTCCCAGGAAGTCGCCGCTTCGACCGATAGTTCCTTCTCTTTCCGGTACTGCTTTTCAACCATCGCTAATAGGTATTTAGCCCGCGACATGTTGCCATCGGAAACTGCCAACAATCCGGCTTTGAATTGAGAATCGTTGGGCAGGAATTCCTTCTGAAGCATCCGCTGCCGAACATCCTCAACGGTTTTAAGCTGTTTGCTGCTGATTCCGTGGGCAAGCTCCCCGTAAACTCGTTCCGCAGTTCCTCCGCCCATTACTCCTGTGAGAATAGCGCGAATGGACCACCCAGTACCTACGTGAATCAGCTCACAGAAGTCTTTTGGCCGCCAAAGTCGCATCGCGGCCAAATACATGGCGTTAGGTACTTCAATTTGAAAACGTCGGTTCGCAATCAAATCGTCTTTGATATCAGTTGCAATCGACGACCAGAAGTCAGAGTCTGGGGAACTTAATGCTGCATAGCTCGCTTTAGCTAGATTGAGTTCCCTCAAGTAAGCGAGTGTCTCTCTCGACCCTCGACCTACTTTTTCCTGCAGTTCATAGTAAAGGTCCTTTTTCTTTACCGTTCCCCAACGAGAAGTGAAATCCGCCCTAATAAAGGAAACGAGTTTTTCGGAATCATCAAAAAAGCTTGAGATTTCTGTCCAATGCTTCAACGCTTCATCGACGCCATGACTTCCAGCAGTGCTGAGGAAAAAATTCTTTAATAAATCCGCGATAGTAAGATCTGCTCCGCGGTCGTTGAGTGTCTCGAAGATGACGTACGCCTCAGACAAGCCCGACGCTACTGCGAGGAGGACTTGAGCTTCCTCGTTCAGGTATCGGGACAGCTCGACCAGGCGCGTGTAGCCACTCTCTTCGGCAAGACCAGCCACCTTCTTTTCAAGTAACTCGTAAGCATCCAGAACCGCGACCGAGGGATGTTTTCCTGTTAGCTCTGATCGGATTTCATCAACGCTATAGCTGTTAATAATTTTGTCGTATATGAAGTGGTCATCTGGCCCGAGAAGCAGTTTGGGAACAGTTTCTTCTTCTAGGAGATCGTAATCAGCGATATAGTCCGAAAAGATCTTGCTGCCGGCTTTGTCTTTGCCTTGCCGGATGAGTTCCGCGCTAATCGCATACATTGTCAGGGCAGTCGTGACCATGCGCTGCTGGCCATCGACAACTGATTTACGGCCCGCGTCATCTTCGATCTCTGCGAGCACAACTGTCCCAAGAAAGTATGAGCGGCCGTTTTCAAAGGCGCGCATGATGTCATTCCAGTAGTCTCTGACGTTGTCTTCATCCCATGCGTACGCACGCTGGAAATTCGGAATCCTGAGTTTATTATCGTGCAGTAGATGCGCAAGGGTATCGTGGTTAAATTCGGTCGTTCTAGCCATTTTCTCTCCAGCCCCAAGGTTCCTAAGATCGAACTTCTAAACAATTTCTGTGGACAGCCTGATACTACCGTCTGCCTGGCGTAAGTGGACGCCCAACATCGTGAACCGCGTAACATCAGCGATTGGAGCCAAATTTTTCGCGAAGGTAGAAAGTATTCGTGGCGTTTCTCTGTCGATTACCTTCGACGAAAAAGTCCGCTACATTCTGCGTTAATCATCTGTGGAGGATGTCTACAGTGCATGTCGAACATTGGGCGTTGGCTATCTCTTTTATCGCGCTAATATTCTCTGGGGCTTCTGTTGGCTGGTCGATATATTCTTGGCGAAACAGTGGTGCCCGACTCAAGCTCTCCGTAGCGCCTTCAGTCACCGCTGGACCGTTAGGAACGTTTCCCTGTGTCGGTATAACCATTGACAACGCTGGAAGACTCCAAACAACTGTTAACCAGCTTTATTTCGTATTACCAGATAGACGGCAATTGGTTTTTTGGCGCGAAGCCTTCGTCGTGAACCGCCCGCCGAAAGAAATACCACCAGGCAGCTCAGAAACATTCTTGATATCCGCACGCGATTTCTCGGAGCTTTTTGAGAAAGAGGCGGCTGGCGCTGAACGATTAACCCTTGAAGTCTCAACGGGTCACGGTCGCTTTAAACACAAAATCTCAGAAGCCGCCTTAAAGACACTCGTAAAGCTAGGTAAAGGATAAACATAGGAATCCACCCGGTCAGGTCCCAGTTTTGAGTTAGCTTCGTGAACAATTTCACCAGACATTCCTGTTTCACCAGACATTCCTGAAGGAGAACATTTTATCCAATACGATCGCCTCTATGTGGAGTGATGTAGTTCCCCCGATTATCGTCGCAGTCTCGTCGCTTGCGGGCGTCTATCTTGGGCGTCAAGTGACGTCCAGACACTTCATCGTCGAACTAATGGAAACTCGGCGACTCGAACTTTCAACTGCCACATCCACTTTCATTAGAGAGACAAATCGCATTCAAGGGCAACTTCATGAACATATTTACGCCTCCGAAGCGACAAACATCGAACTTCAGAAACAGGAAAAGGATCCATCTACAAAGCGCCACGCCTATCAAATAGAGGCTAACCGTATAGCCGGGTTCATAGACCGCTACTTGGGAGATCTCCGGGGCCAATCACTTGCATTGAGACTAGTAACCAAAAATAAAGAGCTGTTAGACGCTCTTGATGATTTTGATGCTGCGATTGAAGAAGCGTTTGTAGAGCTAGTGGAGGTACAAGACGCCCAGGAGGAGCAAGGAAATAAGCTTGCTGCAACCTTCCGCCAGCTAGTGCGCGAGCTCCGCGAGGTCTCGGAGGCTCAAAGCCCTCTGTCGGACAAGGAGATTGAATTCTTAACGGCCCATACGGATGAGACCTCCGCACAGTTGGACAAGTCTTTGGCTGCATGGCGTTCCAACCTTGTTCATACAGCCATCAATTTCCGGGTGAATCAGGAATTCAAAACTGTACTCGAGGCTGGTAAGCACGCCGTTGAAGAAATTGAGACCGAATACTCACAATCTCTTAAAAAGAAGTGGGGGCCTTTTTCAAAATCTCGACAAAAGGAATGACCACCACGCACCATCCCTCTCCAATCTTGCATATCCGCCTACCGCTACACCTGCCTAATCTGTTGCAATCTTGTATCTGGCAGCAGCGTCGTAGCTACCAGATAGTCACAGCGGCGCTACCATTACATTCTTCGAATCGGCCTAAACGGGTACTCCCAGACGTTCTCCACACCCGACTGCGGATGCGTTCACGTGCGATCCGACTACTCCGCACCGTTCTTCGACTTCGCGTCCGCCATTGCCATCTCCTTCGGCACCTTCCGACCATTCGCATCGAACCGATCCTCCTGGTCATAACGCCGCACCACTGGAAACTGCATCCTGTAAATCATGCATGGCTGGATGGCACGCCCTTAAGATTCGGCGAATTTTAACCACGCCTTTTCCAGGTCTGCGCTTCGATTCATCGCTCGGAATGGCAACTCAAATACGTAAGTAGTGCCTGACTGAGGATGAACCCAGGTTCTGTCGGATGAATTCAATCCGGCACCTGTCATAGATCCACTTCGCTTTAATATTTCCGTCGGCACTTGCCTGTCATTAGCATCCAGCACTATTCGGTTGTCAGCTCTCTTTTGAACGGGGAACTGCGTTTCGTAGAGCGCAACAAGATCAGAACTAGTCAGTCTCAGCTTATGGGCCATTATGGCGTCAATTTCATTCTGAGCTCGGTACCGATCGCCGGCTTTTCGAAACGGAGTGTCAGATCGCCAAAGTTCCCCAGTCATTTGGTGCCACAACGGGGCGTAAGCGTCAGTGAGGGCGTTTAGCCGCAAAAATAGCTCGCCCATGACCGTATCGAGCCTTGCGTCTTGAACAAATGGAAGCGAAAACACGGAGGAAGGGTAAAGGTTCGAATAACCTGCTGAGCGAACGATGAAATCCATCGCCATGGTGCTCAGATTCGCCGCAGCCACGATGTCTTCATAACGACGTACCGGGCCGGCGCTTTGAATCCCATTAATGTGGGCAGCATCAGGTGGCAGGATAGCCACAAATAGCGATCTCGCATTTTTGACCTGTGCCATTAACCGCCAAGAAATTCGATAGCAATCGAGAACTGGAATAGTCGAATCAGAACTGGGGTCTTTCCAACTCCCGTAACTTTCACGCGTCACGTCTGGCGAACGCACGTACTCGGAGTTCGGAACATCGTCCTGATTCAGAGCCTCGAGATCTATATCAATATATTTCGCAGCTCGGTTTTGCATCACGCACTCTTGCGCCATTGGCAGCCCGATTCGGATTTGTCGTCCCTTCACCACTACCTGATCCCAAGCGTTCGCCTCACCAGCCTCGCGATAGTCGAAGACGCCACCCCGCCTGTCAATCGATTCATCCCATCCTCGCGATGACTGGAGGCCCAGCGTAGCCAGGGAAGGAAAACCCGTATAAGCGGAAAGCAGCTCTTGAGACAACTGATTTACTGAATAGACGATACGAGTCTCAAGGGGTGTCGAGTTTTCGTCCTGCCAGAACAAATTCCAGGCTTGCAGCACTTTAAGGTTAACCGCATTGATTCTTAATCGATGAGGTGAAAGGTCCCATTCCCCGTCATCTGTCTTGAATCCGGGCTGGGGTCCACTCCCATCATGGGCGAGTGAAGCCAGTACAGTGCGAGGATGGTACAGAGACGAAGCATTTAGAAAACTAGGGCGATCTTGAATTTGCGCCGAAACGTTGACGCTAAAGGTCTGCTTGCTGTCTGGCCCCTCGAACAACGGAAGACGGTTCTCAAACTGCCAGTGGCGCCTTAAGCGCAAATATGCTTCGCGCCGTAGTGATGCGGCTTTCTTTTCAGTGAAGTGAGATTCTGGGTGAATTAGTGAGGTAATGCCCTCATCAGAAGCATTGCCCCACGTCCGCTCCATAAACCCTCGGTAGAGGTCCGGTTGCTGACCGGTGAGGTGCGGGTACCGGGTAACGTCGGTGAGAATGGCAGAAGTGGCCACCGACTCGCCGATGCCCCGGTACACAACGTCACGGGTCGCCTCGTCTTCATTCCACTGCTTCCGGCGTGACTTCTTTTCCGCTTGCGTCGGTTTGTGGGCGAGGGAGAACCACGGGTCGGCCTCGGAGTAGAGCGCGTCCAGGTCGGTGCGTGGCCGCACCCACGGCGGGTTGCCCACCTGGAGGTCGAAGCCGCCGCGGGCGAAAACGGCGGCGAAGTCGAGGTCCCAGTGGAAGAAGCCTTGATCGGCGGCGACGGACTGCACCACTTGTAGCCACGGGTGGTTCTCCAGCACGGTCTCGATCTTGCGGGCGCCGGAGAGGCCGATCTCGGTGCGCTCGAGCTCGACAAGCTCGTCCCAGTCGGTGGCGCTGGCCAGGCGAATCTGGCTGGCGTCGTGGGCTTGGGTGTCTACGCCGAGGAGGTCGGTGAGGGTAGCCAGCCATTCGTCAAGGTCGGGAAGGGAATCCACCTCGGTCAGAGGCCAGAAGGTCAGGGCGTTCCAGGCATCCATGGCGAGGCGGAGGCGGAGGTAGGCACCTTCGGCGTCGTGTAGCAGCTCCTGCTCAATCTGCTCTCGCCGCACGTTCTTCGCGGTGTGCTCGGTCTCGCGGCCCCACAGGTCGATGTCGCGGCGGATCTGCTCTTCCGCAATGCGCATCTTCGACAGCGTGATGGCCCACAGGGACTCCACGCGGGCGGCGAGGTTGGTCAGCTTCTTCGTCTGTTCCTTGGTGGGGGCCTTGCCGGTGACGGAGCGTCTCCACGCCTTCATGGCCTTGATCTCGTCGGCGGCGAGCTTCTTCAGGTCCTTCGCGTCCGCTGCAGCTCCCCAGGTGGAGGAGGGCAGGAGGAACTGGTGGATACGGCCGGCGGCGTTAATGTCCTTGGTCTCGCCGGCATCGATAGCCTCGGCCAGGTTCTCTACCGGCTCCCGGCGCGGCACGGAACTGAGCCACTCGCGCTTCTTCAGCTGCGCGGTGGAGTAGGTGGAGCGCAGCGCGCCGATCAGGGAGTTGCCGCGGCGCAGGTGCAGGCCGAACCATGGGGCCTTGAGCTGGCTGGTCATGGTGTCCAGCCAGAGGGAGATCTCGGCGAGCTCCACCGCGGTGGGGTTCAAGTCCACGCCGTAGACCTGGTGCAAAGCGATATGTGCCTTGACCTTCTGCAGCTCGACGGCACGCTGTTCCGGGTCCACCTGGGTGTCCAGCTCGTCCTCGCGCAGCTTCAGGTACAGCTCCGCGAGCTGGCGGACGGCCTCTACGGCGAAGGCGCCGGAGCCCATGGCGGGCTCGCAGATGGTCAGGCTGAGGACGTCCTCGGAGGATGCGATGCGTCCTTCTTCCTGGAGGACCTCGATGGCCTGGCCGACGGTGAACTCCGTGAGTACCTGCGGGGTGTAAAAGGACGCGGAACGTTCGCGGTCGCGGCTGGATTGTCGGAACACAAAGGAGCCCTCCGGGTGGAGGCGGCGGGTCTTGGCGGTGCCGCCTTCCTCCATCTGCTTGGTCTCCATGACAAAGCTGTCCTGTGGCACGGAGTCCGCGGCGTGGGTGGGCAGCACCCAGGAGCCCTTGGAGGCGTCGCCCTTCGGTGCGACCTCGTAGAGGTCTTCCTGGGCGATGAAGCCGTGGTAGGACATCAGGCCCTCGTAGACCTGGCCGAGTTCGGTCACGCCCAGGGTCGCGTACGAGATAAAGCCGCGGTCTTTGCCGGCGGAAACCTTCGACAGCAGCAGGTTCTGCAGGACGCGGGTCAGCGCGTCGTTGGAGAGCTTGACTTCGTCGATGAGCGAGGTGGCCTCACGCTTGAACAGGTCCGCCTCCAGGTTGCGGAAGGTCAGGCCCTCGTTCTGCGCGTCCTCGTCGGCACCGGCGACTTCCTGCGGCTCATGGCCGTCGTTGACCTGGGTGAACAGCAGCTGCAACGAGTCGTACAGGTGGGTGCCCCGGCGCGCCTTGTCGGTCACGGGCGGGTTGAGGATCTGGTCGCGGAGGCGGTCTAGACCGTAGCCCTCCACGTACTCCGGTGCGCCGGTGGGCAGGATGGCCAGCTCCGGCGAGGCTTCGGCGAAGAGGAGGAACAGGATTCGGTAGAGGTAGCGCAGGGACTGGTGCGCGAGCTCGTTGCCGTCGACTCCGTCGAGCGAGAGGTTCTGGTCGCGGCGGCGGTCGAGGACGTCGTTGCCGATGATCTCGATGGATTCGCGCACCGCGTCACGCAGGTCGCCGGAAACCTTCACGGCGTGCTGCTGGGATTCCTCGCGGGTCTCCGCCCACCAGGTGGTGCCGTCCGCGGCGCGCTCCAGGTTCTCACGCGCAAGGATCACCGCGACGCGCTCGAGCTCGCCAGCCTTCTTGGTGTCGTTGCGCTCGACCGCAAGCTGCAGGTTCACGGCGAGGTAGCGCCCGAGCGGCCAGGACTCGCGTTCGGCAACGATTGCCCACGCGCCGGCGAGCACCACGATGAACTCCGGCGGTTCGGCGGCGAGGAACAAGTCGCCGACCAGCTTGGACACCTTCGCGTTCTCGGGCTCCTTGCCCTCGGTGGCGATGCCACCGGTGACCGGGAGCGTGGTCAGGTCTTCTTCCGTGGTGTCCTCGTTCGGTTCGGCGCTGATCACCACCAGGGTGCCGGCGTTGCCCACCCAGCCCTGGTAGGTGAACTTCTCGCCTGCGCGGGTGTAGGTCTGCGCTGTGTGTGCGCCGTAGCTGAATGCCGTGCGCACCAGGGCGTCGGTAGGCGATTGCGTCGCAAAGGCTTGCTGCAGCTCTCCGCGCTCGGCTTGGAAGCGTTTGATGGGGGAGGGGGTGTTGGATTCCTCCTCCAACTGTGCCCACTCCTTGGTGCGGTTTTTCACGCGTTTGGTGAAAGATTCGCCCTTGGTCTCGTCGGTGGTGAAGTAGTGGTCGCTGATCCACTCATCGACGTTGATGATTGAGTCGTAGGTAGCCATTGATCTACTGCTCCTTCGGCAGGACGAGGACGAGCGGGCGGATAAGTTCACGGTCTGGTTCAAGCGAGGCGATCAGCGCGCGCTCCTCGGCGATGAGGTTCGCGGAGCGGCCTGCGCGCACGGTTGTCTGGCTGCCGTCCTTGGTGTGCTGCCAGCGGTCGGCGCGGTCGATCCAGTACTTGATGCGCTGTGATGCGTGATTGCGGGCCGCGGCCATCATCGGCTGGAGCTGGTTGCCCGCCACCTCCACAGAGGAGGCGACGAGTTCCTGCGCGTTGTCGGGCAGGGTGAGCGTCTCCGGGTTGATGGCGTTTTCAGTCAGCCCGACGCTGCGCAGCCAGGCCACCGGGTCCTCAATGGTCTTGGGCAACATGCCGCCTGCGACGGTGACAAAGGCGCGGGAGACCACCTGGCCGCGCTTGTTAGTCAGGGTTGCCATGAGCAGCACGGTGGGCATGTCCACCTCGCCCGCGATAGCGGTGATCTGGCCAGACGACAGCGACGCCAGCGCGCGATCGGCGGCCCAGTCCGTCACCGGGTGCAGGGGACCTAAGAAGTGGGCCTTGGGCCATGTGGAGCCGTCCTGGCCCGTGCGGGCGTTGCGCAGAATCGTGTTACCCACCGCGGTGTTGGTGGCCAAGAGGAACTTCTCGCGGACCTTGCGGTCTGCCAGGTAGTCCTGCGGCAGGATGTCCAGGCGGCGGCGCAGGTCCTCCGGCGGTGCGAGCTCGGCGACGCCGTTGTTGCCCAACTCGTAGGCGACGCCGTTGGCGCCGAGGGGTTTCTCCGGGGCACCGTAGAAGGCCTCTTTCAGGGCGTCTTCGAGGTAGCTGATCTCCGAGGCGTACAGGCTGGTGGTGTGCGCTGGTGTGACGGTTTGGCCTGGGGCAGGGGTGCCCGAAGGGTCGTCGCTAAGCCCAAAGCCCGACAGCCAGAAGTCGATGAGGTCTTCCTCCGACTCCGCGTCGGTGTTGGCGATCTGCTCCGGGGTTTTCACCACCTCGTCGAAGCCGGCCTGGTTTTGGATGACCTTGCGGATCTCCTCTTCCTCGCCGTTGATGGTGTGCTTGCCGATGAGCGAGCCGACGTCTCCAAGCAACGCATGCGCCTCGTTCTCACGGTTGATCAGCTTGGCCAGCACGTGCAGCTCGCCCACGTAGCCGCCCTGCTTCGTGTCCAACAGGAGTGCCGCGATCTGCGGGGGCTCCGTTTGCCCGTAGCGGTCCACGCGGCCGTTGCGCTGCTGGATGCGGATCAGCGACCACGGGATGTCGTAGTGGATCAGGTTGTGGCACAGGGTATGCAGGTTCACACCTTCCGACGCCACGTCGCCAGTTATGAGGATGCGCAGCTTGGAGTCCTCTCGCTTGAACTCGTCCACCAGACGCATCTGCTCTTCGTCCGAGAGCCCGCCGTGCATGACCGCTACCGCAGCTGCCGGCATCTTCAGATCCTTGGTCAGGTGCTCCTTGAGCCAATGCAGCGTGGCCACGCGCTCGGAGAAAACCACCGCGCGGGTTTTCTTGCCCTTGCCCACGCCGATCTCCTGGAGGTAGTTCACCAACGCGGCGTACTTGTTGGAGTTCTGACGAGTGACCTTGGCGTTGAGCTCTGCCAGGCGTTGAAGGGCCTGACGCTGATTGGTGTCAGATTCTGGGACGCGCTTGAGGCGGTTGTCGATGGTCTCGCCGAGCGCGGCGGGGGAGGAGAGGAAGGCTTTGACCAACGTCCAGGGGAACAGGCGGTCCTTCGCCGGGTTGGCGTTCGTGTGGATCCAGGTCTGCTCCAGCTCGCCAGCGACGGCGTTTTCCTCCGCGGAGGCTTCCACCGGGATGTTTTCGGGCTCCTTGCGCTCCGCCCACTGCTCGCCGACCACGCTCGCCACCTCGTCGCTGTGGCGATGGCGACGGATGAGCAGGCGGGACACCGCGTCTTTGTCGATCTCGCCGTTGGGCAACACGGCGGTGGGGTCGAGCAGACGCAGGATCTCCTTGAAGCTCTCCGGGTCACCGTTGTGCGGGGTGGCAGACGCCAGCAGCAGCGCCTCCGTGGTGGGGGCGAGGGTGCGGGCCAGTTCATTATTCTGGGTGCCCACGTTGGTGGCGTTGTGGATCTCATCGATCACCACCGCATCCCAACGCACCTTCTCCAGCTGGGCGCGGTACTTCGGGCTCTTCAGCGTGTCCATGGACACGATCACGCGGGGGAAGTACGTAAACGGGTTCCGGCTGGCCGGCAGCATCTGACGCACGCGCTGGATACCCGTGGAGTCCAGGCGCACCAGCGGGATGGCAAAGCGGGACCACAGTTCCTGCTGGAACTGCTCCATGATGTGCTTCGGCGTGACCACCAGGATGCGCTCGCCGCGGCCGCGGCGAATCAGCTCGGAGAGGATCATGCCGATCTCGAGCGTCTTGCCCAGGCCGACGGCATCGGCGATGAGGACGCGGGGTCGGAGGTTGTCGTCGGAAAGCGCCTTGCGTACGGCGGTGAGCTGGTAATCCAGCGGGTCCATGAGCATCTGATCCGCCACCGAGAGCTGCTCCTGGTACAGCGGCACCGGGGTTTGGCGCAGGGTGGTCTCCAGCCACAGGCGCGTCGTGCGGTAGCCGGGGGAGCGGTCCGGGACGACCTCCACCTTGGCGGGATCAAAGACCTCCACGTCATCGATGGCGGTGTAGAAGCTCGCCGTGGTGTCGCGCACGTAATCCGACAGGCCGCGAACCTTGAGCAGGTAGCCGTCGACGGACTGGATGATGCTGGTGATCAGCCACAGCTCGTCGCGGACCTTGACCATGAGGCCCGGCGCGTAGGCGGTGGAGTTCGCCGCGTTGTCGGTGCGCGCTTCCGGCGCTGCTTCCTGCGTGGGAGAAGACATACTAGGCAGGTTATCCGGCGCGCCCGATGCGGGGGAGGTTTATATCGGACGAGTGTTTGAGCTAGGGATGACGACGGGACGTTTCACGTGAAACTGCGTTGGTGTTGGGGCGCCAGCTAGATGACTGGCTGGTGGGTGTAGCCAGCCTCTGGCGTGTAGGTCCACTGCTCGTTGAGGTGGTCGATGAAGCTGATCTTGTCCACGCGCCAGGTGTTGGCGTACACCACGGGCTTAAACCTCTCGTTCTCGTTGATGGAGACGAGATTGCCCCAGCCATACTTCGTCGTTTTGTGCTCGATGAAGAACTCACCCACCGGAAGCGCGACCATCTGGTGAGACTCGTGGCAGGTCCGTTCCTTGTCCTTGCACTTGACCTCCACCCGGAAATCCTTCACCACCGTCGCACGCGGGCCCTTGTTACTGATCACCACTCCCCACTGGTTATCGTCCCGCTTCGCCCAGTAGGCGTAGACGCTCATCGCAACCGCATTGCGCCGTTGCTCCTCGTCCTTTTCGCGTTCCTCGTCCTTGAACTTCTGGCTGTCGTCGCGGGTCTTTTCAGCAAGCTCGTTGGCCTGCTTCGATGTCTGCAGAGCCATGGCGGCCAGCACTGCTGCGGCGACAGCCGCGATCGCCTCAATGAGTGAAATCAAAATGGTCATGCTGGTGACGGTAAAGGGCAAACGCGGGTGCTGCAGGGTAAGTGCTGGTCTAGAGCACGGAATTACGTATTCACGAGCTTGGAGAGCGTCGCATAAGTACTGACCCCAAGGTGGCGGGACACTTCGCTATCCGCGATTTGCCCATGGCTCCAAGCATGAGTGATCGAGTCGAAGAAACGACTGCCTACGCGCGAGCACACCACTGTGCGAAATGGGGGAGCGCCCCCGCTTTCGTGCTGGTCGGCTGGATGCGCTTCGTGTACCCCGGCCGCATTCGTAGCTTCTTTGCATGAGGTGAAGGCCAACTCCACTGCCTCCGACGGAGCGATCACCGCATCAGCGAACCGGTTGCACCAACGCTCGACGTCCGCATGTTCAGAGTGATCAGAGATACCGGTGCACCCAAGAACAACGTGGCCCAATTCGTGGGCCAAGCTGAACAACTGGGCAGTTTTGGCATCCGCGGTGTTAACAAACACCAAGACGTAGCCGCCGTCTTCGATCGTGAAGCCTCGGAACTCGCCGACGCTGAGCCTTCTCGAAGTTGTGTTCCCGACAATCGAGTTTCTCGCCACTAAGATTCCATCTTCCTCCATGGCCGCAGCGAGCTCGGCTACTTTGTCGCTTCCCGGGAGTGGCTTGCCTCTCTCGATACCAAGAAGTTCCCTGGTTCGCTCTGCCGTTTCAGCCGGATCCTGCTCGATCGTGGCCGAGACATACATCGTCGGCGGGGCGATGCCCTCTTCAGCAGCGAAATCGGCGTACCAAGCGAGCCTGTTCTGACTCGAGCTGATAGTTTCCCGCAAGTCGGCACTCACGGTGCCCATCGTTTTGTTCCCGACGGTCCGAAAGTCCGTCACACCCACTCGTTCACCCGACGGCTCGTCCAATAGCAATCGGCCGAACGGAATGCGGGCAAGCTTCGCGAGCTCCCTCGCCTGCTTCAGCGTTGGGCGAGTCTCACCCGAGTGCCACTGTGGAAGCTTGGGGAATCGCTTCTTCAATTCAGCTTCCGGCAGGCCAGTGCTATCCAGCGCCCATGCAAGCATGTGAGGCTGGATATTGACCCGGACAACGCTCATCCCGACCGAAGTTCCCGTTTACGCGCTCGCGAGCTTTTGCGTCACCCAAGCGTTCAAGGACACACCCTCCCGCGCAGCGTCCATGGCAAGGCGACGGTGGAGAGAACTGCTGACACGCACGTTGAACCGTCCGGAAAAGTCGCGCTGACCGAACGGCTGGGGGATAGGTTCCCCGGTTTGCTGCATGTCCGCGATTACCTCAGCAACAAGCGACCGGAGCCCGGCACTCGACCGCTGGGCGTCCTCATCGAGCCAGCTCAAGGACGGGAACTCGGCAACGGTGGACACGTACTCACCGTCCTCCTCAGACCAGAAGGTTTGGTAGGTGTACTTATCCGACAAGCGTTCAGCCATCGTCTTCTCCTGCGACGTTAGTGGTACCGCCCACGGTACCAGCCCACACCGCCTGAAACTCCGGCATCGCCAACGCCCACTCCAACGACACGCGCTCCTGCTCCAATCGCTTTGCACCGGAGGCGACCAGGAACCGGCGGGCGCGTTCCTCGTCGTCGGTGAGGTGGGGGAGCACCCGGGTCGTGTCGCCGGGGTCGGCCACGGCGAGGTGCAGGAAGCGCTGCACCGTCTCCACGTCCATGGCCACGCTGACAACGGGGACGGAGGCGCCGTCGGCAGCCAGGCGGGTGCGCAACGCATTCAGGATGGCGTAACCGTCCGCATCCGCGTCGCCCCAGTACAGCACCCGGCGCGCCGCGCGCACCCACGGCAACTCCGGCAGCGCACCGGCGGTATACCCGGAGCCCCACACCAACACCGCATTGGAACCCTCGGGCGCCTGGGGGAGTGCTAAGAACGTCTCTTTGTTCTCCACCACGATCACAAGCAAACCGTCCGGCAAATCCAACGACCCGAACGGAACCGCCACATCGAGCAACCCGGGCGCGGGCGCCAGCGCTCCATCCAGAAACCGCACGCGCATCAGCCGGTCGCCCTCGGCAAGGCCCAGGTCAGACACCCCGAGCAGGCGCTGCAGCAGGCCGCGGTGGGAGGCGATCCACTTCGTGTCCAGCCCTTCGATGGGTACGGCGCGGGCGCGCAGGCCCGACGAAGGTTTCACGTGAAACCATCGCAAGGCGAGGCACAGGCGGTTGAAGTCATCGTCCGACAACCCGAGCCAGGACGACCACAAGTGCGCCGCCCGCTCCCGAAACTCCGGCCAATCCGGGAACAGCTCAACCAACACCGCGAACCGCTCGCGGGCCAGCGCAACCTCCGCGGCGCGCCCCGCCACCTCGGCCACGCGGTCCCATCCGGACAGAGTCACGCGCACGGGTAAGTCCTGTTTGCCCAGACCTGCCCAGGAGCGGGTGGCCCACTCCACCTCCTCAGTGGGCTCCCAGGCTTGCCAGGCGCGAACGAACTCGCGGGCACCGGCCTCGTCGGCAAGCACCTGCGCGCGTGTAGGCGGATGCAGTGGCATGGAGACGGCCGAAGGTTCGTCGAGAAGCAAAAGCTCCATGTTGAACTTGACGGGCAACTGGTCAGGCAGGCGCATGGGTATCAATGAGTTCGAAAGTTGAACGCGCGACGGGGTCCTCGGTGTAGTGGACCACGATGGTGCCGTCGACGTAAGGGGAGAGGGTCTTGATCAGCTTCATCGGCGTGGCCAGCACCATGTGGAAGCCGAAGCTTTCAAACACGTCCATGGCGGTGCGGGTGAACACGGGGTCGGCGCGGTCGAAGGCCTCGTCGAGCACCACGGTGGCGTAGCGGGGCACGTCCGCATCCACCCCGGCAAGGCGGTAACGCAACGCCGCGGCGAGGCAGAAAAACACCAGCTTCTGCGCCTGGCCGCCTGACAACGACGCGGAATCCACGTGCGTGTTGTGCACCGTGCCCTCGGCGTCCACCTCGTTGCCCACGAACTTCACATGCCTGCGGGTGTCCAGTACGACGCTGCGCCAACTACGGTCAGCACGCTCGGAGGAGCCGAGGCGGTCCATGATCTTGGCCAGGCGGTGGTAGCGCTCGATGGCGGTCTTCTCGTCCGCCTCGCTCAAGCTGCCGGCGGTCGCTTCGCGCAGGTCCTGTAGAAAGTCACGCACGACGCGGTCTCGGTTGTCGCGGACCTCAATCTGCAGGTAGCGCCCCTCGGTGTACGGGGAGCGGCGCAGCGACGCGTTGATGGGGCCCAGGTTCGTCTCAATGTCGCTCTTCGCGCGCTGCAGCTCCTTGTAAATCGTGTTCAGGTGCATCACCGACTGGCCGTTGAGCAGGTCCAAGAAGCGGCCGCGGAACTCCGGCAGGCGGTCCGAGCGCAGCATCTCCAACCGCGCGATAGCCTCGCCGGCGAAATCGGCCGTGGCCTGCAGTTCCGCGGACTCCGCGGACCATTGGGATTTGTAGTTGGACAGGATGTTCACGATGGCGTTGCTGGACTCCGTGATCGTCTTCGCCGCCTGCTTCGCCTGCGCATCTAGCTGCGCGGTGACCTTGAAGGCGCTGTCGCTCAAGTTCTCCGGAGTCAGGCGGCGCGTGGTGGCCGCCAGCATCGCCTCGAGCTGCTCCGCCAGCGCCGGGTCCACCTCCACGTGCTCCGACTCGATCCGCTTCAGCCGTGCCTGATCGTCCTGCAGCGCCCGTTTGGCCACCGCGAGCTCGTCGCGCACGCCGCGCAACTCCAGATCGGTGGCCTTCAGCGTGTCGGACGCCTCACGCAACGCCCGCTCCAGCTCCTTGGCTTCGGGGGAGGAGGTGAGCCGCTCAAGCTCAGCGCGCAGGCCAGCCAACTGCTCCTCGACGCTCGCGGTGTCCACGCTGGCCCACTCCATGGCGGCAATATCCCGCGCCTTTGCCACGTCGCTGGCCAGCGCCTCCTGCTTGCGCCGCACCTCCGCCAGACGGTTGCTCGCCGCCGTCGTTGCGCGTTTCGCCTCCGCAAGCTCCGCGCGCAGCGCCTCCACCTTGGCGTGGTTGGAGGAGCCGAGGCGGTAGTTGCGCCGCTCGCCCAGGCGCTGCCGGTCGTTCTTCACGTACCGGGCGGAGCCGGTCCTATCCGCCGGGTTGCGCTCCAAGCCGTCGATGGTGGCCGCGCGCTGGTCTTGCCGCTCCAACTCTTCCACGGTGCGCACCAGGGCGTAGTCGAAGGTGGTGGACAGCATGCGCATCAGCCAGGGGCGCATCGGGTGCTCCACCACGCGCACCTTATGAAACAGGCTGAGCGGGTTCTTCGGCCCGCGCGGGACGTCCACGCCCTCGGGCACGGTGCGGTACTCAAGCCGCATCCCGAGGTGACGCCCGTTGACCCAACTGCTCACCTCGCGCTCACGCTCCGCCGGCACAAGCAGCGTCGCCGCAAAGCCGCCGAGCAGGCGCTGGATCACGGGTTCCCATTCGGCGTGCTCGGGCAGCACGTCGATCAGCTCGCCCACGTACGGCAGCTCGCGCACCGTCAGCCCGGTATCCGCGCACAACTGCGCGCGCACCTCCACGTAGCGCTGGTCAATGTTGGAGGAGCGGTTGCCTAACGACGCCAACTCCGCCCCCACGGCCGCCTCCGCGCTAGCAAGCCGGTCCCGCTCACTTCTCGCGCCAAACCATTCTTCACGCAGCCGCTCTTCTTGCTCCGGCGCGGCCGCCAGCTCCGCCGACGCCTGGGCTTTCAGCTCCGCGAAACGCTCGGTGTCGAGCGCTCCGTCCAGCTGCACCAGGGCCGACAGTTCGCGCAGCTTCGCGCTCCGCGCAACAAGCTCGTGCTCCTCGCGGGAGATGTTGCGCTCGATCTCGCCCAGGCTCTGGCCGGCCACCTGCTCCCGCTGCACCGCGGCGCGCTGCACCGCCTCCTGCTGGACGTCCTTGCGGGCTTCGAGAGATTGCGTCTGCACTTCGAGGGCGGCGAGTTGCGCGGAGCTGACGTCGATACGCTCGCGCAGCTGCTTCGCCTCAATCGCACGCCGCACGTTGGGCAGGGCGGCAGAAAGCGCGGCGGTGTTCTCCTGTGTCGCCTGCGCATCCTTGAGTTTGGTGTTCAGCCCCGGCAGGGGAGCGAGCGTCTCAATCTGCTGGTGCACGTCCTCGAGCCGCTCGTACGCTTGGCGCAGATCCTCGTGCGTGGCCACGGCATCTTCCGCGACCTGGAACGTGCCCGGTACGTCCAGCATGTAGTTGCGGAACAGCTCGTCCATGCTGGACAAGGACTTCGCGGACTGCGTGCGGTGCAGCAGCATCTGCGCTTCCTCGCTGCCGATACCCAGCTTGGAGCGGAAGCGGTTGGCAAACACGGAGTACTGGTCCGTGAACGTCACGCCGGCCGTTTTGTACTTCGCCTCCAGCTTGCGCTTGTCCAGGGAGTTCTGCAGCAGCGGCACGAACCCGTCCACGTCCACCTCGCTGGGGAAGATGCCGTAGAGCGTTTTCACCTGCGCTTCCTGCTGCTGGCCCGCGTTTAGGCGGTAGATCGCCGCGAGCGTGAGCACCTCGTTTCCGGCGCGGTAGGTCAACGCGACAATGCTGGCAGTCGCGCCTGAGCGCAGGTACTGGCTGCGGATCTCGCCGGTGGCCGGGTCTTCGCTGCGCCGCCACGCGCCGCGGATGTAGGACACGCGGCTGCGTCCCTTGTCGCGGCCCGTTTCCTGCTGGGCCGCGGCGTTGAAACGCAGCTTGCCGGGAGGGACGAGCACGGCGGAAAACGCGTCGATAAGCGTGGACTTGCCCGAGCCGGACGCTCCAGTGATCAAAAACCCGCGCTCGCCAACGGGGATGTCGTAGTAGCCGTCGAACGTGCCCCAGTTGACCAGCTGCACGCGCGCGAGACGAAATTGCTCTATCACTGTTCTTCCCCTTCCTGTGCCAGGCGCAGGTACTCCTCGCGCAGCGCGTGGACCGTGTCAGCGTCGAAGATGTGGCGCAGCACGGGGGAGACCTCCCAGCGCCCCTCGGTCTCCGTGTCGGTGAGCAGGCTGTACTTGCGGATGGTGTTCACCGCCGCGGTGAACCGCTTCTTAAACCCGGACTCGTCGCGGTTATCCACCGCGCGGACGTAGCTAATGGCGCTATACAGCTCGTCTTCGCCCACCACCACACGCTCGCCTGGGGTGGACATGCCCAGCTCGTGGCGCAGCTGCAGCAGGATCGCGGTTTGCAGGTGCGTCAGCGCCTCTGTGCGCAGCACCGGCGGCACCTTCACGTCCTCGTTGTCCGGGCGAACGTGTCGCGTGAACGCGATGCCGGCGTCCTCGTCCACAACCAGCTCCAAAAACACGTCGTGCAGCCGCGAGCGCAGCGTCTCCGTGTCGGTGGTGATGGCGTGCCACGTCTCCTTCTTCCGATCGGCGGTGATCAGCGGGCCTTTGAGCAGGTCCACCAGGGCGCGCCGGGTTTCCTCGGACAGGGTGCCTGTGTCGCCCGTCCACAGCGGTTCCGTCATTGCATCTCCTTTACTGCTGCTGCGTCGAAGTGCCACCGCGGGACCGTCGCTAAGCGAATGCTCCCATCCTCTTCCTCGAAGCGCACCTCTTCGCTGCCGTCTTGCCGCACCCCGTGCTTAAGGGCCAGGTAGACAAGGCCCACCACCGACCCCAGGCCTTGGGTGGCGGGGTGGCGCTCGAGCACCTTGCCTATCGACGCCCCTCCGGCCCGCCCAACCGTCTCCCCAACAGCCGCAATCAGCTCCTCCAAATCGATCTCGCTTTCACGTACCGCCTGGTAGAGCGCCTCCGCGTCGCCCTCGCCGGGTTCGAACGCCTCCACCTCTGTGGTGATGACCTCCGCGCCGGGGTCCGCGAGCTTGATCTGCGCCACCGAGGCGATCTGCATGCCGATGCGCTGCAAGGGCGTGTCCATCTTGTGCGTGGCCGAAAGCTCCTCGCGCTCCGCGGCGTCGGCGGCGAGCTTGCGGGTGTCGCGCAACAGCTCGATCATGCGGCGGTCCTCGGCGAACTGCTCGCTGGCCACGTAGTTGCGCAGGTTGCGAGCCAGGCGCGTCATCATCCGGTTAACCTCGTAACCGGCGTCCTCCATGTCGCGGAACAGGGTGCGGAACTGCGCACGCTCTTCTGCCGTCATCGCCGTGTTGTCGGTGCGCTCGAGCACCTGCCCGATCCACGTGTCCAGCCACGCGCCGCGCTCCGGGTCCACCACCAGCGAGTAGAACGCGTTGAAGCTTCTGCCCGCGTCGGATTCGCCGATCAGGTCCACGCCGGCAAAGATCTCGTCCAGCACGTCGCCTCGCGAGCCCTCCGGGTCCAGCAGCTGGCGCCGCAGCTGCGTATTCAGCGTTTCCAGCTCGTGTCTCACGCGGGCGAAGTCGCCCGGGATCGCGCTCGCCTGGCCCAAGATGTCGCCCACCCGTTCGCGCACGGTGGCGGGGGAGGGCAACTCAAACTCACCGCGTTCCACCTGCTCAATCTCCGCCTCGATGCGGGCGCGTTCGGCCTCGAGATGCTTCAGGCGCGAATCGATGTCCGGGTCAGTGTCCCGCGCGAGCGCTTGCAGGGCATTGCTTATCGACGCCACCCGGCTCGCCGTCACCGTCGGCCTCGGTGCACTGACCCTGTCCATCATCTGCAGCGCGGTGAGCGCTTGCTCGCTCGGTTCGAGCGTTTCGCCCGTTTCCTTGGTGCCAGATTTGCGCACGAGCCACCCGGCCTTCACCCAGTCGTTGCAATACGCCTGGGGTGTTTTCGGCAGCTCGAACGTCCCGCGCAGCACCGCAAAATCGTCCGCCATGAGCTGGTAGAGCTGCTCCGCCGGCCTCGCCTCCGCGCCGCGCGGGAAGTGCTCCGCCACAACCGCGAGCAGCACCGGGGCGTTGTCCGCGTGCAACAGGCGGATCGCGGCCGACTGCTCCTTCTCACGCTTATACGTCAGCGCCCGGGCCTGGATGGTCATGCCAGCTATCTTCCCATAACCCCCTCCCACCTGCACCGAAAAACTTTTTTGCCCTACATGTAGACACACTGAGGGCGATAGTCTATATTCGCTTTTGGGCCCCTCCGCCCACGGTCCATCCCCCCGAGACCGGTTGAGCACTCACCCACCCCCCCATTTAGAGTGCGAGAAGGCGGAGGGGATTCCGCTATTCTTAGGAGTTTTCAAGCGGATACCCACCAAAAGGAGTGGCCCGCCACCTCGTGTTCTTAGGTGGCGGGCCGCGCTTCGAATTTCTCCACTTCCAAGTATAAACACGGATTGATTAAAGGGAAGTGTAAACGCGAAATGTGTGGAAAGTCACACCCTTAGAAGCTGGAGCTACCACCCCCGGCGCTAAATCCCGAGGAAGACACGGAGCTGCTGCTCGACGACGCCGCCTGTTCCGCCTGCACGTTGGACTCGTGCCAGGAGTGCATGTGCACGTACGGCACGTACCCGCCGTACCAGAACCCGGACTCGTACACCGCGGGCGCCGTCAGCTTCTCGTGCTCCTTGACGTCGCTGAACTGCTTCTTCTTCACCTGATCCAGGATCACGCGGTAATCGCCCAGCACGCGCACGAAGTCGTCCACGTAGGTGGGGGAGGAGGGGTTCGCGTCCAGCGCCTCGATGCGCTGCATCAGCAGGTCCAGCTCGCGGCGCAGGCCGGAATCCTCCACATCGCTGCGGGCGCGCAGCACGTCCTCGCGGATGGTGCTCAGGTCCGCCCGGCGCGTGGCCGGGTCGCCGTGTTCAACGCCAAAGAGGCGGTCGATGTTGTCCTCGGCGTTGGAGACGTGGTCCACACTCTCCGCGGCGTCCGCAAGCTGCTTGTGGTGCTTGTACACGTCCTTATCGTCGTCCATGTTGATGGAGCTGAGTCCCTGCGCGCCGTGCACCAGCTCGTTCATACTCAGGAAGCGGTCGCGCACCTCGGCCCACTGGCGGCGCAGCGTCTCGTCCGCGAACGCCGAGGACAGCGAGTTCGCCCGGACATCCACCTCGTCCAGGCGGCCCGCGAGACGGGTGTACTCGTGGGTGACAAGCTCATAGTCCTCGCGGGCTTTCGCAATTGCTTTACGACGGTTATTCCGCACCGCCGCCACACCCGCACCAACCGCCGTAGTAACGCCGAACCCGCCCAGGGCGGCGCCGAAAACCGCCCCAGAGCGTTCGCCCTGCGCGTCGCTGAACTTCCGGTCCGAAAGCCCGTCCGCGTCCAAGGCCAGGTTCGCAGCGCGGAAGAGACCGGAGGGGATGTTCCCATCGTTTACGCCCGGTTTCATCGCATCGAGCAGGGATTCGCGGTACGTGTCGTCGTTAAGCATGAGCTCCTCGGTGACATCGTCGCCGCCGTAAATGAACGCCTGGCGCGGATCCAGGCCCACGCCCACGATGAGCACGCCGTCGGCGGGGCGGCCGTTTTCGCCCTTGGACTGGTCGATCAGCTCGGGGTACTGCGAGCGCAGCAGCTCCTCCACATCGTCGAGGATGTTCTCGTGGTTGGTTTCGAACACCATGTAGTGGAAATCCGTGACCACATCGGCCGCGTTGATGTTGGCGGTGTCGCGCAACAGGCGCTGCTCGTCCTCGGGGGTGAGCGCGTCCTGTGGGTCGTCGATAGTGGCGCTCGGCGCCCCCGCAGCCTGGACGGTGTACTGATCGCGCTCCGGGGCGTCGATGGCGCTGTAGACGGCACCCGCACCACCAAGGCCGACAAGTGCGGCGACACCAAAGATGGCTGCTATCTCCTTCATCATTCCCATGTGCCTAGGGTAACCCCGCGTAACGCGATGTGATGGTTTGGCGATACGTCTTTCACACGTGCCAGATAACTGGCAGGTACCCGATTCACTAAAAGGAGATTGCCATGAAGCGCATCGCCACCGCTGCAGTTGCCGCAACCCTGTCCATGTCCGCTCTTTCCGCTCCGGCGTTCGCCGCTGACGCTGACACCGCCCCGGCCAAGGAGAACCAGGGCAGCTCCGCCCAGGCTGAGGGCGACCAGGCTCGCGAGAAGGTCGGCTCCTCCGAGGTATACAAGCAGTGCAAGGAGGGCAAGAAGGCCGAGTCCGAGCAGGGCAAGGACGCCACCGCCGGCAGGGACGGCGAAAAGGCCGAGCCGGGCAAGGAGAAGGGCTCCAACAACGCCACCGGCGAGTGCGTTCAGCAGCTCATCGACAACCCGGAGACCAAGCCCGGCATCCTGGGTCTCCTGATCGGCGTTCCGGTTGCCCTCGTGGCACTGCTCGGCGCTGTCGCAGCATTCTCCGGCGCTATCCCGGGCGTTCAGCTCCCGGCTCTGCCGTTCTAATTCAGCTCGCCTGAGCGTTTCTCGGCCCGGTCCCTCGGTGGGGCGGGCCGTTTTTCGTGTCTCAGTTTGGACACATTTTGCTGAGTTGCCGTGCGGGATTCTGTGGACACGTGTTGTTCTGGCTACGGGTTACCCGACCAACACAAGGAGAACACCATGAAGCGCATGACCACCGCTGCTGTTGCGGCAACACTGTCCCTGTCCGTCCTGGCCTCGTCGGCACATGCGGCTGAAGACGAGAAAACCTCGTCCGAGGTTTACCAGCACTGCCGCGGTCTGGTTGGCTCCGCGAATGAGAAGGAGAAGGAGGAACTCCGACAGAACGGCGGCTCCTCCAACCCGGACGCCGTGTGCATCAAGAGCATGCTCAACAGCCCGACCTACCGCGGTGGCGTCATCGCCGTCCTAGTCGGTGTGCCACTCGCCCTTGTGGCGCTACTCGGTGCCGCGGCCGCAGCTTCCGGCATGGTCCCGGGCGTTTCCTTCCCGGAGATGCCGAAGCTGCCGGTGTAGTCCGCCCCTTTTATCTCAATTTGGACACGATTCCCTGAAACGCTTGAAGGCTTTTCCTGAACACGTGTTAACTACGTTACAGGTAATCACACCGACATAAGGAGACAAATATGAAGCGCATCACTGCCGCTGCTCTCGCAGCAACCATGTCCGTGTCCGTTCTGACCGCACCGGCATTCGCCGCTGAAGGCGACGAGAAGATGGGGTCCTCCGAGGCGTACCAGAAGTGCCTCAAGGCTCAGAAGGAGCTCCAGCAGGATATCGACAAGGCCCCGACCGCAAAGGAAAAGGAGCGTCTCAAGAAGATTGTTGACGAGTCCCGCGAAGAGGCTGGAGTCGGCAGCTCCACCGACTCCGGTGTCTGCATCAAGGGCCTGACCCACAAGGAAAGCGACTACCGCTCCTCCGCACTGGGTGTCCTGATCGGCGTGCCGCTCGCCCTCGTTGCGCTGCTCGGTGCAGCAGCAGCGTTCTCCGGCTCCATCCCGGGCCTCTCCCTCCCGGCAGTGCCAGGCCTGCCGATGTAAGTTCCGCACCCGAATAACCCGGTTCCCGCAGCGTAGGGGCCGGGTTATTGTTCTGCTACGTACCAGTACGAGAGTTCCCCCTCGGCTCCCAAGGGTTTCGCAGATAGGCCCCGTAGAAAGTTTGTGATCCGGGCGAGACACCCCGGGATGAATCCGACACGAGAAGGAGAATTATGTCTGCAAACACTCGTATTGCCGCATCGGCTACCGCACTCGTGCTGGCTACCGCCGGCCTCACCGCCTGCAACGACAGCGACGGTGACACCGACACCACCGGGGTCAACCCGTCCGACGCCATCACCTCGGAGGACCCGGTGTCCGGCGGCTCCGCATCCGACGGTTCCGCGGGCGGTTCTTCCGCCGGCGGCTCCTCCGCAGACGGCTCCGTGTCTGACGGTTCCGCGGGCGGTTCCATGTCCGGCGGTTCCTCCGCGGGCGGTTCCTCCGCCGGCGGCTCCGCGTCCGGCGACACCGGCCTCGGCGGCGCGGAGATGACCGACGCCCCGCTCGGCGACGCGGAGATTACCGACTCTCCGCTGGGCGGCGCGGAGGCCCCGGAGGCGGTTGACCCGCTGAGCCCGCAGGTCACGCCGTAGGCTCGAAACCTGAAAAAGGCACCGGCGCGGAATATCCCTTCCTCCGCGCCGGTGCCTTTTCGTGATTAGAACGGCTCCTGCACCGCGTGGGTGATCATCACGGCATCGGCATCGATGCGTTCGTGCAATTGCCTATCGACGTCTTCCGGTCCATCCGACGTCAACAACCATCCCGCCCACGCGTCCTTGCCGGGGGAGAAGTGCCCGTCGCCTTTGCCGATGATGTTTAGCGTGGCATCCCTCAACCACAGCGGGCCGACCAACCCCGCATGCTCCGTTCCTTCGAGCGGGGCCACGTACGGCTGGTACGCAACGGCGTTGAGGTCGGCCACGGTGTCGTCGAAAAGCTTCTGCGCCAGCAGCATGTGCTCTGGCGAGCCGAGGTAGACGATGGTGGTGAGTGACAGGGGGCCCTGCGGCTCGTCGCGAAGTGTGAGGTCCATCAGGCCGCCGAGGCTGGCGGGGAGGTGCGTCGGGGCGTCGTGATCCTCGAAGAAGAATTTTTCGATGGCGTTGTCGCGGTTGGTGGTGGCGAAATCCACGAGCGCGTTGAGTTCGTACAGCCGCATCTGGTCCGGGGCGGGCAGGTTGTCGTAGGCCGCTTGGCAGCGCAGGTCCCAGAGGGTGAACTCGTCCTCGATGGGGTGGGGGCGAGGGGAAACCGCCGAGATGACAGCGCCGCTCGTCTCAATGCGCTGTCGGTAGAGCGCGTACGCCTCCTCCAGGTCGTGCTCGTGTGCCACAAAATGGGTGGTGACGATCTCGAAGGACATGCGCAAGAGAGTAGTCGATTGTGCAGGGCGAGGGGAGGTGCGGAGATCGGCGATGTTTCACGTGAAACCTACTTGGGGAGACGGTATTTTCGCTTCCTACTCGTCGGTGGTGCAGTGGGGATAATTTCATTTGCATCCACCAGGTTTCGGAGCCTGGGACGCAATGAATTCACACTCACTCCGAGATGGTCCGCGATGTCCCGTGCTGCAGCTTCCCCAACTTGCGAAAGGTAGGACATCAGCTCTCGGTCGACTTCGTCAAATTCGGGATCACCGACTGCCAGGACAAAGGTATCGCTGGTGCGACCCTCCCTGAGCAGATTGCGATCGGCCAGGTCACCCAGCAGCTCACGTGCATCATCGCTGTCGAGCCCGATATGTTCCCGCAACTCCTTGACCGACACACCACCGAGCCCTTGGGCAATAGCGAGCGCGATCTGCTCCTGTCGCGTACTTCCTGGCGCCACGGAGGCCAGCCATTGCGAAACCTCCGGATTGAGAACTCCAAAGCGATACAAGGTGACGGTGAACTCACCAATCCCCGCATCGAATTGTGGCTGAGGCAGACCGTAGCGTTCCATGCCCTTACGCATTCGTTGGATGCCGCTGCCTTGATTCTCCGCCACACGCATCGATCCTGAAGGAGTGGGCAGGTTGCTAAGAAGATTCGCGAGCGATGGATTACGGCTGACCGATCGATTTTCATCGATGTTGTCCACCGTCCGGTCACTCCACAAACCACCCGGACTGTTTACCTCAACTCGATCGGGGTACACGTCCACCTGCACTTGGCGGCCTTGAACTTGGGGGCTGTAGTCCCGATGCATCACCGCATTCACAATCGCTTCGCGTAACGCGATCTCGGGAATCTCGGGCTCGTCGACCATCGTCGATCCCACCTCCACTGAACGTGTTCGAAGGTTGCGCATTACCGCCTTAATTGCGTCCTCCACAGCGAGTGGCAGGGGACCGTCGCAATGGGCTCGATCCACAAACCTGGTTTCCGAGACGGACTTCTCTGGTGAAGGGTGCACAGCCACGTCGATGAACAGCTGCGGGAAAAATTGTTGAGGGTAGCGTCCGAGAGCTAAAGCACCAGCCAGGGTTGGGAGGCCAGCGCCGTCAAGTACGTGAAGACGTTCCAAGACTTCAGCGTCACTGGTCGTCCCAAGGCGGATACGAGAACCGCGTTTCTCCAACGATTCGATTAGGTCCCTCCATGCCTGCCCATCTAGGTCGTCGAGGCCAGCCTCACTAATGGGTGAGAGTTCCGAGAGGTCTGGCGTGTACAGCGTCGTGAGCTGAAACACTTCGTAGCTAGACAGCCTCTGGTCCCCATCCAAAACCCTCTTGTACGCGCCATCCCGCAGGCCTTGAGCTGTGACATAGCAGGGCATCTGCTGGCCCAATTGTGCGTCACCCCGCATCGGATGGACCCACACCAGAATCACCGGAGAACCATCGACCTCGTCAGTCTCAATGTCGAAACGGGGGATGGGTGTCACAGGAGGCTTCTCTTGCCCCTGGCGCAGCGCACTAATGAGTTGGTCGTTCATACGGGCAGAGTCAAACCCCGGCGCCGGAGTGAAGCTACCGTCACGTTGATTTTCCTGGATACCGAGGACAATTACTCCGCCTTTGGTGTTGGCAAAAGAGCTCACAGCTTTCCAGAACGCGGTATCGAGTTTCCCCGTTCCAGATTTCGCCTCAATACAGTGATCGTCGTTTCGTTGCCGTCGCAACCGTGCCATGATGTCATCCATGCGCTGACTCATACCGTCACTGTAGCCGGTAGCTTACAGTGATGGCCCATTTTCCCGTCACTTTTTACAGTGACAGACTCACTTTTACAGTGAAGGCCCATTTTCCCGTCACTTTTTACAGTGAGGGACGCTATCGATACAGTGACGTTTCCTAGTTTCACGTGAAACACGGCCAAAAGAAAACCGCCCCGGAGGGCGGTTGAGCGCGGCAGAAGGGGACTGCTACACAGCGGTGGAGCCGGTGGCGGGGGCGGCCGAAGGCTCGTCGATAGGCGACTGCTTGTGGATCTTGCCCGACGCGAACTTGTTCACGATGAGCGCGACCGCGCCGTCGCCGGTGACGTTGGCGGCGGTGCCGAAGGAGTCGACCACGATGTAGGACGCGATCATGAGCGAGAGCATCGAGTCGTCGAAGCCCAGGTTGGACTGCAGCAGGCCGGCAGCCGCCATGATGGCGCCGCCCGGCACGCCCGGGGCCGCGATCATCATGATGCCCAGCAGGAGGATGAAGCCGAAGATCTCGCCGCCGGAGACGTCCAGGCTGGCCATGTACACGATGGACAGCGCGTAGAGCATGATCTTCATCATCGAACCGGACAGCTGGATGGTGGCGCAAAGCGGGACCACGAAGCCGGCGACGTCTTCGTCCACGTTGTTTTTCAGCGTGGACTCGTAAGTGACCGGGATGGTCGCGGCGGACGACGAAGTGCCCAAGGCGGTGAAGTACGCCGGCAGCATGTTCTTCAGCGCCTTGAACGGGTTCACACCGGCGACCGCGCCGGCAACCAGGTATTGCAGCAGCACGATGAGCACGGTCATGACCACGGACAGCAGCAGCACCACACCCATGGCGGCCATGGTGTCGCCGAAGTTCTCGTTCATGCCCAGGCCCAGGAAGGTGCCGAAGATGTACAGCGGCAGCAGCGGGATCACGAACGTGACCACGACCTTGAGTACGACGTCGTTGAGCTCTTGCAGCACGTTGTACAGGTTGTCGGACTTCACCGCCGTCATTGCCAGGCCCACCACGAAGGCGAGCAGCAGCGAGGACATAATCGCCAGCGGCGGCGGCATCTCCACGGTGAAGTAGGGGGTCAGGCCGCCCTCGTCCGGGTCGGCCACGTTGGTAATCAAGTCCCTGCCGGCCAGCAGCTTCGGGTACAACGCGGTGCCGGTGCCCCAGGCGATCAGGCCGGAGATGACGGTGGAGCCGAAGGCCACACCCGCGGTGATGCCTAGCCACTTGCCGGCGCCTCGGCCCAGGCCCGCGATGGCGGGCGCGATGAGCGCGAAGATCAGCACCGGAACGAAGAAGCCGAGGAAGTTGGAGAACAGTCCGTTGAAGGTGATAAAGATACGGGCAAGCCAGTCCGGGAAGAACAGGCTGCACAGGAACCCGAGGATTATGGCGACAACTACCCAAAAGAGTAGCGACCCTAAGAACTTACTTTTCATGTGTCCAGAGTAGCCGGTGATTATACAGCAGACTGCATTTTTGGGGGCTTTTCTTTCGTGTCTGCCCTCGCCGTATGCTTGGGAGCCATGAGCCCGTTTGAAAATATGAGCACTCTCAACGTCGTTGTCGGCATCATCTTTATCCTGCTGACCCTGCTTCTGCTCATCCCCGGCGCGCTGGCCTCACTGGGCAACCTGCCGGGAAACAAGTGGTTCGGCCTGCACGTCCCGGCGGTGCGCAAGGACCGCGCGATTTGGGACCAGGCCCACAAGGTCGCCGGCCCGTTCTGGGTGCTGGCGGGTGTGGCGCTGGCGTTCGGCGCGGCCTTTTCCTTCATCGCCTCCGGGTGGATGTGGGTGCTGCCGGCGGTGGCGCTGGTGGCGGCCGTCGTCGCGGCGTCGTTGGGCGGCAACTTCGGCGCGCGTGCGGCCGCGGCGGTGGAGCAGGCGCGTGAGAAGCAGGCGGATGAGCCCAAGCCCGCAGTGAACATCGATGCTTTGCGACGAGCCGCCGGCCACGCCGACGAACAGAAGTAGGTGCCCATGACCTGGCACGAAGCGATCCTGACCGTGTTGCGCAAGGCGGGGGAGCCGATGGCGTACAAAGACATCGCCGCCGAAATCGTCCGCCGCGGTTTAGTGGATGCCCCGCACATGAACCCGGAGATTGCCACCCACGCCGCCATTACCGGCCTGAAGATGGACGGCCTGGTCGCCGCAGCCCCGCGGGGAAAGTACCGGCTCCCTGAATAAAATTCCCGGTGGAATACCGGTTCCGCTATAGTTGTCAATTGTGACGTACATGACTTCTTTGAACTGGTGGTGGCTCGCCTAACTGGCGCGCCCCCTTCGAAGTCACGGCCCGCCAGCTTGCACCCCAAGCGCCGCGGGCCTTTTTTCACCCTCGGTGCAATGAATACGACAGAACCGAGGACCACATGCATTACACCCACCGCGAGGTGCGCTACCACGAGGACGTGGCCAGCCTCTTCGCCCACATCGGCGGGCTCGACGCGGAAGATTCCGTGCTGCTCGAGTCCGCCGACATCACCACCCGCAACGGCCTGCAGTCCGTGGCGGTGCTGCGCGCGTCTGTGCGCGTGACCTGCACCGGCAACCGTGTGACGGTGGATCCGCTCACCCCGTCCGGCGAGGTCATCGCAGCAGGCCTGGGGCTGGAGGAGTACCGGGTGGGGGAGGGCGTCTACGAGTTTCCCGCATCACGCGCCGCCGACGAGCGCGAGCGTCTCACCGCCCCGTCTTCCGCCGACGTGCTCCGTGCGCTGACCACGCGCGCCGGTTACGGCAACGAGGACTTCCCGTTCCTCGCTGGCGGCTTCGCCTACGACTACCTGGACTCTTTCGAGCAGCTCCCCTTCGTGGAGGCAGGCCCGAACACCTACCCGGACTTCCAGTTCGTGCTCGCCGAAGTCCTCTTGCGCGTCAACCACGAAACGTCCACGGCGTATCTCGCGGGCGTCGATGCGCATGGTGCTGGCATCGATCTCGAGCCGCTCGCATCGCTTATCGACGCCCCCGTGCCCGCCTACGAACCCACCACCGGGGAAGCGGAGCGTGCCGTCGTCAAGGCGACGGTGTCCGACGCCGACTTCCGCACGGACGTGGAAGCGCTCAAAGAGCACATCGCGAACGGCGATATCTACCAGGTGGTCCCGGCGCGGGCGTTCACGGCTGAGTGCTCGGACGCGTTCGGGGCGTACCGCCGGCTGCGCGAGTCTAACCCCTCGCCGTACATGTTCTACCTGCGCGGGACTGGCTACGAGCTCTTCGGTGCCTCGCCGGAGTCCAACCTGAAGTTCGACCACGCAACGCGCCAGGTGGAGCTGTACCCGATTGCCGGCACACGCCCGCGCGGGCTGAATCCAGACGGGACGGTCAACCACGAGCTGGACACGCGGATGGAGCTGCAGCTTCGAACCGACGCCAAGGTGGTGGCCGAGCACACCATGCTGGTGGACCTAGCCCGCAACGACATGGCCCGCGTGGCCGAGCCGCGCACCCGCCGCGTGCGGGAACTGCTGCAGGTGGACCGCTATTCCCGCGTGATGCACCTGGTCAGCCGCGTCACGGCGACGCTTGCCTCGGACCTGGACGCGCTGGACGCTTACCGCGCCTGCATGAACATGGGCACGCTCACCGGCGCCCCGAAGCTGCGGGCGACAGAGCTGCTGCGGCAGGTGGAGGGCACGCGCCGCGGTTCCTACGGCGGGGCGGTGGGCTACCTGCACGGCAGCGGCGACTTCGACACCTGCATTGTCATCCGCTCCGCGTTCGTGGCCGACGGCGTCGCCACGGTGCAGGCCGGGGCGGGCGTGGTGCGCGACTCCATCCCGCAGGCCGAGGCCGACGAGACCCTGCACAAGGCCTACGCGGTGCTCCAGGCGCTCGCAGGGGGCCGCGAGTTGGAGGTGCACAAGTGATTGTTTTGCTGGATAACCAGGACTCTTTCGTCTACAACCTCGTCGACGCGCTCGCAGGCTTCGACACCGTGGTTTACCGCAACACCGTCTCTGCCGACACTGTGCTCGGCGCTGTCCCGGAGCTCATAGTGCTTTCACCGGGCCCCGGCTACCCCGCGGACGCCGGTTGCATGATGGAAGTGATCGAGCGCGCCCAGCGCCGCATCCCCATCCTGGGCATCTGCCTGGGCTACCAGGCACTCATCGAGCACTTCGGCGGGCACGTCCAACCGTGCGGCCCCGAGCACGGCACCTCGGTTCCCATGAGACTTACGGCTCCGCACCCGCTGTTCCGCGGCCTCACGGTCGGCGGCACCCCCGGACAACCAGGCCTGGACGTGCCTGTTGCCCGCTACCACTCCCTGGGCGCGACCGAGGCGCCCGCAGGAATCACGCCACTGGCCTGGACGGACACGCAGATTGGCAGCGTGATCATGGCCGCCGAGACCGACGACGGGTACTCCATCGGCTTCCAATTCCACCCCGAATCCATCCTCACCCCCGCAGGGCCCCAGCTGCTGGAGCGCTGCGTGGAACACCTGCTGCAGAAAGGACGCGACAATGGCTGACCACGTAGAGATCTTCCGCCGTTTCATCGACAACCCCGCCCCGACCTTGGAGGACGCGGTTGAGGCATTCACCCCGCTGACCGTCGGCGATTACGACGACGTCCACATCGCGGCACTGCTCGCCACCATCCGGACCCGTGGCGAGACCTTCGCCGACATCGCGGGTGCGGCCAAAGCATTCCTCGCCGCGGGCCGGCCCTTCCCGGTGACGGGCAAGGGGATCATGGACACCGCGGGCACCGGCGGCGACGGCGCCAACACCATCAACATCACCACCGCCGCTTCGCTTGTGGCCGCGGCCGGCGGGGTGAAGATGATCAAGTGCGGCAACCGCTCGGTGTCTTCCAAGTCTGGCTCGGCCGATGTGCTCGAGGCGCTGAACATCCCGCTGGACCTCGACCCGGAGCGCGCGGTGCGTCAGTTCGAGTCCTCGAACTTCACGTTCCTGTTCGCCCCGGCGTACAATCCAGCGATCGCGTTCGTGCAGCCGGTGCGCAAGAAACTCGGCGTGAGCACGCTATTTAATACGATGGGCCCATTATTGAGTCCCGCAAGACCTGAATTTCAAATAATGGGGATTGCCAATCATGAGCTTGGCCCTACTATTGCGGAGACCATGAAAATGCTTGGTCGTTCCCGCGCGCTTGTAGTGCACGGCGCCGGGACGGACGAGATCGCGGTTCACGGCGAGACCCTTGTCTGGGACCTCAAGGACGGAGCGATTTCTCACTATACCGTGGAGCCGGCGGAGCTTGGCGTGGATACGCATACGCTCGAGGACCTCCGCGGGGGCGACGGCGAGCACAACGCCGCCGCTATGCGCGCCACCTTCGCGGGGGAGGGGCCGGCCGCGCACCGCGACGCCGTGGCCGTGAACGCGGGCGCGATGTTCTACCTCTACGGCATGGTGGACTCGCTCGCCGCCGGCACGGCGCATGCGAAGCAGTTGCTTGCCGACGGCTCCGTGTCCCAGTGGCTCACCACCCACGAGGAGGCGGACTACAGTGGCTAAGATTTTGACCGAAATTGTGGCGGACCGTAAGCGTCACATTGACGGAATTAGACAACGCATCGGTCACGTTTCTTTCGCCACGTTACGTTATTCGGAACGCTCGCTGTACGACGCGCTCGCCGCCCCGGGCGCCTCCTACATCATGGAGTGCAAGTCCGCCTCGCCCTCGCTCGGCACGATCCGCGAGGACTACAAGCCGGGGGAGATCGCAACCGTCTACTCGCGCTACGCATCGGCGATCTCAGTGCTGTGCGAGCCCGACTACTTCGGCGGCGACTACGACCACCTCGCCACCGTCGCCGCCACCACGCATCTGCCCGTGCTGTGTAAGGACTTCATCGTCGACGAGGTGCAAATCTACGCCGCGCGCTACTTCGGCGCTGACGCGGTGCTGTTGATGCTGTCGGTGCTCTCAGACGAGGAGTACACGCACCTGGCCTCCATCGCGGAATCGCTGCGCATGGACGTGCTCACGGAAGTCATCGACGAAGATGAGGCGGCGCGTGCCGCCAAGCTCGGCGCGAAAATCTTCGGCGTGAACCACCGCAACCTCCACGACCTTTCCATCGACCTCGACCGCTCAGCCCGCCTGGCCGCACTCGCGCCGGACGGGGCAGTGGTGGTGGCCGAATCCGGTATCCGCGACGCCGCAACCGTTCGCCGGCTCGGCCGACACTCGGACGGGTTCCTCGTCGGCTCGCAGCTGACCTCCCAGCCGGACATCGACCGCGCGTGCCGAGAGCTGGTGTACGGGCCGAACAAGGTCTGCGGCCTGCGTTCCGCATCGGCGGCCCAGGCAGCGAAAGCGGCCGGTGCAGTCTACGGCGGCCTGATCTTCGAAGAGGCTTCCCCACGCAATGTTTCACGTGAAACGGCCTCCGAAATCATCGCCGCAGAGCCGGGGCTGGGTTACGTGGCGGTGTCGCGCCGTACCGAGGGCTACGACCAATTGGTCCAGCCCGGCATCACCGCCGTGCAGGTCCACGCCCCGTACCAGGGCTCACTCGAGGCCGAACACGCGTTGATCGCGCGCGTCCGCGCCGAGGTCGATGTCCAAGTGTGGCGCGCTATTGACATGACCGGGCCCAATGATGCGGCGGGCGTGGCGGAGCTCGTCGACAAGCTGGTGCTCGATTCCGGCGTCGGCGGGACGGGGGAGTGCTTCGACTGGTCCCGGATTCCCACAACCGACGCCCTGCTCGCCGGCGGGCTAACCCCCGACAACCTCACCGACGCGCTGCGCACCGGCTGCACCGGCCTCGACCTTAACTCCGGCTTCGAAGACCCCCTCGGACACAAGGATGCCGCCGCCTTGCGACGAGGCTTCGCCACCATCCGCAACTTTCACACTTAAGGACAAAAGACATGACCCTGCTCCCTGCCTACTACGGCGAGTTCGGCGGACAGTTCGTCCCCGAGTCGCTCATCCCGGCACTCGACCAGCTTGAGCAAGCCTTCGTGGACGCATTCAACGACGAGGCGTTCATGAGCGAATACCGCGGCCTGCTCCGCGACTACCTCGGCCGACCCACCCCGCTCACCGAGTGCCGCAACCTGCCGCTGGAGGGCAACGCGCGCATCTTCCTCAAGCGCGAGGACCTCGTCCACGGTGGCGCGCACAAGACCAACCAGGTCATCGGCCAGGCACTGCTGGCCAAGCAGATGGGAAAGACCCGCATCATCGCGGAGACCGGCGCCGGCCAGCACGGCACCGCCACCGCGCTCACCTGCGCGCTACTCGGCCTGGAGTGCGTGATCTACATGGGCAAGACCGACATGGAACGCCAGGCACCCAACGTCTACCGCATGCGGCTGATGGGCGCGGAGGTCATCGGCGTGGAATCCGGCGCGGGCACACTCAAGGACGCGGTGAACGAGGCACTCCGCGACTGGACCGCCACCTTCCACGAATCCCACTACCTCCTGGGCACCGCGGCCGGGCCGCACCCGTTCCCCAAGATCGTCAAAGAGTTCCACCGCGTGATCTCCACCGAGGCCCGCACCCAGATCCTCGAACGCACCGACCGCCTCCCGGACGTCGTGGTCGCCTGCGTCGGCGGCGGCTCCAACGCGATCGGCACCTTCGCCGACTTCATCGACGACACCAGTGTCGAGCTCGTCGGCGCCGAGCCCGGGGGAGAAGGCTTCGGTCTCGGCGCCCACGGCGCGGCCATCGCCCAAGGCACGACCGGCCTGCTCCATGGCACGTACTCCTACCTGATGTGCGACGAGGACGGACAGGTGCAGGATTCCTACTCCATCTCCGCCGGCCTGGACTACCCGGGCGTGGGCCCGGAGCACGCGCACCTGGCCAAGTCCGGCCGCGCGAAGTATGTGCCCGTCACCGACGACGAGGCCCTCGACGCCTTCCAGGCCCTGTCGCGCCACGAGGGCATCATCCCCGCGCTCGAGTCCTCACACGCTCTCGCCTACGCCCTCAAACGTGCCGCAGAGCACCCGTCCGACGCGGAGCCATTGCACATCCTGGTCACCCTGTCCGGCCGCGGCGACAAAGACATCGCCCACGTGCGAGCTTCGCTCGCAGATAGAGAGGAAAAGTAAATGAGCCGCTACGACAAGCTCTTCGCTAGGGAAGAAGGCGCGTTCGTGCCCTTCATCATGCTCTCGAACCCGACTCCGGAGGACGCGATGGAGATCGTCTCCGCTGTCGTGGACGCCGGGGCGGATGCCGTGGAGCTCGGCGTGCCGTTCTCCGACCCCGTCGCAGACGGCCCCGCTATTCAGGGTGCGCATGTGAGGGCGTTGGCGGGCGGAGCGACCGTCGATAAGGCGCTTGCGCAAATCCACACCATCCGCAGCCGCTACCCGGAGCTGCCCATCGGCATGCTGGTGTACGGCAACGTCGCGCACGCGCGCGGTCTCGAGCGCTTCTACCGCGAGTTCAAGGAGGCGGGAGCGGACAGTATTCTGCTTCCCGACGTCCCCGTGCGCGAATCCGCCCCCTTCAGCGCAGCCGCCACCGCTGCTGGCATTGACCCGATCTACATCGCCCCGGCGAAGGCGTCGGCGGAAACCCTTGAAGCGGTGGCCACTCACTCGCGAGGCTACATCTACGCCATCTCGCGTGACGGCGTGACCGGTGCGGACAAGGAAGCGACGGTGCAGGGCCTGGGTGAGGTCGTCGACAATGTGCGAAAGTTCGGCGGGCCGCCGGTGCTGCTGGGCTTCGGCATCTCGAAACCGGAGCACGTGCGCGACGCGATTGCCGCGGGGGCCGCAGGCGCGATTACCGGCTCGGCGATCACCAACATCATCGACAAATACATCGAGGGCAACCGTGTGACCGACATGGACTCGCTGAAAACCGAGCTGAGTGAGTACGTCACGGCCATGAAGGGCGCTACGATCGCATCATGACCTGTTCACGACGCATGTTCCTGCTCGGCACCGCAACTACGTTTGCCGGTGCGTTCCTCGCCGCCTGCGGAGAGGCGGCCCCCGAAGAAGTTGCCAAGACCGACGTGCCGGTCGGCTCCGCGGTGATCCTGGACAAGTTCATCATCGCCCAGCCCACCGCCGGCACCTACGTGGCCTACTCGAGCGTGTGCCCGCACCAGCAGAAGAAGATCACCAAGGTTGAAGGCGACACCGTCAAGTGCACCGCCCACGGCTCGGTGTTCAGCATCGCTGACGGCGCCCGCGTCTCCGGCCCGGCCGTCACAGGGATGCGCGAGGTCCCCGTGGCCGACGACGGCGACAAAGTCTCCGTTTCCGAGTAGATGAAGAAGCTCGACCCGCTTCTTGTCGGCATTGTTGCCGCGGCCGCACTCGCGTTCGTGCTGCCCGCCCAGGGCGCGTTCGCGGACGGGTTCGCCGTCGCGGTGAAGCTAGGCATCGCGCTGCTGTTCTTCCTCTACGGCGCACGCCTGTCCACCCAGGAGGCGCTCAAAGGCCTGACCAACTGGCGTCTGCACGCGCTGATCCTGGCGTTCACCTTTGCCATTTATCCGGTCATTGGCCTGCTCGCTCGCCCGACTACGGCATTCATGTCAGAGGACCTGTACCAGGGCCTGTTATTCATGTCGCTGGTGCCTTCCACCGTGCAGTCCTCGGTGGCGCTCACCGGGGTGGCGCGCGGCAACGTCTCGGGCGCGGTCGTGGCGGCGTCTGTGTCCTCGCTCGTCGGCGTTGTGGCCACGCCGCTGCTTGTGATGTGGCTGATGGGCGCCGGCGACGGGGTGTCCGTGGACGCCTCCGTGTTCGGCGACATCGCGCTGCAGCTGCTCCTCCCGTTCATCCTGGGGCAGCTCGCGCACAACTTCGTCCCACGGGTGGGGGAGCTGGCCAAGTCGAAGGCGACCAAGCTCGTGGACCGCGGCTCTATCTGGATGGTGGTCTACTCCGCCTTTTCGCGCGGCGTCGTCTCCGGCGTGTGGTCGAATGTCTCAGCGTGGGAGATCGTGTTCCTCACGGTGTTCTCGTGCGTGCTGGTCGTCGCTATGCTGTGGCTGACCCGCATCATTCCGGAGGCGCTGCACTTCCCGCGCGAGGACCGCGTCGCCATCCAAATGTGCGGCACCCAGAAGTCGCTCGCGACCGGCCTGCCCATGGCCACCGTCATCTTCGGCGGCGCCTCCCTCGGCGTGCTGATCATCCCGCTGATGATCTACCACATGTGCCAACTGGTCATCTGCTCCGCGTACGCCGCCCGAATTTCCTAGGAGTTTCACGTGAAACATTTCGTCCGCATCCACTACAACGTTCCCGAACTCGGCGGCGAGCTGCTCAACATCGCCGAGCTCGAGGAAATCTCAGCCCACGAGTGCACCATGGTGCGCATGATTGAACTCGACCCGGCCGAGACCATCACGGGCATCTACGTCGACGGCCGCGTCATCGGCCAAGCGAACCAACCCATGGGCACCGTTCCGCACCCACGCACTTACGACTCCATGGAGGGCATCACCGCCACCCACCTCAGCGAGGAGGAGTTCGAGGGCCTTTGGTCCGAGGCGCAAGCAAAGTTGCAATAGCTTATCGACGTCCCTCCGGCTTTCCACGCCCGCCCCACCCGGCGGGCGTTTATTCTTGGCCCATGGACGGATTCTTCGACACCATCATTGAGTTGCTCCTGCGGTACATTGGCCAGCCGATTCTGTTTGTCATGGAGAAGTACGTCGGACTCTTCGAGAGCATCTTCGGCCTTCCAGGCTTCATGCTTGCATTCGCTTTGCCGATCGCGGCCGGGTTCGCCCTCATCTTCGCCCTGAAGCCTGGCCAGGCCTTCATCTGGTTCCGCCGCGACCTCATCGACGGCATGGCTGTGGCCGTCCGGATCCGCTACAACCCCGACTGGCGCAGTGAGGGCTCCGACCGCAGAGATACCTACGACTGGCGCCACAACTCAGTCATCATCGAAGTTCCGACCCCCAGCGGACCCCGCCGCTACATCGACAAGCCGGTGGAACAGAAGAATCTCGCGCCGAGGATTCGCCGACAGGTATACAAGCGCGCACTCCACGAAATTCGCTACAGCCTGAACGTCAGCGACACGGTAGAGGAGCGCAACATCAACCAGGCGATCCGCGAGGACTACTACGACTTCCCGCTCCGCGATCCGGTTCCCGTCAGGCTCATTCCGCCGAAGCAGGAGGAGGGGCGCATCTGGTTCCGGGTGGTTGAGAAGAACAGCTTGAAAAATTAAATAGTTGGTGCGGGCCCATTTGTCCGCAATGCGGAGTCGTAGGGGCAAGGTCTGTGCATCGGCAGGTGCGCCAGCACACCCATCAGGCAAAGGGACCGGACGACAACGCCACCGCGAGAATGATCGGCCAGGCAAGCAGGGTAAGAACAGACAATATACCCAGCAGGGGGCGCTTATCCCGCACCGCGATAACAAGCCCCAGAACAGATACCGCGATCAAGCCGGCCCAATAGATCCACTGGACCCACATGGGAACGCGATCACCCATAAACGGTGTTGCGATCCAAACCGCCACAAAATCGGGTAGATATACGCTGTGCGGTGAGTTTTCTCCATGATCGGGCGCCTCTTCCTTACCTGTCCGTTAGTTTGACGGCTGTAAACACCACGCTACCGACACCCCACCAGTCAGACCCGCATTTATCCGCAATGTGGACCTTTTCGTTGGCCCGTACCAACTATTGGTGATGGCGGCGTTGTCCGCAATGTGGAGTGGTGGCATGGGCTGAGGGGTGGGGGAAGGCGGAGTTGACGTCGATAAGCAATAGCCAATAGTTGGTTCGCCCCCACTTGTCCGCAATGCGGAGTTGCGGGCAAGTTATAGCGCGAGTTGAAAACCGCATTTCAGCAGGTCAGAGGAATGTCGGACGCGAGTTTTATAATGTCCGCAATCGAACTCGCATTCGCCTCAAGGGGGCCATAATGACCGCCGCATTATCCACCGAATCTAACCCGATCGCCGTCGCGTTGAGCCAGCAAATCGAGGACTCGCACCGCGCAATGACCCAGAACAAAGCAGAGCTATTGTCCGCAATACAAACGTTTGACGAACTCGCACTTGCTATCGAATGCGGTTCGTCAACCACCGCACACTTCCTCGTGCGACGCCTGGGCGTGTCCTCCTCAACCGCGCACGAGTACGTCAGCGTCGCCCACCGCCTTCGTCCCTTTAGCTACCTGCAGCAACACTTCACGGAGGGTGCGCTGAACTACTCGGTGGTGCGACTGCTGCTGAAGTACATGACCGCCGAAAACGAGCGTGACTTGGTAGATCTCGCCCTCGAGATGGGCTACCACGAACTGGAATGTGCGCTAGCGGGGAAGAAGCCGCAGGACGGGGAGGGTGACGACAGCCCGCAGTACTACCTGAGCCTGCACAAGCGCGATAACGGCGACATCGCTTTCCACGGCAACCTCAACGCCGCGGACGGCACTGCGTTCATGGCCGCACTGAAGATCGGGGAGATCGCGTACTGCGACCTCGACGAAGTACTCAACGACCTGGACCCCGAAGTTCACGGAGAAATAGATATCGCTCTGGAGCGCGCCGAGGAAGTGGAGGAGAACCGCCCCGCACGAAAGACAGTCTCCGGATACGGGCTGCCGATTGGGCGCATGCTCCTGCGTGCCCTCATGGGCATCGTCCACATGGCGCGTGCGACGCCGCGCAACACGCTAACAACGCCGGGTGCCCACGTGAACATCCTGGCCACCCCGGACGGGCGCGGCTACATGCCCAACAACGTGGGCGCGCCGTCGAAAGCCATCGCGAACTTGCTTGCTAACGCGGACGTCCGCCTCTCAACGGTCAACTCCGAAGGCCTCATCCTCAACACCGGACGAAAACAGCGTCTCGCCACAAACGGTCAGGTCAACGCGTTGTTAGCGATGTGGGGCGGTCAGTGCGCCGCACCCGGGTGCACGCACACGCGCTTCATTGAGATCCACCACATCGAGGACTGGGCCACCGGGGGTCTGACCGACCTGGAGAACCTTTTGCCGCTGTGCTCCGCCTGCCACTCCTTGGTCACGGAGGGTTATCTGAAGACGCTGAAGGAGCACTCCGACATCCATTTTGTCTACGGCGACGGGACGCGTTTCGTGTCCACGAACTATTCCCTGCCGCGGCGCGACGACATCATGCGCACCATGGAGGAGTGCAACTGGTCCTTCAACGACTAGCGAGGCTTAGAAGAACTGCTCGACGGCCGGCACACCCGGGACACCCGGAATCTTGCCCGCTGCGGCCGCGGCGGCACCAACGAGTGCCAAGACGCCCGCGGCGATGCCGGTGCCGACCAGGATGTCGTAGGTGGTGCCGAGCTTGTAGCCACGTGCGACATCGTTCTTCAGGGAGGACTTAGCGCTCTTCGGCACCAGATTCTTCTCAGAGGAGCTCTTGTACGGGCCCGAGTAGCCAGAACCTTCGTTGCGGAGCTCACGAGCCTCGGCCCTCAACTTGGCGGCAGCAAGGTGGCCATCGGTGACATCGGAGGCGCGATCCGGGCTCACGATGTCGGAAAGGTCCTTCTGGTTGCCCTCCTCAGCCTGTGCCGGGACGGCCGCCAGAGACAGGGCGGTGGTTGCGGCCAGAGCAGCTGCGGTAATGCGCTTCACTAGAAACTCCTTTGTACGAATCTGACGGTAAATTACCCGGAACCGGGCTCGAGACAGTAAAACACACGTTTCCGCAGGTATTCAAGACTTTCCGGAGATGTAACGTCTCCACCTTCTGTGACGATATACATACCTTCAGATGCGAAAAACTCCCCTCCCGAGCAGGGGAGAGGAGTTCAGATATTGGGTCTAAGCGCTGGGACTTAGAACGGGAGCTGCACACCCGGGATCACGCCTGCGTATGCAGCGCCGCCCAGAGCTGCAAGGAGGACAGCAGCGATACCCGTGCCAAGAAGAATCTCGAAGGTGGTACCGAGCTTGTAGCCATTGTTCGCGTCATTCTTCAGGGAGCTGTTCAGCACGCCCTTAGAAGCGTCACTGAATTTGTTGGTGTTGTTCTTCTCGTCGCGCTCCACCATGTCGCGCACGGAGGAAGTGAGGCCCTGGTTGTTCGTCAGATCCGCCTTGTTGAGACCCTCGACAAGCCCAGCAGCTACAGCATAGCCAGCAAGCTCAGTGTCGGTCACAGCAGAGGACCCACCCGGCTTGTTCAGCCCTCGCAGGTAGGCGACGTCATCGGCTGCCTGTGCCGGAGCGGCGGCGAGGGAAAATGCGGTGGCTGCGGCGAGGGCAGCGGCAGTAAAGCGCTTCATGGGGATCTCCTAGGTAGAAGCTTACGGAATGGTGCCAGTTACCTGACTACCGTCATTAAATCACATCTATCGCAGGGCCTCTGATTTCCATTCACCTGTAGCTGAACGAAACACACAAGTTAGAAAACCACGTTCACCAACAGCATGTATAGCGCGGTGCCGACGAAAATCGACACATCGGAGCGGCGCTTCCACCAGTGCAGCAGCAGGGTTGCCACCAGAGCCACGAGTGCGGAGGCGAGGTGGGCAGGCGAACCGGCGTGGCCGACGAGGGTGTAAACCACGAGGACCGTCATCACGCCGACCGGCATGAGCACGGCGAGGAAGTCGATGAACGGGCTGCCCTTGAGCACGCGCAGTATGGAAAAGGGGAGAGCGCGCAGCAGCACGGTGACTATCCCTACGGGGATGAGCACCGCGGCCACCATGCCGAGGGAGATGCCGTCGGAGAGGCCATAGTCGCTCATGGCAGCCGCCAGGTCAGGGTGTCGTCAACACGCGAGGCCCAGAAGCGCAGCAAGAGGACGAAGAAGTAGGACACCAGCGCCACGATGATTACCTGGCCGGGCAGCACAACCGCGGCGGCCAGAGCGAGGCTGCCGGCGATCAGGGGAGCGGAGAGATCGCGGCTGGCCTGGAACGCCTCGAACGCTAGCACAGCGAACAGGGCGGTCAGGGCGAAGTCGAAGCCTTCCACGCCCGCAGGAATGACCGCGCCAGCCAGGGCGCCGACGATGCCGGAAACCACCCACGCGATCTGGCAAACAATGGAAATGGTCAAAAGGCGCGGGCCTGAGGGGCGGTCGCGGAGGGTGGAGGTGATGGCGTAGACCTCGTCGGTGAGCGCGTAGGTGGCGTACGCCGACGGCAAACCGCGGCGGATCGCGGAGCGCGGGTAGGTCAGCCCGTAAAACAGGTGGCGGAAGTTCACCATGAACCCCGTGATCGCGGACGAAACGGGGCCGACTCCGGTGAGCACCATGTCGATGGCCAGAAACTCCATCGACCCGGCGTAGATCACGGTGGAAAAGATCGGGGTCCACCACCACGCGAAGCCGGATTGGGTCATCAGCAGGCCGAACGCCAGCCCGAGCGGCACCAAACCGAGGGCGACCAGCCAGGTGTCGCGAAGCCCCAGCCGAATTTCGGCCGATGTTTCACGTGAAACGGCCACTAATTGTCCTCGAGGTGCGCGGGGAAGGTGGCGAACAGGGGCAAAGGCATTGCTTGGCGACGCATCACGTCTCCCCACAGATCCGCACCCGCGGGAGCGACAACGTCGGAGGGTAGGGCGGGGGTGACAAACCAGTCGCCGCGAAGGATCTCGTCGTCAAGTTGGCCTGGCGCCCACTCGGCGTAGCCGGCGAAGATGCGGATGCCGTCGAGCTCAGAGACGAGCTCGGCGGGAGAGGCGTTCAGGTCTACGAGGACGAGGCGGTTGGCCAGACGGTTGAGGTAGGGGTTCTCGGACGCGCCGGCCGTCGTCACGCCCAGGCCCACCGCAGACTGGGGGCTGACCGGCCCGCCGATGTGCACGGCCTGCGGCCTGGAGGCCAGCTCCTCCCAGCCAGGCATGACGTTAGCCACCGCGACCTCGCTGCGGCGGTTCAGCACCACGCCGAGCGTGTGGTCGGCGTCGTGCTCCAGCACGAGCACCACGGTGCGGGCGAACTCGGGAGAGAACATGCCGGGCGCCGAAACGAGCAGCATGCCCGGCTCAGGATCAACCCGCTCCAATGCGTTGAACAGGCGGTCAGCGTAGAAATACTCAGGCATTTTCCTTCTCCCACCAGGCTTTCAGCTCGGCGACGGCCTCGTCGTGGTCCAGCTCGCCGCGCTCCAAGCGCAGCTCCTTGAGATACTTCCACGCCTTGCCCACCTCGGGGCCGGGTTTGAGCCCCAAGATCTGCATGATCTCGTTGCCGTCCAGGTCCGGGCGCACGCGCGCGAGGTCCTCCTTGGCGGCGATGTCGGCGATGCGCTCCTCCAGGTGGTCGTAGGTTCGCTGCAGGCGCGCGGCCTTCTTGGCGTTGCGGGTGGTGCAGTCGGCGCGGACGAGTTTGTGCAGCTTGGGCAGCAATTCGCCGGCGTCGGTGACGTAGCGGCGTACGGCGGAGTCGGTCCACTGACCCTCACCGAAACCGTGGAAGCGCATGTGCAGGAACACGAGTTGGCCCACATCGGTGATGACGTGCTTCGGGTACTTCAGGGCCTTTAAGCGCTTGCGGGTCATCTTCGCGCCGACCACCTCGTGGTGGTGAAAGGTCACGCCGCCGCCCTCCTTGGGCGCGCGAGTGGCGGGCTTTCCGATGTCGTGCATCAGCGCCGCCCAGCGCAGCTTCAGGTCCGGGCCCTCGTCCTCGAGTTCGGTGGCCTGGCGCAGCACGGTCAGGGAGTGGCGGTAGACGTCCTTGTGCTGCATGTGCTCGTCGGTCTCCAGCTGCAGCGCCGGAATCTCGGGCAGGATGTAGCCGGCCAAACCGGTGGACACCAGTAGGTCGATGCCCTCCCAGGGACGCGCGCCGAGCATGAGTTTGTCCAGCTCAGCCTGTACGCGCTCGGCGGTGATCCGCTCGATCTCGCCCGCCATGTCGCACATCGCGTCGAACACCCGGTCGGCCACGCTGAAGCCCAGCTGGGAGACGAAGCGGGCCGCGCGCAGCATGCGCAGCGGGTCGTCCCTAAACGACACTTCGGGCTCCTGTGGGGTGTCCAGCACCTGCTGCACAAGGTCCGAAAGCCCGTCGACGGGGTCGTGGAAGGTGGGGGAGAGGCGGAGCTCGTCGTTAAGCGAAAGCTCAATGGCCATGGCGTTGCAGGCGAAGTCGCGGCGGATGAGGTCGCCCTCGAGCGTGTCGCCGAAAGTGACTTCGGGGTTGCGGGTCACGCCGTCGTAGAGGTCGGAGCGGAAGGTGGTGATTTCCACAGTTTCGCCACGGCGGATGGCGGAGACGGTGCCGAACTCGATGCCGGTGTCCCACACCTTCTCGCCCCACTCGTCCAGGATCTCCTGGATTACCTCGGGGCGCGCGGAGGTGGTGAAGTCGAGGTCGTGCACCCCGCGGCCGAGCATCGCGTCGCGCACCGAGCCGCCGACCATATATAAGGTCTCGCCGCGGCCGGAAAACAGTTGCGCGAGGGGCTCCAGCAGAGCAGCATGCTTGGCAACGACATCCTGCGCCCTCGCCATCAGCGCAGGGGCGGCAAGCGGGTCGGTCGGGTCTGGCATATCGAAGAGCTTCTGCGTCACCCGGGACACGATACCCGCCACCCCCGCGCGGGAAGTACCACAACCGGCCGAAAGACCGATACCATGACACGAATGAGTGACAACCAGCGCCCGGTACCGGGGCCCTCTAACGGCAAGGGGGGCTCCGGCGGCGGTAAGCGCCGGCCGCGGCGCCGGCGCGGGGGCAAACACGCCGAGCAGCAACAGCAGCCGGGAGACAAGCCGAAGCGGAAGCGCAATAACCGCCGCGGAAAGAACTCCCGCGGCGGGCGCAAGCAGCACAATCGTCGCAAGTCGAAGTACCAGCAGCACGATTCGTCGATAGAGACGCGCGACGAGACCTCGGCCGGCGGCCTGGTGGTCTCCGGCATGGCCGAGGCCGTGGGCAAGGACGGCAAGGTGGACATGAGCCGCATCTACGTCGCGCTCATCGGCCGCTTGGACCGCCGCGGGCGGCTGTTGTGGTCCATGCCGAAAGGCCACGTGGAAAACGGCGAGCACCAGTGGGTCACCGCTGAACGCGAGGTGTGGGAGGAAACCGGGATCACCGGCGAGGCCTTCGACACCCTGGGCACGATCGACTACTGGTTCGTCTCCGACGGCGTGCGCATTCACAAGACGGTGCACCACAACCTGCTGCGCTACGTCGACGGCGTGTTCAACGACGAGGACCCAGAGGTCACCGAGGTGGCGTGGGTGCCCATGAGCGATTTGATGGAGCACCTCGCGTACGCCGATGAGCGCAAGCTCGCGCGCATCGCCTACGACCGGATGCCGGACTTGGCCAGGAAGGAAAAGAAGGCCGGAAGGGCAACTCCGCGATGAACCGGTACGCCGCGCTGGCTGCCGTCGTGCTCGCCGCCCCCGCCGTGCCGCTGGCGCCGGACAACCCGGAAGTGACGGAACAGTGGGCGAACCTGGCCGTGCGCCCGTCCGAAGGCGAGCAGGCGAGTGTGGAGGTCGTCGACGCCCCGCGCGCCATCTCCGCTCACGATCCGTTTCACGTGAAACTTCGCGTGACCAACCACTCGGAGGACATGCTCGAGGGCTTCAGCGTGGTCCCGCGCCGAGCCTCGGCGGTGGCCTCTGTGATGGAGCAGCGCTACGCAACCATCGCCGGCCCGCAAGAGTATTCGGTGGTGGGGGACGCGCGTGACGTCGATAAGCAATTGGCCCCCGGCGACTCGCTGGAGATCGAGATGGACTTAGGCCTCGACCTGCCGGATGTGGGCACGTACCCAATCATGCTGCAGCTTCTCGACGCCTCCGGTGCCCCCCTCGACACCGACCGCTTCCACATGGGCGTCAAGGGCGTCCGGGACAACATCCGGGCCGCGGAGCTGACCGCGCTGTACCCGGTGACCGCGGACGTGGACATCCTGCCCGGCGAGACCGGCGAGGCGCCTGAGACGCAGCCGCTGGTGCTGGCGAACGACTCGCTGGCCGGCCAACTCGCGCCCGAGGGGCGGCTGAGCAAGCTGGTGGACCAGTACATCGAGGCGGCCCAGACGCCGGAAGTTGGTTACGCCACCTGCGTGGCGCTGGACCCGGCGCTGATCGACACCGTGGATCGCATGCAGCACGGCTACACCGTCGACGACGAGCGCCCCGCCGTGGTTGAGGAACCGAAACGGCTGCGCGACTCGTGGGGAGGAGAGGGCGCCCTCGACGGCGAACCCGGCACCGGCGCGGACGACGCGAAGGTGTGGCTGGACAAGGTGCGCCACATCGCCGCCACCGGCTGCGTGGTGTCGCTGCCGTGGGCGAACGCGGACTTGAACGCCGTGGCGCGCACCGGCGACAAGTGGCTCATGCGCGAGGCGGTGGAGCGCGGGCCGTTCGTGCTGCAGCGCGTACTGGGCACCGCCGGCACCCTCAACACCGTGGTCACCGGCGCAGGCTACGTCGAAGATGGCACCGCGCCGGCGCTGGGATGGGCAGACCACTCGCGCTCCACCGTCATGGACGAAGGCATGCAGGCCGCGTGGGAACGCGCCGAAGCGGCCGGGGTGCAGGAAGAGCACGACGGGTCTGAAAGCGCCCTGGAGCGCGCAGACATGGCGGATCTCGCCGGGTCGGCTGCACCCGCTCCGCAGCAACCGGTGCGCGTGCTGGCCGCCGCCGAGGGCAAGAACTACGGCTGGATCGCGCCGGGAGTGATGACGGTGGGCTACCAGTCCTCTCTGGCCACTGTGCTGGCCGCCACCGGCGTGGACCCCGAAACCACCGGTTTTTCAGAGGAGAACCTGCGCTACAACTACGCCGTGGACTCCAAGGCCGCCCGCGACACCAACGCCGCCGCCGCGGTGCGTCTGGCCGCCCAGTCTGCCTGGGTGCCGGGCGACTCCGGGGAGCAGCCGGAGCCGATCATGGTCGCCCCGCCGGTGAACTGGGACGCGGACACCGCCGCCGCCGTGCTGGGCACCGTGGCCGAGCTGGTCACCGGCGCGGGCGCGCACCCCATGGCGTTTGGCACCTACCTGGACGCGCCAGCTGATGTTCAACCGGCGGGTGAGCCGGCGGAGCGCACGGACCCCACCGCGTTCACCGACGCGGAAGTGCTGCAGGTGACCCAGCAGGCCGGGTTCATCAACGACCTGACCGGGTTGATGGTGCCGGATCCCGGCATTGCGCTGACCCGCTACGGGTTCACCCTGCCGCTGCGACGCGATCTGCTGCAGGCGCTGGCCATCGGGCAGCGCCGGGCAATGTCGCGCTACAGCGACGCGGCGGCGGCCACCAGCGAGCACCTCGGCGCCTCGCGTGCCGCGCTGGGAGACCTGCGCTCGGCGGTGGACCTGATCCCGCCCGGGAACGTCTACACGCGCACCTCCAATTCCAGTCCGCTGCTCATCGTGGCCCGCAACGGGTTGCCGCTGCCGGTGGAGACCTCCATCAACTTCTCCGGGCCTGCGGACGCCCGCTTGCACGTGCCCGGGGTGCTGCGCATCCCGGCCCGCGGGTCTGTCACGGTGCAGATGACCGCGGACTTGCCGGAAAGCTCCCGCGGCACGGACCTGAATCTGTACCTGGCGAGCGCGAACGGGCAGCCGATTTCGCAGCCCGTGGACATCTCCGTGCGCACCACACGGATCACGGTGGGCCGTTGGCTCGCCATCGCCGCGCTGGTTCTGGCCGGGCTGCTGGTGGTCATCGCGTTGCGCGGCGCGCGGGGCAGCCCGCCTGCAAACAGCGAACGAGAACCAGAAGCCAGCAGACCTAAGAATCGGAGAACCAAGTGACGGAACAGGGACTGCGCCGGCGCATTGTCACGCCAGCGCCGCCAGCGCCGGTGCCGGCGCCGCGCGAAACCAAACCGGCGCGCGAGGAGCTCGAGGACGGCGCGCCGGATAAGTCGCTGCTGACCACCAGCCCCAAGGGCGAGACCATCGCCCCGCCGCAGACCGCTGACACCGTAGCCGCGGGCACTGTCGCTGTCGCCGAGCCCCAGGCCAGCGAGGAGGAGCCCACCGCCAAGGGCGGGGAGAAGGTCGTGCGCGCCACCGGCTCCATGGCCGTGGCCACCCTGATCTCGCGCATCACCGGGTTCATCCGCACCGTGCTCATCGGCGCGGCGCTCGGCGAGGTGGTGGCGGCGTCCTTCAACACAGCCAACACCCTGCCCAACCTGATCACGGAGATCGTGCTCGGCTCCGTGCTCACCGCCTTGGTGGTGCCGGTGCTGGTGCGCGCGGAGAAGGAGGACGCGGACCACGGCGCGGCGTTTATCCGCCGCCTGTTCACGCTGACCCTGACGCTGATGACGGTGGTCACCGTCGCCGCCGTGGCGGCCGCGCCGCTGCTGAGCCGGATGATGATGGACGAGGACTCCCAAGGCAACCTCGTCCAAACCACGTCGTTCGCGTATTTGGTGCTGCCGCAGATCTTCTTCTACGGCATGTTCTCCCTGTTCATGGCAATTCTGAACACGAAGGAGCACTTCCGCCCGGGCGCCTGGGCCCCGGTGGCCAACAACGTCGTCTCCATTGCCGTGCTCGTGGCGTACATGGCGCTGCCGGGGCGGCTGAACCCGGCGGCGCCGACGTCGATAAGCAATCCGCACGTGCTCCTGCTGGGCCTTGGCACCACGGCTGGTGTGGTGGTGCAGTGCCTGATCATGCTGCCCGCGCTGCGCAAGCTGGGCATCGATTTACGCCCGCTGTGGGGCATTGACGAGCGCCTCAAGCAGTTCGGCGGCATGGCGCTGGCGATTATCACCTACGTGGCGATTAGCCAGTTCGGCTACGTCATCACCTCGCGCATCGCGTTTGACGCGAACGCGGCGGCACAGTTCATCTACCAGCAGCACTGGATGCTGCTGCAAATGCCGTACGGCATCATCGGCGTCACCCTGCTCACCGCAATCATGCCGCGCATGTCTCGCAACGCCGCGGACGGCGACGACGCAGCCGTGGTCGCGGACCTGACCATGGGCACGAAGCTGACGTTCATCGCGCTGATCCCCATCATCATCTTCATGACGGCGCTGGGCCCCGACATCGCCCACGCCCTGTTCGCCTACGGCTCGTTCAGCCCCCAGGCCGCGCACCTGCTCGGCCTGACCATCTCCGCGTCCTCGTTCACCCTGATCCCGTACGCGCTGGTGATGCTGCACCTGCGCGTGTTCTACGCGCGCGAAGAGGCGTGGACGCCCACGTTCATCATCGCCGGCATCACCGGCACGAAGATCCTGCTGTCCGCGCTCGCGCCGTACATCGCCCAGGACCCCAGCCACGTGGTGGTACTGCTCGGTGCGGCAAACGGCTTCGGCTTCGTCGCCGGCGCGCTCATCGGCGCGCTGCTGCTGCGCCGCAAGCTGGGCACCCTGCGCTCCAGCGACGTGCTGCGCACCTCCATCTGGGCGGTGGCAGCGGCACTCGTAGGTGTTGCGGTGATCTTCGGTGTGCGCTGGCTGCTTCGCGACGTCGCCGGCCTGCACCTGCCCGAGGCCCTCGGGCGCCTCATCGGTGCCCCCAGCCTGGGCAACCTCATCGAGGTGGTCCTGCTCGGCCTGCTGTTTCTGGTGGTCACCGGCCTGGTGCTGTCGCGCTCCAAGCTGCCCGAGGTGCAGAACCTGGGCCGCGCGCTGCAGCGCATCCCGGTGCTGGGGCGCTTCATCCGCCCGGACGAGGACCGCGCACTCGAAGTGGGCGAGGCGGACCCGCGGGACGTGTCCAACCAGTTCCTCGCCTCCGACACCTTCAACGCCTCCCCGGTGCCGCCGCCGATGTCCGCCGGTGTGGTCCGCGGGCCGCGTCTGGTGCCGGGCGCGAGCGTGTCCGACGGGCGCTTCCGCCTGATCCGCGACCACGGCGCCTCCACCGGCGCGCGCTTCTGGCAGGCGAGGGAAGTGGCCACCGGCCGCGATGTGGCGCTGACGTTCGTGGACACCACCGGTGCCGCCCCGATGGCCCCGGCTACCCCGCGCGAGGCGGCGCTGAAGGCCGCCGGCGTGGCGCGGCGCACCCGCAAGATGGCCAAGCTGCACCTGCCTGCGGTGGCCGAGAACATTGAAATTCTGTCCTACCGTTCCGGCGCCCTCGTGGTGGCGGACTGGGTGGAGGGCTCCTCGGTCAAGGCCGTGGCGGAGTCCGGCCAGACGCTGCACACCGAGGCCGTGGCCAACGCGCTGGCACCGCTGGCTGGTGCCATGGCGGCGGCGCACGAGGCGGACGTGCCGCTGGGCCTGGACAACCGCCAGCAGCTGCGCATCGACCACGAAGGCCACGTGCGCCTGGCGTTCCCGGTGGTGCTGCCGGACGCCACCCCGGCAACGGACGCGGAGTCCTTCGCCTCCGCGCTGACGCTTCTGACCAGCAACGTCAGCTCCGACGACCTGGACGATGTCACCGCCCGCACCCGCGCGCTCGTGGACGCGGACGCGGTGGACCAGGCCGCCTTCCGCGACATCGAGCGCGCCCTGTACGAGGCGGCGAACCTGCCGGTGCCCAACGAGGACGCCCCAACTGACGAGATCCCGGTGGTGGAGATCTACGAGCCAGTCGAGCCGGTGGCCGAGCACGTGGAGGACCCGGACGCGCTGCGCGGCGGCTTCGGCGGCCGCACCATGGGCCCGGTGACCATCGGGCTGCTCACCTTCGCCGCTGTCATCGCCGCGGTGCTGGTGGGCGTGCTCACGACGTACCTGGTGGACTTCGTCTCCGGCGAAAACGTGGTGGACCGTCCGTCGGCCGCACCCACAACCACCACGCGCGACCCGGGCATGCCGGTGGTAATCGGCCCGCTGAACATGGAGGTCTTAGACGACAGCTCCGTGCAATTCACCCCTGAGGACGGCTCGGCGTTCACGCTTGAGCAGGTGCTTATCGACGCCTCCGGTACCGCCAACTACACCCTGTACGGCGTGCCGGCAGAGCAGGAGACCGCGCACCCGCCCGTGATCGCGGAGGGCAAGTTGCGGGGCGGCCAGATCAGCGCCGACGTGGAAACCAACGAACCACTGTTGCGCGTGGTGCTGAAGGTGGACGGAGAGACGGATGTGAAGAACCTCTCGCTGGTCGGCCACGAGGTTGTCCACTGAAATGCGCACCCGGCCCTAGGCAGGGGGTCTAGGGCCGGGGCATAGTGGGGGCAACTGAATTTTTGGGGGGAAAATGGACTACATCAACGACCGGCAGCTGGTGGCGAACTACCTGGCAGGGGACCGGCAGGCCTTCGCGCTCATCGTGCGGCGCCACCGCAAACGCATGTACTTCGCCGCCCGCAACTTCGCGCGCAACGAGCAGGACGCCCAGGACATCGTCCAAGATGCCCTGTTCAAGGCGGCGCGCAGCATGCACACCTACCGCGGGGAAGCGAAGCTGTCCACGTGGCTGCACCGCATGACCATCAACGCGGCGATAGACCACCAACGCAAAGACGGCCGCTCCGGCGCCCAATGCAGCCTGGACGACAACGACACCGTCGACATCGACGCGAACAAGTACCTCGCCTACAACCCCATGGAGAACATGGAGCGCACCATGGCCATGCGGCAGGCCCTGGCGGTGCTGCCGCAGGCGCAACGCAAAGCGCTGTGGCTCATCGACGTCGCGGGCATGAGCGTCGGCGACGCCGCCGCGGAACTCGGGGTGCAACCCGGCACCGTGAAGTCGCGCCGCTACCGGGCGCGCGAGGCCGTCGCAGCGGCGATAGGGGAGGCGGCGCCGGCGCGCTAAGATCTGCAACTATGACTTCCCCCGGCTTCAACTTTGTCACCCCGCAAACTGATGCGGCACCGGCGCCCGCAGCCGCCACCACCGGCACCGACGAGGTGCACGACCTGATCATCGTCGGTTCCGGCCCCTCCGGCTACACCGCCGCCCTGTACGCCGCCCGCGCGGAGCTGAAACCGCTCGTGTTCGAGGGCTACGAGTACGGCGGCGAGCTGATGAACACCACCGAGGTGGAGAACTTCCCCGGCTTCGAAGACGGCATCATGGGGCCGGATCTCATGGCGAACATGCGCGCCCAGGCCGAGAAGTTCGGCGCGGACCTGCGCCAGGAGCTGGTGGACTCCGTGGACTTTTCCGGCGACGTTAAAAAGGTCGTCGTGGACGACGAGGTCTACCAGGCCCGTGCCGTCATCCTCGCCACCGGCGCCGCGCCGCGCCACCTGGGCATCCCGGGCGAGGAGGAGCTGACCGGCCGCGGCGTGTCCACCTGCGCCACTTGCGACGGCTTCTTCTTCAAGGACCAGCACATCGCCGTCGTCGGCGGCGGCGACTCCGCCATGGAGGAGGCCACCTTCCTGACCAAGTTCGGCTCCAAGGTCACACTCATCCACCGCTCGGAGAACTTCCGCGCCTCCAAGATCATGCTCGAGCGCGCACGCGAAAACGACAAGATCGAGATCCTCACCAACACCGTCGTCGACTCCGTGGTGGAGGCGGACGGCAAGGTCGGCGGGCTGAACATCCGCAACACCGTCACCGGCGCAGAAAGCGTGCTGGATGCCACTGCGCTGTTCGTCGCCATCGGCCACGACCCGCGCTCCGGCTTCCTGGCCGGCCAGGTTGCCGTGGACGAGGGTGGTTACGTTCAGGTGGCGGAGCCGTCGACAAGCACGAGCGTTGAAGGCGTGTTCGCGTGCGGCGACCTGGTGGACAAAACCTACCGCCAAGCCATCACCGCCGCCGGCGCCGGCTGCCGCGCCGCGCTGGACGCACAGCACTACCTGGCGGCGCTGTAGACTAGCGCGCATGAACGCACCAGTTGATGTGACCCAAGCAACCTTCAAAAACGAGGTCATCGAGGCGGACACCCCGGTGCTCGTGGACTTCTGGGCAGAGTGGTGCGGCCCGTGCCGCAAGCTCTCCCCGCTGCTGGACGAAGTCGCCGCGGAGATGGCCGGCCAAGTCAAGGTGGCGAAGGTCAACGTGGACAACGAGCGCGCGCTCGGTGCCATGTTCCAAGTCATGTCCATCCCCGCCGTCCTGCTGTTCAAGGACGGCAAAAAGGTCGACGAGTTCGTGGGTGTGCGCCCCAAATCCGAGATCGTTTCCAAGATTCAGGCGCAGCTCTAGCGGCGCGTAGACTGATTCTGTCCATCCGAATAGAAAGGCCCGCATGCAAGACATTTTGCGCGTTGGCGACTCCAGCACACGGGTCGCCGAGGTCCGGATGTCCCTCGCTCGCCTGGGCCTGCTAGACGGCTACGAGGGCGAGATCGACTCCACCCGCCGCTTCACTGAAGCCGAGATGCTTTACGACGACACGCTGTGCGAAGCCGTCAAAGCCTTCCAACAATCCCGCGGCATCGTGCCCACCGGGACCATCGACTCGGCGACGCTGCGGGAACTGCGCGAAGCGTCCTACACCCTCGGCGCGCGCGTGCTGAGCTACCAGCCCGGCCAGGAAATGGTCGGCGACGATGTCCGGCAGCTGCAATCCCAGCTCCACGAGCTGGGCTTCTACCCGCACCGGATAGACGGCCGCTTCGGCCCGCACACCTACGAGTCGCTGATGAACTACCAGCTCAACTCCGGGCTGGAAGACGACGGCGTGTGCGGCCCCGACACGCTGCGCGCCCTGTCGCTTCTGGGCCGGCGCATCACCGGCGGGTCCGCCCAGGCCATCCGCGAGCGCGAGACCGTGCGCCAGGCCGGCCCGAACCTGAGCGGCAAGCGCGTGGTCATCGACCCCGACTTGGGCGGCACCGACCGCGGCCTGGTGGTGGACGGCCCGTACGGCCCCATCACAGAGGAAGAAATCCTGTGGGATTTGGCCCAGCGCATCGAGGGGCGCATGGTTGCCGCCGGCATGGAGACCATCCTGTCGCGCCCGCGCGGCGACAACCCCTCCAACAAGCAGCGCGCCGACCTGGCCAACGGGTTCAAGGCGGACCTGCTCATTTCGCTACGCCTGGATTCCTACCCGAATGAGAAAGCCAACGGCGTGGCCACGTTCTACTTCGGCTCCGAGAAGGGCAGCTCGTCGCTAACCGGGGAGACGCTCTCGAGCTACATCCAGCGCGAGGTCGCCGCCCGCACCCAGCTGCAGAACTGCCGCAACCACGCCCGCACCTGGGAGATGCTGCGCATGACCCGGATGCCGTCGGTGGAACTTGTGGCCGGCTACCTCACCAACCCGGGGGACCTGGCCATCCTCACCGACCCAAACGAGCGCGACGCCATCGCCGAAGCCGTCGTGGTGGCCGTGAAGCGCCTCTACCTACTCGACCACGACAACCGGCCCACCGGCACCTACTCCTTCAAGGAGCTGCTGCGGGAGGAAAAGCACGCCTAGCGGCGGGGCTGCCCGAAATTGTTCACCCGCCCCGGTCTCGGCCGTGAACCAATTTCGCTGTGACCAGGGAATTTGTTCATTTCCCCCAGGTAAAAACCGCCAAATCCCAGATTTGTTCATACCCCCAGTGAACAAATCCGGGTGAGATACCTTTTACTCGCCTAGTCGGTGCCCTGGATGAGCCCCATGATGCGCTCGAAGTCGTCCTTGTCGCCGAACTCGACCACGATCTTGCCCTTGCGCTTGCCCATGGTCACCGACACCTTGGTGTCCCAGATGTCCGCCAGTGAATCGGCCGCGCGGGTGAGGTACTCCGGCTGCGGGGCGGGCTGACGCTTCGGCTTGTCCGGCACCTTGCCGCCTGCGTTGATCAGGGACACGGCCTCTTCCGTGGCGCGGACGGACAGCCCCTCGGCGACGATGCGGTCGGCGAGTTGGCCTTGGGCGTCGGCGGTGTCGTCGCCAAGCTTGATGCCCAACAACGCACGCGCGTGACCTGCGGAAAGCACGCCCGCGGCGACGCGTCGCTGCACGCCCACCGGCAGGTTGAGCAGGCGGATCGCGTTGGTGATCACGGGGCGCGAGCGGCCCAGGCGGTCGGCGAGCTGCTCCTGGGTCACGCCGAATTCGTCGAGAAGCTGCTGGTAGGCGGCCGCCTCTTCAAGCGGGTTGAGCTGGACGCGGTGGATGTTCTCCAACAGCGCGTCGCGCAGCATGTCCTCGTCGGAGGTTTCGCGCACGATCGCCGGGATGTGCTTCAGGCCGGCCTTGGAGGCGGCGCGCCAGCGGCGCTCGCCCATGATCAGCTCGAAACCCTCGGGAGTGTCGCGCACAACGATGGGCTGGAGCAGGCCGAACTCGCGGATGGAGTGGACCAGCTCAGCAAGCTCGTCCTCGTCAAAGACCTGGCGGGGCTGCTTCGGGTTGGGGATGATCTGGCCGACCGGGATCTCCTGGTAGCGCGCGCCCACCGGCACGGGCTGGATCACCTTGTCACGCTTGGCGGACACTGTCGGGGCGCCCTGGACTTTCTTTTTGGGGGCGCTCTTTGGTGCGTCGTCAGGCTTGGGTGCTTCCTTGCCAAAGATCACGTCGGAGGCACCCCCGCCGATGCCCGGGGTCTTGCCGTTTTTATCGATGTCCGACGGCGTCGACGGGATGAGCGCCGCCAGTCCGCGGCCGAGGCCGCCCTTGCGTTCTGCCATTGCTTAGTCCTCCTCAGAGTCGAGCTGGTTGTAGACCTCGGGGCTCACGCCGATCGGGCCGGTAGTGGGGTGGGGCTGGTAGTCGCCGCGGGTGGCCAACTCCTTCGCCGCGTCGAAGTAGGCCAGCGCGCCGCGGGAGCCGGGGTCGTAATCGATGACGGTCTGGCCGTAGCCGGGTGCCTCGGAAACCTTCACGGAGCGGGGGATGACGTTGTTCAGCACCACTTGGCCGAACTGCCCGCGCACCTCGTCGGCCACGTCGGCGGCAAGGCGGGTGCGGGCGTCGTACATCGTCAGCAGGATCCCGGAGATGTGCAGGTTGTTGTTCAGGTGCTCGCGGATCATGCCGATGTTGCCCAAAAGCTGGCCCACGCCCTCGAGCGCGTAGTACTCGCACTGGATGGGGATGAGCACCTCGTCCACCGCGGTCATCGCGTTGATGGTGAGCAGCCCGAGCGACGGCGGGCAGTCAATGAACACGTAGTCGAAGCCGTGCTCGTCCAAGAAGCCGCGGCGGATCTGGTCGTGCAGGCGGTATTCGCGCCGCACCATGGACACCAGCTCAATCTCCGCGCCGGCCAGGTCGATGGTGGCGGGGATACAGAACAGGTTCGGGTTCTCCGGGTGCGGCTGCACCGCGTCGGAAGCTTCGGCCTCGCCGATGAGCAACTCGTAGCTCGACGTGGTGCCGGAGGTGTGCTCCGCACCGAGCGCGGTCGACGCGTTGCCCTGCGGGTCCAGGTCGATCACCAGTACCTTCAGGCCCTGCTTGCTCAGCCCGGCCGCCAGGTTCACGCTGGTGGTGGTCTTGCCCACGCCGCCCTTCTGGTTGGCCACGGTGATCACGCGCGGCTGGTCCGGCTTCGGGAGCGTTTCGCTTCTCGACGTCACACGCGCCGCGCGCATCGCCGCCTCCATCACAGGAGTCTCGTCGTAGTTTTCCATCTACGCCCCCTTCTTTCTGCGCTGGATACGAATCAACGTGGTGGGCTGCTCCAGCACGGATCCGCCCACGGTAAAGATCTCCGCCTCGCCGCCGCCTGCCTTCGCAATGGCCTTCGCGTCGCGCTCGAGTTCCTCGGCCACGGATTCGCCCTTCATCGCAATCATGTACCCGCCGCCCTGCAGCAGCGGAATGGACCACCCGGCGAGCTTACCCAGCGGGGCGACGGCGCGGGATGTGACGGCGTCGAACTCCGCCTTGGGCTGCTCCTCGGCGCGCCCGCGCACCACGGTCACGTTCTCCAGGCCCAGCTCGGAGACGACCTCTTTGAGATACGTGGAGCGCTTCAGCAGCGGCTCAATCAGCGTGATGGAAAGATCCGGCCGTGCAATCGCCAGCGGGATGCCGGGAAGGCCCGCGCCGGAGCCGATGTCCGCGACCTTCAGCCCGGGCTCGAAGGCCTCCGCGATCACCGCGCAGTTGAGGATGTGGCGCTCCCACAGGCGGTCCACCTCTTTCGGCCCGATAAAGCCGCGCTCGGCGGCCGTGGTGGCCAACGAGCGGTGGTAGGCCTCGGCCAGTCCGAGGCGTTCTCCGAAGACTTGGGCTGCGGCTGCAGGGGAGGTATCCGACATGCACAACACTGTAGTCGGCCCGCCGACATGAAAAAGTCCCGGCCGAAAACGGGCCGGGACATGCGTCGATAAGCGACTGCTACTTACCTTGCTTCCGCTGCTTCTTGGTGCGGCGGTCCTTGGTGCGCGCGCCCGGGGCGGGGGCGGTGGTGCGCTTGAGCTCCACCTTGCGCGCCTCCTCGGCGGCCTCTTCGGCGTCCATCTTGTTGTTCAGCCACATGGACTGGAAGAACGTCCAGACGTTGTTGGTGAGCATGTAGAACAGCAGGCCGATGTGCCAGATCACGCCGGTGGCAAGAATCATGACGGGGAAGAACCACATCATCATCTTGTTCATCATGCCCATCTGGCTCTGCATCATCTCGGCCATCTCGCCCTGCGGCTTCGGGCCCTTGCCGGCGGCCTTGCGGGCCTCCTGGCGCTTGACCATGATGCGGGCGTTGAGGTGCGTAAACGCCGCACACAGCACAACCAGCGGCAGGCACACGGCGACGATCTGCGCGCGGGTGAGATCCACGTTGCCGAAGGCGGCGAAGGCTTCCTGCGGCATGGACATGTACGCAGACAGCGGCACGCCGAAGAAGTCCGCGTCCAGGAAAGACTGCACGTCTTCAGCCGGGAAGGCGTAGTTGGCGGTGGAGCGGTTTTCCTCCACAGACATTCCCAGCTCACTGGTGCGGTTGAAGGAGCGCAGCACGTGCAGCAGGCCGATGAAGATGGGCAGCTGCACAATCGGCACGATGCAGGACGACAGCGGGTTCGTGCCGTTTTCGCGGTAGAGCTTCTGCGTCTCCTCGGCGATCTTCTGCTGGTCGCCCGCGTACTTCTCGCGGATCTCCTGCATCCGCGGCTGCATCTCCTGCATTTTGCGCATGTTGCGCATCTGGTTAACCATCGGCTTCAGCAGCAGCAGGCGCACCGTGCAGGTGAGCAAAACGATGGCCAGGATCCAGGAGATGCCCGAATCCTTGGGGATGACAAAGCCGAGAACCTCGTGCCAGAACCTCAGCACCCAGGAAATCGGCGAATAAATGAAATTCAGCACGTTTCGGTGTTACTCCTCACTCATTTCAATGCTGCCCGGCACCGGGTCGTAGCCGCCGGGGTGCCAGGGCCCGCATTTACACAGCCTGGCCGCGGCCATTGCGCCGCCGCGCACCGCCCCGTGGCGTGACACGGCTTCGAGCGCATACGCACTGCATACTGGCATAAAACGGCACGTCCCGCCCATCTTAAGGGGTGAGATGCACTTTTGGTAACCGCGAATCAGCCCCACCAGCAGTTTCGCCACAGGCCTCCTCGCCACGGGGATTTCGCCGCCGGCGAAGTTGAAGTAGGCCATTATCGTTTCTTTTGCGCTTTGTCCAGCGCTTTTTCAAGATCGCGCGCGAGCTCGTCGCTGGTTGCGGCGGCGGCGGGCGGCAGGGCGCGGATCACAACATCGCAGGAGCGCTCAAGCTTATCGACGAGCTCCCGCTGCTGCACCACATTCCGCAACTTCCGCGACACGGCGTGACGCGTCACCGCATTGCCCACCTGCTTGGACACCACCAGGCCGAAGCGCGGCCCTCCCTGGATGACTACGTCGCCGCGCTGGTGCACATGCACCATTAACGTGCGAGACCCCGCGCGCACACCCTTCCTCATCGCAGCTTTGAAGTCTGCGGAGGAAGAAAGTTTGTGCGGGCGGGGTAACACGCGCGGGTTAAAACTATGCCGTCAGCTTTGCGCGGCCCTTCTTGCGGCGCGCGGAAACGATGGCGCGGCCGGCGCGGGTCTGCATGCGGGCACGGAAGCCGTGCTTACGTGCGCGGCGACGGTTGTTCGGCTGGAAAGTCCGCTTAGACACGGTGGACTCCTTGTGCGGTCATGAACAGCCGACGGCTCGTCAAAAGCCTCCCGGGGAAGTGGCCGTTCCAAATGTGAAACGTTGCGTTGAGATTGCGGTTCGGCTCCGAAGTTGGAGCGCAGTTCGCGTGCAGCGCCTTCGCCAGCTCGCCTTGGATCAAGCGGCCCGGTGCCCGGCGGGGGCGGTGCTCTCAGATGTACGCCGGTACAACCGACGTAAAGACGGGGTTAAGACTACGCGAATTTGTGCGCCCCGGCCAAATCAACACGCGCACTTTTTTCCAGGGGCGATCGGGTACCCCCGTAATTACAACGGTGTGTTTTTTCGCAGGTGGCACGGGAAATCCTCCCCGCACCCTGCGCGAGGGCTGGGAGTATGTGGACAGCTGTTCGACGCGACGAGTTATCCACAAAAACGCGACTCGGCGAAGTTTCGACAGCCCGAGGTCGGAGCGGGTAACAATGAAGCAATCACCACAATCGCACAGCCTGGGGATGCACAGGCCTGTGGATAACTGTGAAGTACCGGTTGAGACTTTCGCCGAAAAATTGTTGTTTAGGCAGGTCACAGCGGTGCAAAACCTCACACACAATTATCCACAGGGCGTGCAGACCCTGTGGACAAACCGCGCTGCTAAAGTATCCACACCTGTGGATAACTCTGTGGAACAGCAGGTGGCAGCGCGCCGAGCGGGCGAGCAGAGTTGTGGATTGCAAATGTAGACAGGAACAGACTGGAGACGACGTTGGCGGACCAACACCTCGAGGACCTGTGGCGCGGCGTCGTCGACGAGCTGCTGCGCCTCTCGGAGCAGGCCACCTCGTCAGTACCCACGCTTACCCCCCAACAGCGCGCCTACCTGCGGCTGATGAAGCCCGTCGTGCTTGTCGACGGCTACGCGCTCCTCTCCGCACCCCACCAAGCCGCGAAAAATGTCATTGAGGAGTCCCTGTCTCCCCACATCACGGCGCTGCTGTCGTCCCACACCGGCCAGCCCTACGCCCTGGCCGTCTCCGTCGCCGCGCCCGAGCCGGAACCCGAACCGGAGCCTGAGCCTGTTCAGCCGCCGCAGCCGAGCTGGCAGCCCACCCAATCCCACGTCGAAGCGCCGGCGGCGGGGGAGCAGATCCCCATGGGCCTGGACGAATTGGCGCAGATGCACGCTGCCCAGGTGGCGGGGCGTCGTCGAGAAGCAAATGCGCACCCCACCGTGGACCCAGTGGACCGCCGCATCCCCCGCGAGAAACCCGCGCACGACCCGGACCGCGAAGCCAGCCTGAACCCGAAGTACACTTTCGAAAACTTCGTCATTGGCTCGTCCAACCGCTTCGCCAACGGCGCCGCCGTCGCCGTCGCCGAAAACCCCGCGAAGGCCTACAACCCCCTGTTCATCTGGGGCGGCTCCGGTCTCGGCAAAACCCACCTCCTGCACGCCGCAGGCAACTACGCCCGCGTGCTGCAGCCGGGACTGCGCATCAAGTACGTCTCTTCCGAGGAATTCACCAACGATTACATCAATTCCGTGCGCGACGACCGCCAGGAATCCTTCAAGCGGCGCTACCGCAACCTGGACATCCTCATGGTCGACGACATCCAGTTCCTCGAGGGCAAGGAAGGCACCCAGGAAGAGTTCTTCCACACCTTTAACGCTCTGCACCAGGCAAACAAGCAGATCATCCTGTCCTCCGACCGGCCGCCGAAAGAGCTGACCACGCTCGAGGACCGGTTGAGGACACGCTTCATCAGCGGCCTGATCACCGACGTGCAGCCGCCGGACCTGGAAACCCGCATCGCCATCCTGATGAAGAAGGCGGCCGCGGACGGCACCCAGGTCGACCACGCCGTGCTCGAGCTCATTGCCTCCCAGTTCGAGTCCTCCATCCGCGAACTCGAAGGCGCGCTGATCCGTGTGTCGGCGTACTCGTCGCTGATCAACGAGCCGATCACCATGGAAGTCGCCCAAGTAGCACTGCGCGACATCCTTCCCGACGAAGGCGACGTCAACATCACCGCCGACGCCATCAAGGATGCCGCCGCCGAGTACTTCCAGGTCTCCCTGGACCAGCTCACCGGAGCCGGAAAGACCAGGCAGGTCGCCCACGCGCGACAGATTGCCATGTATCTGTGCCGTGAACTGACCGAGCTGTCCCTGCCGAAGATCGGCGACGAATTCGGCGGCAAGGACCACACCACCGTCATGTACGCAGACCGCAAGATCCGCAAGGAAATGACGGAAAACCGCGGCACCTACGACGAGATCCAGGAACTCACGCAGGTGATCAAGAACCGCGCCCGCATGCACGCGCGGTAGGTCGGGGCCGGGGTTCTCCGGCGGTTTCGCATCTCACGCGCGAGTTTCCAGCTACAAGGACCCAGCTAATCGCCTTCTGAGGGCGAAAATCGAGGTGCCACTAGCTGGATCCGCGGATTGGGGGGCGCCAGGGGAGGGGAACACGGTCCCGGGCCCCACACTTCGGCAGACCCTGAGATCGTGCGATTTTTGCGCATTCCCAGGCTTTGGGTCCCAGGGTTTGTGGTTTTGGCCTAGCGGGAAGCAACAACAATCACTTCCGTACCACTCTCCACAGGCCTATCCACACCTGTGTAATTACACCGATGTAGTTTGGCTAAGTAGATCACAGTGTAACCGCCGTCACATACTCGAAGGTTGGGGACAGCGTGTGCATAACCGGTGGATGAACGCGGTTCCGTTTGTGTAATTTCAACGCACCCGAAAAACTATCCACAGGGGACCCGACTTATCCACAAGTTATCCACAACCTAAATCACACAGGCGACACGCCGTGCGACCGGCACAAAACCGGTGCAATCCACAGATTCCCCAGGACCTACTGTTGTTCCCCTCTTTACTTCTTGTAATTCAATCTGGAGAAAGAAAGGGTGTGCAATCTTCGGCCCGGCCCTGACATTCGGCGGCGAACCGGAGGTGAGGCGTCGATAGGCAGAGTGCGCGCGGGTGAATCACAAATGTAGAGTGGTGTCCGATCTGGCTCTGCCCGAAATGCCAAACATGCCAAAGGAGACTGCGCAGTCATGGACAACAATGTGTCGTTTCGCGTCCATAAGGATGAGCTCGCAGACGCTGCGGCGTGGGTCGCGCGCAGCCTGCCCACCAAGTCGACGCAGCCGGTGCTGCGCGCGGTTGTGATTACGGCCGACGACAACGGCCTGGAGTTCGCGGGCTTCGACTACGAGGTCTCCACCCGCGTGCGCATCGGCGCCGAGGTCAACGACCCGGGCCGCGTGGCGGTAGCCGGCAAGCTGCTCGCGGACATCGTGGGCACCATGCCTAACGACGCCATCGAGGTCTCCACCGATTCCAAGGTGATGACGCTGAAGGCGCGTTCCTCCCGCTTCGAACTCCCGCTGATTGCGCTGGACGATTACCCGCAGCTGCCGCACCTGCCGGAGGTCACGGGTCGAATCTCTCCGGCGGCGCTCACGGGCGCGGTGACCCAGGTGGCCTCCGCCGCCGGCCGCGATGACACGCTGCCGATGCTCACCGGCATCCACCTGGAGATCGACGGTGAGAATGTCACCCTCACGGCAACGGACCGCTTCCGCCTGGCGCAGCGCCACCTGACTTGGGAGCCGACCAGCCCGGACGTCAAGGCGGACTTGCTCGTCCCGGCGAAGACACTGCTGGACAACGCTCGCACGCTGGACACGTCCATCGACGATCCGGTGGAGCTCGCCGCGGGCACTGCCGACAACATCGGTGGCGACGGCCTGTTCGGCCTGCACACCGGCAACCGCGAAACCACCACCCGCATGCTGGACGCGGATTTCCCCAACGTTGCGCCGCTGCTGCCGAAGACGCACACGGCGATCGCGTCGGTGGAGGTCGCGCCGCTTCTGGAGTCCATCCGCCGCGTCAGCCTGGTCGCGGACCGCAACGCGCAGCTGCGCATGCACTTCAAGGAAGGCGAGCTGACGCTGTTTTCCTCCGGCGCGGATTCCGGTGCCGCCCAGGAGACGCTCGAGGCCGCATTCACCGGCGTGGATGAGCTGCTCATCGCGTTCAACGCGGGCTATCTTCGCGACGGCCTGTCGGTCATCGGCACCGACCGCGTCGTGTTCGGCTTCACGGAGGCCTCCCGCCCGGCGATCATGATCCCGCAGCCGGAACAGCTGCCGGAGCGCGGCGAGGACGGCACGTTCCCCACTCCGGACACGCACTTCACCTACCTGCTCATGCCGGTTCGCCTGCCGGGCTAGCCCATGCACGTCCGCGAGCTTGATCTGCGTGATTTCCGCTCGTGGCCCGAGCTGAATCTCAAGCTTGAGCCGGGCGTGACGGTTTTCGCGGGCCGTAACGGCCACGGCAAAACCAACATCGTCGAGGCGGTCCACTACTCGTCGAAGCTGTCGAGCCATCGCGTATCGACGGATGCTCCGCTCATCCACGCTAACGCCGACAACGCCCGCGTCTCCGCCACCACCGTCAACGACGGCCGCGCGCTGACCACGCACCTGCTGATCAAGGCGCAAGGGGCGAACCAGGCCCAGATCAACCGCACCCGGTTGAAATCTGCCCGCGAGCTGCTGGGCGTTTTGCGTGTGGTGATGTTCTCCCCGGAGGATCTGCGCCTGATCACCGGCGAGCCGGCGGAACGCCGCAAGTTCTTGGACGACCTCGCAGCACTGAGAACTCCGCGCCTCGGCGGCGCCCGCGCGGACTACGAGAAGGTGCTGCGCCAGCGAAACGCCCTGCTGAAGAGCTCGAACATGGCGCTGCGCCGCGGCTACCAGGACGAAGACGGCGCCAGCGCGCTTTCCACCCTGGACGTGTGGGACGGTCAGCTCGCGGCGCTCGGCGCGCAGGTGGTGGCGGGAAGGCTCAGCCTTGTCGACGAGCTGGCCGAGCGCATCACCGAGGCCTACCAGTCCGTCGCCCCGGAGTCGCGCCCCGCGTCGGTGGCGTACAGCTCCACGCTCGACCGGGCGGTAACTGAGCTCAACGGCGGGCCGACACGGGACCCGGCGGTGTTTGAGGCCGCCATGCTCGCTGAGCTGGGCCGGCGCCGCAAGGACGAGATCGACCGCGGCGTCACCCTCGTCGGCCCGCACCGCGACGACCTCGCGCTCATGCTCGGCGACCAGCCCGCGAAGGGCTACGCCTCCCACGGCGAAACCTGGTCCTACGCGCTGGCCCTCCACCTCGCCGAATACCAGCTTCTGGCCAGCGAAGGCACCGACCCGGTGCTGATCCTCGACGACGTCTTCGCCGAGCTCGACGCCAAGCGCCGCGAACGCCTTGTGCACGTTGCCGCCGACGCGGAGCAGGTCCTGGTCACCGCAGCGGTGGGCGACGACCTGCCGGGCAACCTCGACGACGCCGTCGCCGCGCGCTTCGCCGTGACCATGCAAGACGGGGTGAGCGCCATTGAGCGATCTGATTAAGCGCAGCTTCGACACGGTCCGCGCCACCGCACGCAAACGCGGCCGGCCCCTGCCGGATCTGTCCCACCAGGGCACCAGCACCATTCCCAGGCGCAACAATCCATCGCTTCACGACGGACCAAAGGCCGCCATCACGGTTCCCGGGCTTGAAACGGGGCTTGCTCAGCCGGAGAAACGTCGTAAAGCAAATGTGCGAGGCATCCCCACGGGCCTGGACGGACGTGCATTGCCGCGCAGCTACAAGGTTTCCTCCTTTTCCAACCTGTTGGGCTCTGAAATCCGCAAACGCGACTGGACCGAGAAGATGGCGCACGGTTGGGTCATGGGGCACTGGTCCGAGCTGGTCGGCGAGAAAATCGGTCAACACACGCACGTGGAGATGATCAAGGGCGGCGAAGTGCACGTCAGCTGCGATTCCACTGCCTGGGCGACGCAGATGAAGTACATGCAGCGCGAAGTGCTCGCGGCGATCGCGGCGAAGGTCGGGCCGGACGTGGTGACCAAGTTGCACGTCTACGGGCCGAAGACGAAGAGCTGGCGGTATGGCCCGCTGCACGTGAAAGGCCGCGGCCCGCGCGACACGTACGGGTAAGGGCCAAGCGAAAAACGCGCGTGAAACGCCCTCTCGCGCGTTGGACACCTCCCCGTTATGGCCCCCTCACCGTGTAATATAGGACGGGTTCAACGGGCCTGAATGACACATTCGGCCCACATTTACGCATGGAGGAGCTTCCCGAAAGTGGCAGAGCAGCAACCCCATTACGACGCGTCATCGATCACCATCCTCGAAGGCCTGGAGGCGGTGCGCAAGCGCCCGGGCATGTACATCGGTTCCACCGGTGTGCGCGGCCTGCACCACCTGGTCTGGGAGGTCGTGGACAACTCGGTCGATGAGGCGATGGCGGGCTACGCCGACCGCGTCGACGTCACCCTGCTGGAAGACGGCGGCGTCGAGGTCGTGGACAACGGCCGTGGTATTCCGGTGGAGATGCACCCGACCGGCGCCCCGACGGTGCAGGTGGTTATGACCCAGCTGCACGCCGGCGGCAAGTTCGACTCGGAGTCCTACGCGGTCTCCGGCGGCCTGCACGGTGTGGGCATTTCCGTGGTCAACGCGCTGTCCACCCGCGTTGAGGCGGACATCAAGCGCGACGGCAAGCACTGGTACCAGCGCTTCAACATGGCCGTGCCGGACGAGCTGGAAGAGGGCGGCAACGCCCGCGGCACCGGCACCACCATCCGTTTCTGGCCGGACGCGGAGATCTTCGAGACCGTCGATTTCAACTACGACACCATCTCGCGCCGCCTGCAGGAAATGGCCTTTTTGAACAAGGGCCTGACCATCACGCTGACGGACCAGCGCGTCACGGACGAGGAGCTCGAGCTCGAGGCCATCGCCGAGGAGGGCGACACCGCAGCGGCCATCGACGGCGACTCGTTCGACGACAGCACCGAGACTGTGGACGCCTCCGAGGTCGACCAGGACGGCGACGGCGACACGGTGGAGCCGGGCGACGAAGTCGCGCCAGACGTCAAGAAGAAGCGTGAAAAGAAGGTCACTTTCTACTACCCGGACGGCCTGGTCGATTACGTCAAGTACCTGAACAAGTCCAAGACGGCCATCCACCCGACCATCATCGGCTTCGACCAGAAGGGCGACGGCCTGGAGGCCGAGGTGGCGATGCAGTGGAACGGCTCCTTCAAGGAGTCCGTGCACACGTTCGCCAACACGATTAACACGCACGAGGGCGGTACCCACGAGGAGGGCTTCCGTGCCGCGTTGACGTCGTTGATGAACCGCTATGCGCGCGACCACAAGCTGCTCAAGGACAAGGAGCCCAACCTCACTGGCGACGACTGCCGCGAGGGCCTCGCCGCTGTCGTCTCCGTGCGCGTGGCCGACCCGCAGTTTGAGGGCCAGACCAAGACCAAGCTGGGCAACACCGAGGTCAAGGGCTTTGTCCAGCGCGCGGTGAACGAGAACATCTCCGACTGGTTCGACGCTAACCCGGCCGAGGCCAAGGTCATCGTGAACAAGGCCGTGGCATCCTCCCAGGCCCGCCAGGCGGCCCGCAAGGCCCGCGACCTGGTGCGCCGCAAGTCCGCCACCGACCTGGGTGGCCTGCCCGGCAAGCTCGCGGACTGCCGCTCCAAGGACCCCACAAAGTCCGAGCTGTTCATCGTGGAGGGCGACTCTGCAGGCGGCTCCGCCAAGGGCGGCCGCGACTCCATGTACCAGGCCATCCTGCCGCTGCGCGGCAAGATCCTGAACGTGGAGAAGGCCCGCATGGACCGCGTGCTGAAAAACGCTGAGGTCCAGGCCATCATCACCGCGCTGGGCACGGGCATCAACGACGAGTTCGACATCGCCAAGCTGCGCTACCACAAGATCGTGCTGATGGCCGACGCCGACGTGGACGGCCAGCACATCGCCACCCTGCTGCTGACCCTGCTGTTCCGCTTCATGCCGGAGCTGGTGGAAAACGGCCACGTCTTCTTGGCCAACCCGCCGCTGTACAAGCTGAAGTGGGGCAAGGGTGAGCCGGGCTACGCGTTCTCCGACCGCGAGCGCGACGAGCTGCTGGCGGAAGGCCTGGAGGCCGGCCGCAAGATCAACACCGACGACGGCATCCAGCGCTACAAGGGCCTGGGCGAGATGAACGCCAAGGAGCTGTGGGAGACCACCCTGGATCCGGACACTCGCATCCTGCGCAAGGTCGAGCTCGAGGACGCCCAGCGTGCCGACGAGCTGTTCTCCATCCTCATGGGCGACGACGTTGCGGCCCGCCGCAGCTTCATCACCCGCAAGGCGAAGGACGTGCGCTTCCTGGACGTCTAGCGCTCGTAAAATCTGACAACGCCCCGGCGTTTTCCCAGGTGAGGGAAGTCGCGTCGGGGCGTTTTGTCAACTTTTACGCGGGGGCGCTTTAGACGTCGTTAAGCAAAACGCTCCACGATCTCGCCGAGCTGCGGCAACGACGGGCCCACGATCTTCGCGGCCTTGCCGCGCAGCGTGGAGTACACCTTCTTGATGGCGCCGGGCATGGAATCCGCCTGCTTGTCGCCTGCGTCGAGCATCGCCTTGACCACGTCGTCCTCGCGGCCGGAGAGGAACTCGCCGAAGCCCTGCTGGCCGCTGGCCTGGTAGGCGGACCAGTAGGGGTTGAGCTCGTCGACGATCTGCGGGAGGAACTTGTTCACGCCCTTGGAAATGGCGTCCGCGTCGGCCTTCTTACCAGCAGCGAGAGCGGACTTCAGGGCCATGCCGGTGAGGCCGGACTGGCGGGCGACAGTGTCGTCGACAAGAGTGGTGATCTCCTGGACAACCTGGGGGCGCTTTGCTGCGTCGAGCAGCTGGGAAAGATCAGTCATGCCTGTCAGTCTAACGAGAAAAACGGCCGGTGCGGGACCGGCCGTTTTCGGTTGCAGCTCTTCCACCACAGCACCCAAACTTCGCATCAGTCACATGGATCACTGCAACCACAACGGGCACAACCGTAACACAGGGTGTGTGGCGGAGCTAACGCTGGGGCAGGTACCCCTGGAGCTGTGGCAGGTACTGATCCGCGTAGGACTGCACAAACGCCGTGATCTCCTTCGCCGGAATCAGGCGATTGCCTTCCGACGAGCCCGGCACATGCGTCAGATTAAACTGCTCCGCCAGGTTGTCCACCGCTTCGCGCGCCTGCGGCACGAAATCGACGATGAGCTGCACCGCAACCGCCGTCGCTGCAAACGCAATAGCCAAGGAGATCGGCGCCGAACCCGTGTAGGACCCCTCCAGCGCACGCTTCTCCGGCGGGTTGATGTCCTTGTCATAGTCCGGGCGGTAGTTCGGCTTGGACGAACCCTTCGAGCTTGTCGAGGACAACTGCGAAATGGCGGTGTCCTGCGCAAAGGCGGGGGAGGGGGCGGCGAGCAGGGCGGCGGCCGCCAGCGCCGCAACAGTTTTCTTCATGGGAAACATGTTAGGCGCTCAGGACGGCCGAAAAGGGAACCGCCGGGTGGTTGCGAGCGTCTAAAACACATGACCCACCTCTACAACGGCATGTCCACCACCGCCGGCGACCTGCTCTACCCGAACCCCGGGCGACTCCCTCCCGGAATGGCCAGCGTGAGCGGGAAATTCCTCGTGCCGCGCTCCGTACTGCGCCCGGAAAGCCTGGTCATCCGCGACTCTGTGCGCCACCCTCGCCGGGTGCGCTACCAGGTGCCGGCAAAGTACCGCGCGGTGGCGCACGTGCTCGCACATCCGGGCACCACGCTTACCGGTTTCGGTGCGTTGGCCTTGTACGGGCTGCCGTACCTGGTGGACGCGCACGACACCGTCCTCATCTCACCGACGTGCGGGCGCAAGCAGTGGGGTACCCAATTCACTCCTACGGTGGTGAGAAAACCTCTCCGGCCAGGGGAAACGTGGCATGTGTTGTGTCGCGGGGAACCGATCAGCGTGGCCGCGCCACCTGTTGCCGTGGTGCAAGCGCTCAAGCTCATCCGAACTCAGCAATGCTTGTGGCCCGTGCACGGGTCCGAGGATGAAGAGGTGTTTGTGCGTGCGGTACAGCTCGTCGACGCCAGCCGCCGCTTTCTCGGCCTCACCCCCGAGGAGATCGCAGAGGCAGGCCACAACCGACTGGCCGTCCGTTGGCTTGCGTCGGTACTGAAAGCTTCAAGCGTGCTCGCGGATTCGCCGAAAGAGACCGAGATGCGGTTCTTGGCTGCCAAGGTGGCCGCGGAGTTTGGGCTCCGACTGGAGGAACAGGTGGAATTCTTCGAGGACGGACGGCCGCTCACGCGCGCTGATCTGGGATTTCCCGAAGCCCAGGTCGCGTTGTTCTACGACGGCATCCACCACGAGGAGAAGAAGCAGCGCATCTACGACAACACCGTCGACCGCGCACTCGCCGTCCAAGAGTGGACCGCATTGCGCTACACGCAAGGCACGCTTGGATTGCTGATTGGTCAGCTGCGGGCCATTCTCACCCAGCGCGGTTTTGTACGAATCAACATCCAACCCTCACTGTCAGACTGGTTGTGAACAACGAACCGTAGGAGGTTTTGTTCATGACTTTGCTCGATGTTCCAGTGTTGATCCCGGAGCCGGACGTGTTGTCCGAGCCGGCTTCGGTCGGCAATCGGAAGGGCCAGAGCCGCCGTGTGCCCCGCCGGGGGTGTCGCGCTGATGATGTGTTGTCCCTTGCTGTGACGGTGCTGGCTCCTGGCGAGGTCCTCGACGAGGATGACCTGGTTATGCCGCAGGCTGGCGCGGTTGTGTTTACAGCGTGTGAGCCGTACTCGCGGGGGCTGGATTTTACTGCCGCTCAGAAGCAGCAGATGGTCACGATCTATCGCCAGTTGCCGTACGGGGCGAAAGGCATCTGGCTTGATCGCCAGGGGCTGTATGGAGCCAAGATCTTCCGGTGGGGCCAAGAGCTTGGACTTTTGACCTGCGCGCAGCAAAAGGCAGCGTCGGTCGGCGACGAGGAACTGCCAGCGGTGCTCGACGCCGCGGCGGTGACGTCGCTGGTGCAGCGCTACCTTGCACTTCCTTACGGTGAAAAGGAAGCATTTTTAGCCAAGCACGATCTGTGCCACCAGACAGTGCTGCGGTGGGCCACCATGGTCGCAGACGGATCGATCGCGCATTACACGCATAAACGAAAGGCAGGAACAG
>NZ_JANRML010000092.1:0-661 GCF_026930265.1 Corynebacterium pilbarense
TGCACCATCCAATCAATCACAACACAAACCAATCAAAGCACAAGCATATTAAGATATTCAATAATTAGTCTATACATGTGATCAAGGAATCAAGTAATAAGATGATATCATCATTATGGGAAAGGGACATACTCATATATTGAATTAATGGAAAGGACAATATACAACCTGAGCCTTGATGTCATAGATCCCCTTTCAACGGCTTCTAGCTTTGACACACACACTTGCTCAAGCATGAAGAACATCAACCACTTATGATGACCTTGTTGTTGTCTCTATCTGCTGCAGCATCAATTCTCCATGCAATTATGCACTAATTCTCCAAAGGAATTCTCCAACTTGAATACTCTCACTTAACCCTTTCCATGAGTATTCTCATCAATTTATAGGAGAGAATAATTTAGTTGCTTAGGATAGGAATGATCCCATCAAATCTGGAATGCCAGCTTTGGAACAACCATTCGAACTCCAACTCACCCTTCTAGAAGGCTCAAGAATCTTAGCTTTTTCCTTTGTAAAAAGATGCCCGCACCCTGGCCATTATTACAGTGCGAGAAGTTCGCACCCTAGCTGAAGGTTGCCTGCGGGAATTCATCATTCCCGCAGGAGAGTATATACTCAGCCTGCGAACAGTCTTCAAAATATGATTTTGAAAATAGAT
>NZ_JANRML010000093.1:0-660 GCF_026930265.1 Corynebacterium pilbarense
TGATCTTATTTTGATATCTGGCTTTAGCTAGTGAGCCCATCACTTGGGGGTTTTGAGGGTTTTGACTTAACAAACCCTAGAGGACGATTCGGTGGTGAAAGATTCCACCTAGCTTGTCCCAAGCTTGGTCTCGGAGATGCAATACTCTCCCACACCATTCTAGTTCCAGATCTACTCAGTTGCAGGAGGATTCTACAACAATTTCATGTGTAGATAGAGAGAGGGTGCACAAGTTGAGGGATTCCAACAAGAGGGGCACACCATCTTTGGAGAGAGATTCGTTGTAGGATATTGGCAGGGTTGTTGAGGATTCTATCACTTGGGTTTCCATTAGAGGGCCTTGGACATCAAATCTAGTGCTTTCTGAGACAGTTTCATGGCTCAGATTATTTCTTGAGTAGTGGGGCGAATTGAAGAGAAGGAGTGCATTTTTGAGATCCAGATCTAGTCCGTTTGGAGGGGTTACACTTCAGATCTGACCCTGAGACTTTACCTAGTGACTTGCAGTGTCCCGATCTATATTTCTAGATATTTTTAGAGAATTTGGAGGCCTCCTTCAGCAGGGCCGAATTATCTAGGGCTTCAGACATCCAATGGGGCACACCATTCAGTGGGGGATTTCAGATCTATAGAGATTGAGAGGGATCTTGGAGATTCGGG
>NZ_JANRML010000094.1:0-660 GCF_026930265.1 Corynebacterium pilbarense
TAACAAGAGATGGACAACATACCTTTTAAATGTTGTTTCCTCTTTCCATTTTCATCCTAGCTCTACTTCGATACTCCTTTGATATTGAATCTACAAGGGAATACAATCCAACCAAAGTGAAATCAACACAATATACTCAACAAGAACCTATGTATGTGATCAAGGAATCATACAATAAAACACAACAAGCTTTATAGGAAAGAACCATATTACTGTATCATATTAAATGTGAAAGAGAGATTACAACCATGGCCTTGATGTCGTAAGGTCCCTTCCAACTGTCCTTCGTTCCCCACACACTGCCACTCCAAGAATTCTAAAAGCATAGATCTGATAATATTCACAATCTATCTTGACAAAGGCAAAACTCAAAGACACTCCAACCAAGCTAATAATTCCAAGCCAACCAAAGCTAAGCTCAAGAACCTCTTCTCCATGAGAACTCCTCTCCTTTTATAAGCTGAAGAGGATAAGGTGAGGAGGTTAGGATGATCCCACTAAATCATAGAAGCGAGTAAGATCTAAACTGATTGGAGGCCACCTCATCTTCTAGAAGATTCCCTTCTAGAACATTCATGAATTTTGACTTTTCTTTGTTTAAGAATTGTCGCACCCTATGCACAGGAATCCTACAATGACGTTGCAGTATAGATTTAGTGC
>NZ_JANRML010000095.1:0-659 GCF_026930265.1 Corynebacterium pilbarense
TTTGGGCCTCACATGGTATTATCGCAAGTTCGTTAAGAACTACGAAAAGATTGTAGCACCTCTCACGACTCTCCTCAAAAAGAACTCTTTCACTTGGACTCCAGCAACTGCTCAAGCTTTTCAAACCTTGAAGACGACCATGTGCACCACTCCGGTTCTGGCCCTTCCCGACTTCACAAAGACATTTGTGTTGGAATGTGATGCCTTAGGGAAAGGAATTGGCGTTGTCCTTATGCAAGAGGGTCGACCTTTGGCCTTCACTAGCAAGCAACTGTCTGAAAAGAATCTGGGCAAACCTATTTATGAAAAAGAAATGTTGGCGATTCTGCATGCAGTTGAATTATGGCGTCCTTATCTCTTGGGGCAACGATTCCAAATTAAGACAGACCATCAAAGCCTCAAATACTTTCTGGAACAACGCATTTCCTCCCAGGAGCAACAAAAATGGGTCACTAAGCTCTTTGGATATGATTATGAGATCATTTACAAGAAGGGCAAAGACAATGTAGTGGCGGATGCACTGTCCCGGAAATATGAAGACGAAGGATCCCTTTTTTCTCTTTCCTTCATTGTACCTGATTGGCTGCAAGCTGTGCACCAGGAATGGCTGCAAGACCCCAAAAGTTTGCATCTAATTCAACAACTACAGAACAAGGCCC
>NZ_JANRML010000096.1:0-656 GCF_026930265.1 Corynebacterium pilbarense
CGACTCGCCTTGCGTTCCGTTTGGAAACCCCAAGTTTTTCCCCCACCGTGCCTCTGTCGCTGTTCTTTCGGTTTTGTTGGTTGGGTGCTCCTCTTGGCCACTCGCCTCGGTTTTGGGCTCCCCTTTGGCCGACTCGCCTTGTGTTCCCTCTGGAAACCCCAAGATTTTCCCCACTGCACCTCTGTCGCTGTCTCTTTCGGTTTAGTTGGTTGGGCCCTCCTGTTGCCAACTCGCCTCGTTTTGGGCGGGCGCCCCTTTCGCCAACCCGCCTTGCGTTGCCTTTGCAAACCCCAAGTTTTTTCTCAGTTGGGCGCCCCTCTTGCGAACTTGCCTGGCCTTGCCTTTGGGGAACCCCGAGTTTTTCCCCACATGAGCTGTGTCCCCGACTCTTGGGTTTTGTTTTGTTGGATTCGGCATTTCGTGCGAGGGGTGATGTGAGTGATAAAATGGAGCTGCCTACCGGGTCCACTCGAAGATTGGCCTAGGGCCATTTGCAGGGTTGGTCGGTTTTCGGCTTGTTATCACACGTTGCTTGGTAGCACATGAGCGGTAAGCGGTAGTGAAGCTCATCTTGGGAGGCACTTTGAAAGAGAGAACTCTTCTCCACTCGTCCTGGAGTCTGGGTGATCGTTGTGGCTTCCTTGCAGGGCCCCTTG
>NZ_JANRML010000097.1:0-656 GCF_026930265.1 Corynebacterium pilbarense
ATTTCATCCTTCACTAGTTTCTCTTCCGGTGACTTCAGACCCCACTGTTGAGTACTATTGGAAGGTCCAGTGCTATTTGAGAGGAAGGACATTACGTCTTCTAGGACACGAGCATTTGCTTTCTTTTTTGATTCCCCCACGCGGACAAAAAACCTCTTACCCACATACATGTGTCTTTTTCATTTATGTATGATGCACATCTGATTACAGTTTGACTTTGATATATATTGTGTAAATCTTTACAGCAAAAAAGCTCTTGTGTCGATATTTTTCTCTCACCACTTATTGCACACATTTCACACAACTAGCCCAACATCATAGGGGAACCACAGAACCCCCGTCATTCACGACGCTTGCTCAACCTTCCTCCTATCTTAGGGGGAGTATCTGGTCGTACCCGCTCATCGATACCTCCTTCACACACTCATGTGAGTGCTACGGTCATAGGATCAGCCTTGCTTGGTTCTACATTACTTGGGTCAACATCCCAAAGTCATCCATCCACCCACTCTCCCCTTCACAGAAGCAGGGGACCCTCTTCCTCTCAAGGAGGGAACACCAACCCATCTAATCCCCATCAAGGATCAGGTTCACAACACAACATGGCTGGAGCTAACCCTAACCCACCACTACAGATGCCATACTTGGCCTCTCTC
>NZ_JANRML010000098.1:0-652 GCF_026930265.1 Corynebacterium pilbarense
TTCCTCACGAAATATCTGTCTCTGTATATTTCATGTGTGTGATTGATGTTGAGTATTCTATTGGTTACTTCCCTGCATTATTGTGATCGTTATTGAGTGTTCTGTAAAGAGTTTAAAATCGTCATAATTGTTTAAGCAAAGTAACAATTGATTCTGTTAGGATACTTAGACACTTAGGAGTTAGTTAAGATCTACTTGGTCTAATATGTCGTTAGGTAAAAGTGTGTTTCTTAGTGTGTTTATTTAATATGCATTTGTAGTTAGGAAATCCGACAGTCACGATATGTTCCCGACATAGAGTGATCCGACGGTTCATACTCTCCTCGATCTTAACGGCCATTGATCCGTGGCTTAACACCCGATTGGTCCATGATCTCTATTTAAAGAGCATGGAGGGTCATTTGCCGATGATCGATTGTGAGAAACTCTCTTGTAAAATCTCTCTATAATATTTTTCTTTTGCATTAATAAACTGCTCCAAGTGGTTGTGTTGGTTGGGGCCGTGGATGTTTCCCTGTAGGGGTTTTACCACGTGAAAACATCGGTGTGTTGATATTTGATCTGGTTATGTGAGTGGTTACTGAAGGTTTTCGTCCTCTGTTGGAATACATGTGTTGTCGAACATGGTATCAGAGCCTGTTTGAAGACCCGC
>NZ_JANRML010000099.1:0-651 GCF_026930265.1 Corynebacterium pilbarense
CATGTCACCTACTGTCGAGGCTTCCTGCAAATTATGAACAACAACTCTGTTTGTTGCAATTAAACGTGGACAGTTCCTCCTTCGATGAGGCTCTCCACACTCCCAACACTTTAATGGCTCGTGGGAGTTGTCCCCAAACTTCTTCGTTCCCAGGTTTACCGGTTTACTGCTACCTTGCGTATTCAGATGATTGGAGTGAAAATCCTTCATTGGGAAACTTTTTGCTTCATTCCAATAAGGAGTTGGTTGCTATCCCTTCTTCTGCTGGTTCATTCAATCTTACTTCTTATCCTTCCAGGTCTTGGGAAACTCTTCTTGTTGTTTATACTGGTCATAGCACATTCGTGCTTTCATGAATACCTCACTCAAGGATTTGGGGTTGTCAAACTCAATTATGTCCCTGTAGGACTATGGTAAACAGCTTAAGAATCGTTGGATTTTTACCTTATCCTCCTGGATGTATGGTACGAACCTTAGTAGTTCTGGAAATTTATTTATCAGGTCTTCCATTATCATCTGTCCAAGTAATAACTCGTAAAATTCATTCGTATTCCTTTCATAATAGCTTTCAGAAAGGTATTGTTTCTTGAAACACTTTTTAAAATCAGACCATTCCAACTCTTTCTCCTTTAGGCCTTTGGCCAATTTTAG
>NZ_JANRML010000100.1:0-650 GCF_026930265.1 Corynebacterium pilbarense
CATAAGGGCAGAGACCAGATAACGTCAAAAGCAAACTAAAGTAACACACACAAAGTATGATACATAAAATACAAGTACTTGTGCACAAATGATTTATGCATAGTACTTCTTCAAGTACAACCCATTCCTGGGTTCACTCAAAGGGATACCATCATAATCAACCAGCTCATATGCTCCTTTTTCTAAAACTCGGCGAACAATATAAGGACCTCGCCACATTGGTTCGAATTTCCCAGCTCCTAACACATCTCGATCCTTTTCATAGAGAAGAACAAGATCACCTTCAGAGAAAACACGAGGCTTGACATGCTTGTCATACTGTGCCTTGACGCGTTTCTTCTGGGCTTCTATTACTAGAGTAGCATCACGTCGAGTCTCGTCTAATCGCATCAGATACAACAAACGTTCCTCTTCAGTAGAAGTATTGGGTAAGAGCTATACAACTAGTTTTAAAGACGGTATTTCGCATTCTATGGGCAGAATGGCTTCCATGCCATAAACTAGTCGAAAGGGTGTAAATCCTGTGACAGATTTAACCGAAGTCCGATATGCCCACAATGCTGAAAAAAACATTGTGTGCCAACTTGTCTTGTGAATTTCTATTATCTGTCAACGCATAGTGATGAAAACCTTGTTTATCGCCTCAAATT
>NZ_JANRML010000011.1:0-78514 GCF_026930265.1 Corynebacterium pilbarense
CGCTTCGTCCCTAGCGAAAGGAGTTTACAACCCGAAGGCCGTCATCCCCCACGCGGCGTCGCTGCATCAGGCTTGCGCCCATTGTGCAATATTCCCCACTGCTGCCTCCCGTAGGAGTCTGGGCCGTATCTCAGTCCCAATGTGGCCGTACACCCTCTCAGGCCGGCTACCCGTCGACGCCTTGGTAGGCCATTACCCCACCAACAAGCTGATAGGCCGCGAGCTCATCCCACACCGAAAAACTTTCCACCACACCATCCAAAATGTGGTCCTATCCGGTATTAGACCCAGTTTCCCAGGCTTATCCCGAAGTGCAGGGCAGATCACCCACGTGTTACTCACCCGTTCGCCACTCGAGTACCCCTGCAAGCAGAGGCCTTTCCGTTCGACTTGCATGTGTTAAGCACGCCGCCAGCGTTCATCCTGAGCCAGGATCAAACTCTCCACAAAAATGTTTCAGCAGAAACAGGCCGTGAAAAGCCCAAACCCAACCAAAAACAAACCAAACACCAACACCTGCAAAACGCAGGCACCAGTGACTGGCAAAAATCCAAAAATTACAAGGTTCAACAACCGACCCCAACCCGACGGGGTTATAAAGCAGGGCCGATCAAAAAACATACGTGAAACATGTTCAACCACACCCCACGCACACCATGAACCAAAAGATGACGCGATCCATCATTGGAATTCAACCACGCCACCACCGGCACACACCCAAAAAAGGCGTCCACCACACAGTGCACAAAAAGAGGCAGGCAAACACACCCACGCAACAAAAGTACATTGGCACACTATCGAGTTCTCAAACAACACCAGCACACCCACCAACCAGAACCAAACACAGCCCCAGCCGGAAAAGCGGCTTCATCAGAAGCTACACAACCAACCAACCAAAAGTCAAACTCACGTTAAACTCCGGTTAACCAGAACGTAACCCCTATTCAAATTATCTCGTCCCTCCCAACCGGCCGAACCGCTCGGAAGCAACGGATGGAAATATAACCACGAACCCAAACACAACACAAAACGCCCAGGCCAGAGTGCAAAACTGGCCTGGGCGATAGCTCGTCGTAAAGCTGGGTGCTACACGCGCTTCGCTCCCGCGAAGTTCTTCTTGCCGCGCCGCAGCACGAGCCAGCGGCCGTGGAGGAAGTCGTCCTCGGTGGGCGCCCACGCCTCGTCTTCGATGCGGACGTTGTTCACGTACGCGCCACCCTCCTTGATGGAGCGGCGGGCGGCGCCCTTAGAATCCGCCAGCCCGGCGCCGACGAGCAGGTCCACGATGGTGGTTTCGCCGGAGAACTCGAAGACGTCGGTCTCGGAGACGGACGCGGCGAGGGTTGCCTCATCCAGATCCGAAAGCTCCGCGCGACCGAACAACGCCTGGGAGGCGAGCTCGACGGCCTCGCGTGCTTCCACGCCGTGGACCAGATCCGTCATCTCCTGGGCAAGGCGGCGCTGCGCCTCGCGCTTGAACGGACGCTCCGCAACCTCCACCTCGAGGCGGGCGAGTTCCTCCTGGTCCAGGAAGGTGAACCAGCGCAGATAACGGATCACGTCGGCATCAGCGGTGTTCACGAAGTACTGGTACCAGGTGTACGGGCTGGTCATCTCCGGGTCGAGCCACAGCGATCCGCCGCCTGTTGACTTGCCAAACTTCTTGCCCTCGGAGTCGGTCACCAACGGAACGGTCAGCGCATGGGTCTGTGCACCGTCGATGCGGCGGTTCAGATCTACGCCGGCAACGAGGTTGCCCCACTGGTCGCCGCCACCGATTTGCAGGATGCAGTCGTGCTCGCGGCGCAGCTGCACAAAGTCGTTAGCCTGCAGCAGCATGTAGGAGAACTCGGTGTAGGAGATGCCGTCGTTTTCCAGGCGGCGCTTCACCGTCTCGCGTCCAAGCATTGTGGACAGGGAGAAGTGCTTGCCGATGTCGCGCAGGAACTCGATCACACCGAGATCCTTGGTCCAGTCGTTGTTGTTGACCAGCTTCGCGGCGTTATCGCCGTCGAAATGCACGAAGCGCTTGAGCTGGCCCGAGATGCGACCCGCCCAGTCTTTAACGGTGTCCGCGGAGTTCATGGAGCGCTCCCCCACGTCTCGCGGATCGCCGATCATGCCGGTAGCGCCGCCGGCGAGCACGATTGGGGTGTGGCCGGCTTCCTGGAAGCGCCGCAGCATCAACAGCGGCACGAGGTGGCCGGCGTGCAGCGACGGACCCGTCGGGTCGAAGCCGCAGTACAGCGTGATCGGTGTTTCGGTTGCCTCGCGCAAGTTATCCAGGTCGGTGGACTGGTTGATCAGGCCGCGCCAGGTCAGCTCATCAATGATGTTGGTGGAAGTCATGGTCGCTTTCTTCTAGTTCGCTGGGGTGTAGGTCTCTGCTTCGTCGATGAGCAGAACCGGGATGCCATCATCAATGCGATAGGCAATTCCGAGGCGTTCGTTGACCAAGAGCTGCTGTTCTTGGTTGTATTCCAGCGGGCCCTTGTCCTTGGGGCACGCGAGGACGCTGAGAAGCTTCGGATCCAGACTCATGGTTTCGGATCGTACCCGTCGCCGCCGCGGTAGCTGTCGTCGAGTCCGGGCAACTCCCCGAGCTCCTCCCTCAAAAACTGCGCCTGGGAGTCCATCGCCCGCAGGTTGTCGTCCAATATGCCCTGCCGCACCCGTCCTGCCGCGCGCGTGAGCGTGGTAAGCGAGTCCACAACCACCCGCACCGCGGAGGCGTCGCGGTACTGCGGGGCATCGAGATACGTATCGACGACCTCCGGGTAGTACACCTTCACCACATTCCATATCGTTTGGCGGTGCTCCGGGGTTGGTTCCAAATGCTCCCACTCGGAGAGCACAAACCGGACAGTGTCCTCGAGCGCACGCGCCTGCGCCATCACCTGGCGCGGCGGACGGGCACCGCTGAGGCGCTTGGACGTCTCCCGCAGCGATCGGTCTAGCACCACCGGTGTGGGCTCCGCCGGTGCCGCTGGAAGCTCCTTGGACTTGCGCGACGGGGTCAACGCTGCACCTGCGCCGTAGGCCGCCAGAGCCGCTACCGGCCAGTACATGCCGATGCCTATCACCAGGTGCAGCACGATCACCAGGATGGCAAGCACCAGCCCGACCTGGTTCTTCGCCGAGGCGAAGTAGCGGGCGGCTGCGTTTCCGGAAGGATTATTGGAAGCCACGGATCTCCTTAAACGCCGCCGCGAGGTCGCCGCCGAGCGCGTCGAACACTTCGCCGCCGGTCAGCTCCGCTAGTTCACGCATCTCTGCCTCGCTGGCGTCACCGTAGAGAATCACAAACACCGGTACGGACCGCTGCGCCGCCGGCAGCTGCTCGTAGTCCTCTTTGAACTTGGAAAAGCGTGGACCGACGGTGTCCTGGCCGTCGCTGAGCAGGACTATCGACGGGATACCGCCGGCCGGATCCGTCTTGCGCAGCGCTTCCAGCAGCGTCTGGTACATCGCGGTGGAGCCGCTGGCTTGGAGCCCGTCAACGTATGCGGTCAGCTTTGTGGCCGATGCCGGGTCCTCGTGGGAGAACCGCGCCGTGACGGACTCATTCGGCCTGCTGTCGAAGGACTGCAGCGTGACGTTCTCCCGGTCGCGCAGGGACACGTCGCCGGTGAGGGTGGAAGCGGAGCCGTCGATAAGCGAATGCATGATGTCCTTGAGCGAGGCGATGCGCTCGCCTTCCATCGAGCCCGAGGTGTCCAGCACGAAGGTGGTGGTGCCGGGCTGGCGGTAGGAGTTGTCGTAGGCGTAAAGCAGCTCATCCACCACGCCTTCGTTCGCGGGGAACGGCAGCTCGATGACCTGCTGGTCCGCGATCTCCGCGGGCATGTTGTCAACCTGTGCCACCGGCCTGCGGAAGGTATCCGCGATGTCGGGCTGGTGCTCGAGGAGCCAATTCGCAAGCTTTTCGACGCGCTCCCGTGCGTCCGCATTCTTCGGCTGCGAAAGCGCGGACAGCGGGTAATCCGCAGAGATCACACCATCCGCTGGAACAACGACCTCGATGGGCTGGCCCTGCTGACGCATCTGGTGGAGCGTGGCTTCGTAGTTGACGATCGCGTCTGCACGCTCGGGGTCGTTGGCGAACGCCTCCGCTAGCCACCCGGAGGACCCGGAGACCATGGATTGGGCCTGGAACAGCTGTTTGAGGCGCGGGCCGACGCGCTCCAGATCGGCCGGCACGATGGCGTCGCCGGTGTCCGCCAGCGCGGTGGCCACGGCGACCAGGGCGGAAAACCCGGAGTTGGACGCCTGCGGGTTGGTCATGCCGAAGCTGAACTCGCCAGCCTCTGCGGCCTGGGCGAACTCCGCCCACGTGGGCTGCTTAGTGTCCCAGCCGAGGCGCTTGGCGCTGTCCTCCCACACGCCGAACGCGACGGGGCTGGTGGCGATCTTCGTCTCGCCGTCCAGCTTGTCGGTAGCGCCGATGAGGTTGACGTAGCGGTTGGTGGCGAACCAGGTGGCGTCCACTTCCCCGTCGAAGTCGCCGCGCTTGAGCGTCTGCGAGTTGTCGAGGGTACCGCCGGGGAACTGCATATCGATGGAGAAGCCGAGGTCTTGAGCCGCCTGGTCGACCAGCCCTTGGAGGTCTTTCAGTTCTGTCGCGGCGACGACGGTCAGGTCGGCAGGCGTACCGGAGCCGGAGCCCGACCCCGAGCCGGAACCCGACCCTGCGGTGTCGCCGCCGAGCGAGACGCACGAGGCGAGCATGAGCGACATCAGGGCGGCGATGGCCGCGAGTAGGCGTTTCATTGGTCGTCCTCCTTCACCGGCACTGGCGCTCCGGCGTAGCGTTGCCCCACTCCGTCGATGAGCTGCTCGAGCCTGTCGTAGGAGGGCGGGTCGATGGAATTGACGTAATCGGATGGGGCGTCGAAGCCGCGGTCTGCGAGCTCGTCGGCCAAGCTGCCGGAGTTAGCGGGCCGGAAACCGTGGCGCGCGGCGAGCTGCTGCAACTGCGGGTCGTTAGACAGCAGGCGCCCCAGCTCCTTGCCGCCGGCCGATACTCCGACGATGCCATGGTTCGCGAGCACGGTGGGGCTCAAGTGCAGCAGCACCATGTCGTCCCGAATGCGCGAGTTCGGCCGCATTTGCTCGCCCAAGAACTGCGCCTCGTACACCATCACCATGGGCGCAGCACCCATACCCTGGCTCAGGTAGTCCGTGAATGGCCCGGACGAGGACGCTTCGCTATACCCTTGCGCCGTGAAAAACGGCGCGAGCTCGTCGATGAGGAAGCCGACGTCGTCCCTGTGCTCCGGGTCGCGCTCGGCGACCTCCCACGCCAGAAGCGACAGGTACATCGCCGCGGAGTTGGAGGTGCGGATGTCCGTGGAGCGGATCTGCACATTGCGTGGCGACGGGTACGTCTCGCCCAGGTCCCGCCAACGCTTGCCGGAGCGGGCCAGGTCCATGTACTTGTTCACGTCCAGGGTGTAGGCGCCGTTTTCTTCGCTGACCACGCCTTCCGCCACGAGGAGGTCAGCGATCGGTTTCCAGCTCGCCACCGCCATCGGCGTGAAGAACGGGAAGTCCACGGAGTAGCCGCTGCCCTGCTCGCGCACCTTCTGCGTCGCCGGCGCCGAGGACGGGAAGACGAAGTCTTGCTCGGCAATGTCCGTGGTGGTGGCGATCTGGCGCGAGCCGGCAGTGGTAACGCTGACGCGATACCCCAGCTCCTCCAGCCGGGCCACCACGTCGGGGTCTTCGAAGTAGGCCCGCTTTTCCGAGCCGATCACGCCGTGCAGCTGCGTCAGCTTGCCGCCGGACCCGTCAATTGTTTCCCCCTCATCCCCGTCGCCGAAGGGCAACAGCCCCCGACCCAGTGCGACGGCGGCGATGACCACCCCAACTAAAATGACGCCAAGCACCACGGAGACTTTGCGTCCCCGGGGCTTGGCGTCGTGGCTGCTCGGCACATTCATATCTCACATGCTAAATGGCCGGGCCGAGATGCGCGCCACAATCGCACAACTATTGCGAGCGCACCGGTGTCTTCGCCCACTCGCGCGCGGCCTTGTTCGCCTCGCGCACACGCTCGCGCTGCTCCTCCACTCGCGGGCGCGCGGTGCCGCCGCGGGTGTCGCGGGATGCCACCGCACCGTCAACGGTGAGCACCTCCCGGACCTCAGGAAGCAGTCGCTTATCGACGCTTTGCAGTTCCTCATCCGTCAAATCGACCAGATCCACGCCGCGGGATTCCGCGATGCGCACGCAGGCGCCGGACGCCTCATGAGCCTCGCGGAACGGTACGCCCTGGCGCACCATCCACTCGGCCAGATCCGTCGCCAGTGTGAACCCTGCCGGGGCCAGCTCGCGCATACGGTCCTCGTGGAAGGTCAACGTGGACACCAAACCGGTAAACGCCGGCAAGAGAATGGACAGCTGGGTCACCGAGTCCACCAGCGGCTCCTTGTCCTCCTGCAGGTCGCGGTTGTACGCCAGCGGCATTGCTTTCAGCGTCGACAAAAGGCCGGTGAGGTTGCCAATCAAGCGTCCAGCCTTGCCGCGGGCGAGCTCCGGCACGTCCGGGTTCTTCTTCTGCGGCATGATCGACGAGCCCGTGGACCACGCGTCGTGCAGGGTGACGTAGCCGAACTCAGGCGTGGACCAGGCGATGATCTCCTCGGCGAAGCGGGAGACGTCGATGGCGATCTGCGCCAGCACGTACGCCGACTCTGCCGCGAAATCGCGCGAGGCGGTGCCGTCGAGCGAGTTGTCGGTGGCGGAGTCAAAGCCGAGCTCCTCGGCGATCGCCTCCGGGTCCAGGTGCAGCGAGGAACCTGCCAGAGCGCCGGAGCCGTACGGCGAGACCGCGAGGCGCTTGTCCGCGTCCTGGATGCGCTCTAGGTCGCGCAGCAGCGGCTGGGCGTGGGCCAGAAGGGAGTGCGCGAGCAGGATCGGCTGCGCGGCCTGGAAGTGGGTCTTGCCCGGCATGATCGCGTCCGGGTGGGCCTCGGCCTGCTCGACGATTGCGTCGATCAGGTCCGAGACGTCCTGGGCCACACCACGGAGTGCGTCGCGCAGCCACATGCGGAACATCGCCGCAACCTGGTCGTTGCGGGACCGGCCCGCGCGAAGGCGGCCGCCGATCTCGGGTCCGACGCGGTCGATCAGGCCCCGCTCCATCGCGCCGTGCACATCTTCGTCCGTGGGCAGCGGGCCGAACGAGCCGTCGGCGACGTCGCGGCCGAGCTGGTCGAGACCGTCGAGCATGACCGCGAGGTTGTCGTCGCTAAGCAAACCTGCCTTGTTAAGCACCTTCGCGTGTGCCTTGGACGCGAGCACGTCGTAGGGTGCGAGCACCCAGTCGAAGTGGGTGGACACGGACAGGGCGAACATCGCCTCAGAGGGGCCGCCGGAGAATCGGCCGCCCCACAGTGCGCCCTCATTGGTCTTGTGCTGCTGCATCGATTACTTCTCCTGGTCGGCGCCAGCGGCACGATCGCGCTTGTTGGCGATCTGGGAGGACAGACCGTGCAGGCGCACAAAGCCCTTGGCCAGGGTCTGGTCGAAGGAATCGCCGGTGTCGTAGGTGGCCAGGTTGAAGTCGTACAGGGAGTGGTTGGAGCGGCGGCCGTTGACGGTGCAAGTGCCGGCGTGCAGCACCATGCGGATGTCGCCGGTGACGTGCTCCTGGGTGGACTCGATGAACGCGTCCAGGGAGCGCTTCAGCGGGCCGAACCAGAGGCCGTCGTAGACTTCCTCAGACCAGCGGGCGTCGATGAGGCGCTTGTAGCGGGCCAGCTCGCGCTCGACGGTGACGTCTTCAAGCGCCTTGTGCGCAGTGATCAGCGCAACAGCACCCGGGGCTTCGTAGACCTCGCGGGACTTGATGCCCACCAGGCGGTCCTCCACCATGTCAAGGCGGCCGATGCCCTGGGCGCCGGCGCGGCGGTTCATCTCCTCGATGGCCTCGAGGACGGTGACCTTGCGGCCGTCGATAGCCACCGGCTTACCGGCCTCGAAGGAGATGATCACCTCGTCCGGGGCGTTGCCCAGCGCCGGGTCCTCGGTGTAGGCGTAGAGGTCCTTTGTCGGCGGGTTCCACAGGTCCTCCAGGAAGCCGGTCTCGACTGCGCGGCCCCAGACGTTCTGGTCGATGGAGAACGGAGACGCGGCGGACTGCTCAATCGGCAGGTCCTTGCCCTCGGCGTACTCGATGGCCTTGTCGCGGGTCCAGGCGTAGTCGCGGGCCGGGGCGATGATCTCCAAGTCCGGGTCCTGGTTGAGGAAGCCGACCTCGAAGCGGACCTGGTCATTGCCCTTGCCGGTGCAGCCGTGGGCGACGTGGGTGCCGCCGTACTTGTGGCCGGCCTCCACCAAGTGCTTGACAATCAGCGGGCGGGAAATGGCGGAGACCAGCGGGTATTCGCCCTGGTACATGCCGTTGGCCTTGATGGTGGGCAGGCAGTATTCCTCAGCGAACTCGTCCTTGGCGTCCACCACGATGGACTCCACAGCGCCGCAGTCCAGCGCGCGCTGGCGCACGGACTCCATGTCCTCGCCGCCCTGCCCCAGGTCCAGGGAGACGGCGATGACCTCGCCGCCGGTCATCTCGGCGAGGTAAGGGATGGCGACAGAGGTGTCCAGGCCGCCCGAGTACGCGAGCACAACGCGGTTAGTCATAGTAAAAGATCTCCTTCGAAGTCCAGGATGATTCAGGATTATTCAGTATTATACAGCGTACGTAAAATTATGCGATCGGCGCGGCGATGTCTACTCGCCGACGCTTTCTTTCAGCCCGAACAGCTGCTGCGCCAGCTCTTTGCCGGTGAGCGGCTCGCGAGCGACCACGAAAACCGTGTCGTCGCCGGCGATGGAGCCGACCACTTGGTCGAGCCCCACGCGGTCGATGTAGCTGGCCAAATACTGGGCCGCCCCGGGAGGCGTGCGCACCACGGCGATCTGCCCGGAGTAGTCGACGGAGACGACTAACTCCTCAATCATGCGACGCAGCTTTTCGCGCGGGCCGGAGTGCGCCGATTCCAGCGAGTCCGCCTCCGAGCCCACGGTGTAGTAGGCGCGGCCGCCCGCACGGGGGCGCACCTTCTTCGCGCCGAGCTCGTCCAGGTCGCGCGAGAGGGTGGCTTGGGTGATGTCGATGCCCTCGTCCAGCAGCAGCTCAGACAGCTGCACCTGGGAGGACACGCGGGTTGATTCGAGCAGCTCGAGGATTCTCGCCTGCCGCGCGGTGCGGGATACAGGTTGGGTCATACTTGGTGCTCCAAAAGCCAGGCCAGCAGCGCCTTTTGGGCGTGCAGGCGGTTTTCCGCTTCATCGAAGACGCGCGATTGCGGCCCATCGATGACCTCCGCGGCGACTTCGCTCCCGCGGTATGCGGGAAGGCAATGCAAGAATATTGCATCCTCGGCCGCGCGCGACATCAGGGCAGCATCCACCTGGTACGGCAAAAACGGGGTGCGGCGGTCCTTGCCGTCTTCCTCCATGCCCATCGAAACCCACGTGTCCGTGATGACCACGTGCGCGCCCTCCGCAGCCGCGATATCGGAGGTCACTGCCACTGCCGCACCGGTTTCCTCACCGCGGCGCCGTGCGCGCTCAACGAACTTATCGCGCGGCTGGAAACCTTCTGGCGCGATGACGGTGATGTCCACGCCGGCGGTGGCAAAACCGATGAGGTAGGAGTTAGCCATGTTGTTGTCGCCGTCTCCCAGGTAGACGGCCTTCAGCCCCTTCAGCCCCGCCGGGCCCTCGTCCGGGCAGAAGTTTTCCACCACCGTTTGCAGGTCGGCGAGGATCTGGCACGGGTGCAGGTCGTCGGACAGTGCGTTGATGATTGGCACGGTGGCGGTTTCCGCCATTTCCCGCAGGTTGTCGTGGGAGTATGTGCGCCACACAATCGCCTCGACAAACCGCGACAGCACCGCGCCTGTGTCCTGGTAGTTCTCCTTCGTGCCCATCTGCGAGTTGCCGCTTTCGGTGACAATCGCGTGTCCGCCGAGCTGCGCGATGCCGGCGTCGAACGAGTAGCGGGTGCGGGTAGACGTCTTGTCGAACAGCACGGCGACGGACTTCGGCCCCTCCAGCGGCCGGCACGAGAAGGGATCGCGCTTCAGCTCCGCGGCGAGTGCGAGCACCTCGGCTTGCTCGTTGGGTGTCAGGTCGTCGTCTGACAGGAAGTGTCTGACCATCGGTCTAGCTCCTTTCTTTCGCTGCATCGATTGCGCGGGCGAGGCGCTGCATCGCCTCAGCAATCTCATCGTCGCTGATCACTAGCGGTGGTGTCAGTCGAATGACGTTTTCACCTGGCGCATTCAAAATTAGGCCTTCTTCGAGCCCCTGCTTGACGACGAGCTTCGCCACCGCCTCATCCAGCACCACCCCGAGCATCAGCCCGCGCCCGCGGACCTGCATGACACCGGGGATCTGCGAAGCAGCGTCGATAAGCATTTGCCCCTTGCGGCGCACTTCCGCGAGGAAGGCCCCGTCGATCACGCCCAGCGCTGCTTTTGCTGCGGCGCAGGCGACCGGGTTGCCGCCGAAGGTGGTGCCGTGCGAGCCCGGGGTAAAAAGCGTCGCTGCCTTGCCGCGGGCGATGGTCGCTCCGATGGGCAGTCCCCCGCCCAAGCCTTTAGCCATGGTGATCACGTCGGGCAGGACGCCTTCGTGCTGGAACGCGAAGAAGTCGCCGGTGCGGCCGACGCCGGTTTGGACCTCGTCGGTGATGAAGAGGATCCCGTGGGCGTCGCAAATCTCGCGCACCTTCGTGAGAAAGCCCTCCGGTGCGGGGATGACTCCTGTTTCGCCCTGGATGGGCTCCAGAATGATCGCGGCGGTGTTGCCCGGGTCTTGCTGCACCAGTGCTTCCAGCGCCTCGATGTCGCCGTAGGGGAAGAACTCGACGCCCGCCGGCATCGGTTCGAACGGTGCCCGCTTGTCCGGCTGACCGGTCAGCGCAAGCGAGCCCATGGTGCGGCCGTGGAAACCGCGCTCCGCGGCGAGGATGCGGCGGCGGCCGGTCAGGCGTGCCAGCTTGAAGGCGGCCTCGTTGGCCTCGGCGCCGGAGTTGCAGAAAAACACCCGCGCGGTGTCGTCGCCAACCCGGGCGCGTAGCGCTTCGGCGACCTCCACTACCGGCTGGGAGCCGAACAGGTTGGACACGTGCCCCAAGCGCGCCACCTGCGCGCTGACGGCGTCCACTATCGCCGGATGCGCGTGGCCGAGCGCGTTGACGGCAATGCCTGCGAGCATGTCGATGTAGGTGTTGCCGTCCGCGTCAGTGACGGTGGCACCTTCGCCGGAGACAAGCTCCACCGGCGGCGCCGGGTAGGTATCTAGTAGCGCGGAAGTCCAGCGCGAAGAAAACTCGCTCATGCGTCGTCCTTTCTAAAGATCGTGCCGTCCGGGTAGTGCGCTCGGTCGTAATCGTCCGGCAGCACCATGGTGCCCACGCCTCCCATGGTCAGAAGCTCCAGGAGCACGGAGTGCGCCACGCGGCCGTCGATGACATGCGCTGCCTTCACCCCGCCTTGGACCGCGGTGAGGCAGGCCTCCATCTTGGGGATCATGCCGGTGTCTAAGCCGGGCAGCATCTTGGCCAGCTCCCCCGCCTCGATTTTGGACAACAGCGAGTCCTTGTTCGGCCAATCCGTGTAGAGCCCCTCAACATTGGTGAGCACCACGAGGCGCTCGGCACCGATTGCGGCGGCCAGCGCGCCGGCGGCTTCGTCGGCGTTGATGTTGTAGACCTCGCCGTTTTCCCCCGGGGCGATTCCGGATACCACCGGGATACGGCCGGCCTCAATGATGTCCATCACCGCCTCCGGGTTCACATCCGTGATCGTGCCCACCAAGCCAATGTCTTGCGGCTCGCCGTCGACGACCACCTCGCGCTGCTTCGCAGTAAACAACCCGGCGTCCTCGCCCGAGGTGCCTACCGCGTAGGGCCCGTGCGAGTTGATCTTGCCCAAAAGGTCCCGGCCCACCTGGCCGAAGAGCACCATGCGCACCACGTCCAGGATCTCCGGGGTAGTCACGCGGAACCCGCCGATGAACTCTCCGCCGTCCAAGCCCAGGCGGGCGAGCATCTGAGTGATCTGCGGACCGCCTCCGTGCACCACCACGGGTTTCGCGCCCACGGTGCGCAAGAACACCATGTCGGCGGCGAACGCGGCCTTTAAGTCCTCATCGATCATGGCGTTGCCGCCGTATTTGACCACGACAATTTTATCGCGGTAGTGCTGCAGCCACGGCAGCGCCTCCGCCAGCACAGTGGCGCGCTGCTCGTTGGTCAGATTCGGCATCATCTCCCCCACCTCCTAGCTGGTGTAGGCCGAGTTGATCTCAACGTAGGCGTGCGACAGGTCCGTCGTGCGCACCGTCGCACAGCCCTCGCCGCCAGTGCCCAGATCCACCACGACCGCGATGTCCGCGCCACTTAGGTCCACGTCTCGCGCGCCGGGGGCACCGGTGGAGTATTCGCAGACGGTGTGCCCGTTGAAGGTCACCGAGATGTTGTCCGCGTCCATCTCCGCGTCGGCCATACCGACGGCGGCAAGCACACGGCCCCAGTTCGGGTCCGAGCCGAACATGGCGGTCTTGACCAGACTGTCGCGCCCGATGGTGCGGGCGGCATTCAGCGCCTGCTCGTTGTCTGCGGCCCCTTCAACGGTGATGCTCACCCGTTTGGTCACGCCCTCGGCGTCGGACTGCATCATCCCGGCCAGCTGCGCGCATGCTTCGTATACCGCTGCGTCCAGCTCGTCCTGGTCCGGGACTACCCCGCTTGCGCCGCTAGCCATCGCGACGACGGTGTCGTTGGTGGAGGTGGAGCCGTCGATGTCCAGGGTGTTGAAGGTGGTGGAGGTGGCGCGCTCCAACGCGGTCTGCAGCGCCTGGGCATCCACCTTCGCGTCGGTGGTCAGGCACACCAGCATCGTCGCCAGCGACGGCGCCATCATGCCGGCACCTTTACCCATGCCACCGACAGTCCAGCCGTCGCCCTTGACCAACACTTCCTTGGCGATGGTGTCGGTGGTGCGGATGGCATCAGCGGCGTCTGCCCCGTGATCGCCGAGCTGCGTGACTACGCCTGCGATGCCACGTTCCACCTTCTCCATCGGCAACAGATCGCCAATGATGCCGGTGGAGCAGACAGCCACCTGGTGCGGCTCGGCGCCGACACCTTCGGCCGTGAGCCGCTGCATAATTTGCGCGTCATGCAGCCCCTGCTCTCCGGTGCAGGCGTTGGCGTTGCCGGAGTTGAACACCACCGCTTTCAGCTCCCCTGCGGCCACCGCCGCGCGGCTGACCTTCACGGGCGCGGCGAAGACCTTGTTGCGGGTGAATACGGCGGCGGCAGCGAACTCGGGGCCTTCGTTGACAACGACGGCCATGTCCGGGTTGCCGGATGCTTTCAGGCCCGCGCTTGTGGCGGCGGCGGAAAAGCCTTGAGGTGCGGTGACTCCAAGAGCACTCATGATGGAGGGGTCCTTTCAGGGAAAAAGGGAAAGCTGGTTTGGGGGTCTAGCCGGCGGTTACGGAGCCACCGCGGCTCGCGACAGACCCGCCCCCTCGTCGAAGCCAAGCGCAAGGTTCATGCACTGCACCGCCGCTCCCCCGGTGCCCTTGGTCAGGTTGTCAATGGCGCTGGTGACAACAAGTTTGCCGGCTGCCTGGTCCACCTCAACCTGGACGTGGCACATGTTGGAACCCACCACATGCTGTGTTTGCGGCTGCTGGCCGGCAGGCAGCAGGTGCACGAACGGTTCCTCGGCGTAGGCGTTTTCGTAGGCGGCGCGCACCGCCCCCACGTCCGTGCCCTGCGCCAGTGGCGCGGTGACGGTGGTGAGGATGCCGCGCGGCAGCGGCGCGAGCACGGGGGTGAAACTTACCGCGACCTGGCCGCCCGCGACTTCCTCGAGGTTTTGCGCGATTTCTGGAGTGTGCCTGTGTGCGCCTGCGACGCTGTAGGCCTTCAGCGAGCCCATCGTCTCGGCGCCGAGCATGTCCACCTTGGCCTTCTTGCCGGCCCCGGAAACGCCGGTGACGGCCACAACCGTCAGGTCCGGCTCGACCAATCCAGCCTGCACTGCCGGCCATGCGGCGAGCGTGGCACCCGTGGGAAAGCAGCCTGGGACAGCGATGCGCGTTGCCTTTGCGACGTCCTCCCGGTGGCCCGGCAACTCCGGCAGACCGTAGGGCCAGGATCCTGCGTGTTCCGAGCCGTAATAGGCGTGCCACGCCTTAGCGTCGCGCAAGCGGAAGTCAGCCGCGCAGTCGATGACCATCACGTCCTCGCCCAGTGCGGCGCCGATGGCAGCGGAGTGGCCGTGCGGAAGCCCGAGAAAGACCACGTCGTGGCCGGAGAGCACCTCGACGGTCGTCTCTTCGATGACCCGGTCTGCAAGCTCCGGCAGATGCGGCATGAGCTCGCCGACGCTCTGGCCGGCGTTGGACGCACCGGTGAGCGCGCCGACCTTTAGCTTCCCCGCGAGATACGCCGGGTGGCCCAGCAGCAGGCGGAGAATCTCACCGCCCGCATAGCCCGTGGCCCCCGCGACCGCCACTTTGAGAACTTTGCTTTCTGACATGGCCGTCAGTGTAACAGTTATGCAGTCGCGTGGAAGTTATTCACGGAAAATATTCTTAGCCGCGCATTTCTGCGCCGAAGCGCTCCTTGGCCAACTCGGCCGCCTTCAGGCGCGCCTCCGAGGCCTCCTCCTCGGTCAGCGTGCGGTCCGGGGCACGGAACGCCAGGCCGAAAGCGAGCGACTTCTTGCCCTCGCCGAGGTTCTCGGAACGGTAGACGTCGAAAAGCGTGACTGCCTCGACGAGCTCGCCCGCACCCTCTTCGACGGCGCGGCGCACATCCTCGGCCGCCACAGCCTCGTCGACGACCAGGGCGATGTCTTGATTGAGCAGCGGGAACGCCGACAGCCGGGGTGCAGGCAGGCGCTCCGCCAGCGGGATCGCGGTCAGATCGATCTCCATCGCGCACGTGCGCGCCGGCAGGTTCAGCTTCTCAAGGATCTGCGGGTGCAGCTCGCCGGCGTAGCCGACCACCTCGCCGTCAACCTTCAGCGCCGCACAGCGGCCCGGGTGCCACGGCAGGTACTCGGCCGCTTGGACGTCCAGCTCAACGCCGCAGACACGGGCAACGAGCTGGGCTGCCTCGATGGCGTCCGACCACTCGTAGGCGCGGCCGGTGCCCCACGGGCCTTCCAGCTCCGTGTTGCCCAGTGCCACGGTCGCGGCGTGGAGGTGCTGCTTCGGCAGCGATTCGACGAGCTCCGCGACGACCTCGTCCGCTGGACGCTCGGACACGTCCGGCAGCGGCGAGACGTCCGCGCGCTTTTCCGAGGTCTGCGCCACGGAGTAGATCGCCACATCACCGCGACCGCGCGCGACGTTTCGGCCGGCAGCCTCCAGCATCGGCGGCAGCAGCGTGGTGCCCAGGATGCCGTAGTCCGCATCCAACGGGTTCTGCACCTTGACGGTGTTGCGGCGCGGGTCCTCTGCGTCCAGGCCCCAGGTGTCGAAGGTGTCGTTGGCGATAAACGGCGTGGGGATGATCTCCGCGTAGCCGGAGTACGCCAGCGCGTGGGTTACCGCACGGCGGCGGCGCTGCAACGGGCTCAAACCGCGGCCGCCACTGGGCGTGGGCAGGATCGACGGAATGTCGTCCAGGCCCTCCAGGCGCACGACCTCCTCGACCAGCTCCACCGGCACGGTGATATCGGTGCGCCAAGTCGGCGGGGTGACCTGAAGCTCGTCGCCGTCGCCAGCGACCTCGCAGCCGACCTCCTGCAGGCGGCGGACCACGGTCTCGCGCGCGTAATCCACACCGATCAGCTCAGCCGGCCGCGTGGCGCGCATCGCAATCGCATCACGCTTCTCGACGTCACCGACCAGCGTCCTGCCCGCATGAATCGTGCCGCCAGCGATCTCCACCAGCAGCGCGCACGCAATGTCCAGGGCGTTTTCCACCAGCTTCGGGTCCACGCCGCGCTCGAATCGGCGCGAGGCTTCCGAGCTCAGCTTCAGCCGGCGTGCGGTGCGCGCCACGGTCAGCGGATCCCAGGTTGCGGCCTCGAAGTGGACGTTGACCGTCTCGTCCGAGATCTCGGATGTGGTCCCGCCCATAACGCCGGCCAGCGACTGAATGCCGTTGTCGTCGCTGATCACCACGTCTTCAGCGGTCAAGGTGCGCTCGACGTGGTCGAGCGTTTCAAACTTCTCGCCGTCGGAGGCGTTGTGCACACGCAGGCCGCCGGCGATCTTGTCGGCGTCGAAGGCGTGCATCGGCTGGCCGGTAAGCAGCATGACGTAGTTGGTCACGTCCGTTGCGGCGTTGACCGAGCGCACGCCGGCGAGCATGAGCTCGCGCTGCATCCAGAACGGTGCGGTCGCGTTCGGGTCGATGCCTTCGACAGTGCGCACGCCGAAACGCTTGGCCTTGGTGGATTCCTCCACGGTCACCGGGATGGTCTCGCCTGCCGGGGCTGGCACGCCAGCAATGTCGATGCCGGCGATCGCGGGATCCTGCGCCACGTCTGCGAACTCGAGGTCGAAGGCGGAGGCGATCTCGCGGGTTAACCCGCGGGCCGACAGGGCGTAGCCGCGGTCCGGGGTGACGTTGACCTCGAATACGGTGTCGTCCGAGCCCAGAATCTCGCGCGCGTCCTGGCCGGGGGTAGCGGAGCCGTCGTGAAGCGTAATGATGCCCTCGCTCTTCGCGGCGAGCCCAAGCTCAGCCGCAGACGCCATCATGCCGGCGGAGATGTGGTCGTAGGTCTTTCGCGCCGAGATCTCGAATCCGCCCGGCAGCACCGCGCCCGGAAGCGACACGACGACCAGGTCGCCCTGCTTGAAGTTGCGGGCGCCACAAATGATGCCCTGCGGCTCGCCGGTACCGTTGGCCTGGCCCACGTCCACCTGGCAGTAACGGATGGGCTTCTTAAATCCAGTCAGCTCCTCGATCTCGGCGACGCGGCCGATGACCAGCGGGCCGGTGACTTCCGGAAGTGGCTCGTAGCCCTCTGTTTCGAAGCCGACGCGCACGAAGCCCGCGTCGAGCTCCTCGTCGGTGGGGTTGAAGTCCTTGTTACCTGCGTTCTGCAGCAGGCGGACGATCCAGTTTTTGGAAATGAGCATTATCAGTGTCTCCTTTACGCCTGCACGCCGAACGGGATGGTGAAACGGACGTCGCCTTCGACCATGTCGCGCATGTCCGACAGACCATTGCGGAACTGCAGGGTGCGCTCCAGGCCCATGCCGAACGCGAAGCCGGAGTAGACCTCCGGGTCGATGCCGACGGCACGCAGCACGTTCGGGTTGACCATGCCGCAGCCGCCCCACTCGATCCAGCCCGCGCCACCCTTCTTGTTGGGGAACCACACGTCCACCTCCGCGGACGGCTCAGTGAACGGGAAGTAGTTCGTGCGCATGCGCGTCTTCGTCTCCGGGCCGAACAGCACCTTGGCCAGGTGGTCGAGGGTGCCGCGCAGGTGCGCCATGGTCAGCCCCTTGTCCACGGCCAAACCCTCCACCTGGTGGAACACCGGAGTGTGGGTGGCGTCTAGCTCGTCGGTGCGGAACACGCGCCCTGGGCACGCGATGTAGATGGGCACGTCGCGCTCAAGCATGGTGCGCACCTGCACCGGCGACGTGTGGGTGCGCATGACCTGCTTGGAGCCCTCCTCGCCGATGTAGAAGGTGTCCTGCAGCGTGCGGGCCGGGTGGTCCGGGATGAAGTTCAGCGCGTCGAAGTTGAAGTACTCCGCTTCCACCTCCGGGCCTTCCGCAACTTCCCAGCCCATGCCGATGAAGATGTCCGCGATGTGCTCGGACAGCGTGGTGATCGGGTGCATCGCACCAGCCTGCGTGCGGGAGGTGGGCAGGGTGACGTCCACCTTCTCCTCGCGCAGCTGACGCTCGCGGTGCTCCGCCTCGCGCTGCACGCGCAGCTGGGCGTAGGCCTTTTCTGCGCGGCCGCGGGCCATGTTCACGAACCGGCCGGCGTCCTTGCGCTGATCCTTCGGCAGCGTCCCGAGTGCACGGCGGGCCTGCAGGATCGGGGCCTTCTCCCCCAGGTGCGCGCGGTGCGCCTCCTCCAGCGCAGCGAGGTCCTCGGCCGCCTCAAATGCAGCGATCGCCTCGTCCGCCGCCTTGTTCAGGGCGTCCTCGGTCAGTTCAATTTCCGGAGTTGGGTTTGCGTTTTCGGCCACGCTTGTGTTCACCCGCACCTTTCCACAAGTGCGCTGCGCTGTTTATACAGACCGCAGCAGTGTCGGTTCAAAAGCGTCCACCACTTTACCTATCGGCCGACACAGCGCCCGCGCGAGGGCGGGCGCTGCAACCCCAGCCGATAAAGCTAGTCCTCCGCGAGCGCCTTCGACGACTCCCACAGGCAGATACTCGCCGCTGTGGCCAAGTTCAACGACTCCGCACTGCCCTGGATAGGGATGGAAACGCGGTGATCGGCGGCCGACAGGATGTCGTCGTCGAGCCCATGCGCCTCGTTGCCGAACAGCCAAGCGGTCGGCTGCGCGAGCGTCTCCCCCGGCTGCGCCAGGTTCACCTCGCCGTTCATGGTGGTGGCGAAGGTGGACAGCCCGGCGTCTTCGAGCAGGCTGATCACGCGGCGGACATCTCGGTCGCGCGCCACGGGGATGTGGAACAGCGACCCCACAGTCGAGCGCACCACCTTGGGAGACTCCGGGTCCACGGTGTCGCCGGCGAAAATCACTGCGTCCGCGCCCACGGCGTCCGCGATGCGGATGATTGTGCCGGCGTTGCCGGGGTCGTTGGTTTCCACGCACACTGCCACCAGCTTCGGCCGGCCCTTCATGATCTTGGGCACCGTCCACAGCACCGGGCGGCACACCGCAAAGATGCCGGTCGAAGTGACCGCGTCCGCGAGCGAGTCCGCAGCTTTTTCCGTAATCGCGTGCGTGTAGACGTCCATGTAACCCGCCGCCCGTACGATCTCCTCGAAGCGCTCGGCCGCGGCCTCGGTGACAAAGAGGTCCGTCGCCGCCCCCGTGGCCACGGCGGCTTCCACAGCGTTTTCGCCTTCCGCCAAGAAGACCTTTGCTTTACGACGAGCTTGCGCCCTCTTCAACTTCCCCGCATTAACCACCCGCGGGGTGCGCTCTGTGAACGGCTGCTGGAAATCCAATGGCATAGCTCCAGACTACGTTGCGGGCGCTACGCTGTTTGCCGTGCCTACGTTTCCGGAGCTCGTGCGCGCCCGCCTTCTTTCACCGGCGGCGCGACCTTGGCGCATCGGTTTTGCGCTCGCCGCTCTTCTTTTCGCTTTCGGGCTGCTGGCGCTGCCCGGGGCGCCAATTGCCGTTGAGTGGTCCCGGTTCGCAGTGGCGCTCTACGCCGTGTTCCTCATCGTCGCTGCGTTCTTCGCCCCGGTCACGGCGGGGGTGGGATACGGCTTCTTACTGCAATTTTCCAATGTTGCACCGGAGTATCGCAGCGCAATCATCATCATCGGCATGTTCGCGATCGCCGCTGTCGTGGGGTTGCGTGTTCCCGCCAGATTAAGCCTGCCCCTGCTGGCCTATCTCTGGTACCTCGCACAGACAGACTTTCCCTCTGGCGTCTACCTCCCCATTTCGTTTGAAACAGCAACCTTTCTGTTCGTGTTGCTCCTTGTCGCGTGGACAGTGGGCTGGATTTTTCGAGCTTTCCTTATTACTCGTGAACGGCAAGCCGAGCGGTTGAAGGCAGAACTCGAGCGTGAACGGGAGCGTACTGTGAAGGCCTTGCACGGGTCAGTGGCGTCCTCTCTGACTTCAGTTGTGCTCCGAAGCGAGGCCTTGGCGATGTCAGGTGACGACCAAACAGCAAAGGCGGCGAAACTCATCGCCGAGGACGCTCGACGTTCCATGCAGGAAGTCCGTCAGCTCATCCGGTTTATGCGTTCCGACGATCCCGCGGACTTCAGCGAGAACAACGCCATGAGCACACCCACATTGGATGACTGCTTGCGGACCTTTTCGGACACCCTGCGCAGTCACGGCTACACGGTCACGGAAAGCGGCATGCACGGCGAGGGGCTGAACTCGATTGCCTTGCGCCACGCTCCAAACGCGTTCCGTGAGATCCAGACCAACGTGATCAAGTACGCAGATAAGCATCGTCCAGTGATCGTGGCCGCGGTCGAAGACGACCACGACGTGCAGATCTTGGTGCAGAACTTCGGCGCCCCGCAAGAGCAGAAAGTTGAGATGAGCACCGGCGTCGGCTTGGGGGAGGTCGCATCACTGTTGGCAGAAGACGGTGCCACTCTCGATGCGGGCTATCACGGCGAGGCGTTCCGCTACCACCTCACCGTGCCGAAGGAACGAAAGTAGATTGCCACGTGGGCATGAAGGATACTTTCGTACCAACTTGTCCCCTAAGCGCCCGAATTTATTGCACATTGTTACCGTATGCACCCATAATTCGATGTAGCGATTTACAGCTTTAGTTCACGAAAGGACAAGCAAATGCGCAAGTTTGCTCGCCTCGCCGCCTCCACCCTGGTTGCAGCCGGCCTCATCGCCGTCGCCCCTGCAGCATCTGCAGACGCACAGACTGTGGCAACCCCCTACGCAGCTGGTGCCATCGGCGACACCTTCGAGTGCGGCGGCATGCTCGGCCGTCTGTGGTGCTAATCGCACCGAGATGACAACACCTGATCACCCAATCCGGGTTTTCCTCGTCGACGATGATCCGCTGGTCCGCGAGGTGCTGAAAAGCTATCTCGACAGCGCCGAAGGGATCACCGTCGTCGAAACTGCTTCGGACGGGACCGAAGCACTCGAGCGCATCCCCCAATTAGACGTGGATGTGGTGCTGTCCGATGTCTACATGCAGCACATGGGCGGCGCAGAGCTGCTGCGCAACCTCGACGCGCGTGGTGCCGCTCCGGCCTTTTTGGCTATTAGCTCGTTGGACAATGACTCCGCGATGCTCGACATCCTCGACCACGGTGGGCGCGGATACATTCTGAAAAGCCAGCCACGCGAGGAAATTATCCTTTCGGTACGGCAGGCGGTCGCCGGTGGCACCGTAATCTCACCTGCCGCGATGAACAAGCTGCTCCCCCACCTCTCCCAGCGGGACGCGCAAGCTCCGCAAGCTGCTAGCGGAGCGCGTTCGAAGACCGTTATCAACGTGCCTGCGGGAGTTTCCGATACCGAGCAGAAAGTGCTCGAGCTGCTTTGCGACGGCCTGAGCAACGCCGACATCGCGAAGCACCTGAACTACTCCGAATCCACCGTAAAGAAGATGGTCTCGAAGCTCCTGTCAGCCTACGGCGTCTCCTCCCGCCTCGACCTTGTGGTTACCGTCCTCAACGGGCGTGGACCGCAGGTGCAGTAGCCCCCTAAGGTTCTGAACGAACGTATCGGCATCGGGAACGAAGGTGCCGAGACTCCAAAAATTCCTTGTCACACGACCGTGACACCCATACGTTGACCCCTGTAAGCAATCACCACGACTGCTAGCGACGCTGGCGGAAGCTTCACAGGAAAGGACAACGTATGACTCGTAAGACCCGACGCATCACCACTGCGCTACTCGGCACTCTGATGGCCGGCGCTGCCATCGCTCCCGCGAACGCAACCACCCTCGAGGAGTCCGCTCCCGAGACCCCGGCGAACAACGACAAGCTCCCGATCGTTCACACGTACCGTGGCTCCGACCACCTGAAGGCGAACGTGCTCAACCCGCGCCCGGTGTGTAACTCCACCGAGGACTACCGCACCGTCGTGTACAAGGTGAAGGACAACTTCCTGCCGGTGGGCACCATCTCCACCACGAACCTTTCCGACGAGGCAATCCCGCTGCAGCAGGATCTCTCCCGTACCCAGACGGTCTCCGCTTCCGTGAACGGCTCCAAGACCGAGACCCTGGATCTCGGCGGCTCCGGCTCCAAGAAGGGCATCGAGGGCAATATTGGTTACTCCCTGGCTAAGTCCCTGGGCTGGGACGTCTCCGCAGAGCTGTCCTGGAACGTCGGCCAGACCGTGGGCCCGTACGACGTGCCGGCCGGCAACACCGGCGAGGCAACCTACGGCTTCCGCACCGTCACCATGACCGGTACCCAGCAGCGCTGCCTCCCGAACGGCACCTGGGCAACCCCGACCGCCTGGGTTGCAAACATGCCGGTAAAGAACGAGGTCCGCGTGAAGAACTTCGACACCCCGGCTGATTCCTGGGCTCCCAACAAGGGTGCGCAGACCACCGAGGTCAAGGACGAGCCGAACGCTGAGTACGACAAGGACGTTGACGCCCTGAACAAGGGCGACAACATCGACGACGTGGAGAAGGTCGACGACAACAAGACCGCCGACGTCAGCAACGAGGACGTCAACCTCGCAACCGAGAACGAAAAGGCGGCCAAGGAAGAGGCTGAGAAGGCCGAGGGCACCACCGAGGACAAGGCCGACGGCGCTATCGAGGTCGACGCTGTCTCCGACAAGAAGGAAGAGTCCACCGACGAGTCCAACAAGGACGACGCCGAGAAGGCCGAGCACGACCTGGACCTCGAGCCGTACTTCACCGTGTCCTCCGCGAAGGCGAAGGGCTTCGCCGGCTCCACCGCGCTGCGCGTGAAGAACGTCGGTAACGAGCGCTACTGGGGCGAGTTCCCGGCTGTGACCTTCCGCGTCGCAGTCCACACCGAGGACGGCCCGGAGGGAGTTGACCGTCTGATCACCACCACCACCCGCGAGGGCGGCTACGCCCGCGACCTGGGTTGGGACGAGGACGAGCAGGCGCGCATCTTCGAGGTCACTCTTTCCAACCCGATCAACCCGGGTGAGGAAGCAGACCTCGTGTCCTTCTCCTTCGGCGACGGCGACACCAAGGAAGGCCGTCTGACTAACTACATCACCGTCACCCAGACCGGCCGTCTCGACGGTGACGACTCCGAGTACAACGACCAGGACGTCGATTCCCGCGACGTCACGCTCGACGACTTCGGCCGCGAGAACGAGGGCATCTTCTAACACAGCCCCAATAGCGACGAATGGCGTGCCCACCCCAACGGTGGGCACGCCTTATCGTTGCCAGACACGAAAAAGCTCCCGCTCTCCCGATTATTCGGGGTTGGGCGGGAGCTTCGTCGTTAAGCGAAAGTGCTTACGCAGCCTTCGGAGCGTTGACGTCCTCCGGCAGCGCGTTCTTCGCAACCTCGCACAGAGCGGAGAAGGCAGCGAAATCGCTGACAGCCAGCTCGGCCAGGATCTTGCGGTCGACCTCGACCTCAGCCAGCTTCAGGCCGTGGATGAGGCGGTTGTAGGTGATGTCGTTCATGCGGGCAGCGGCGTTGATGCGCTGGATCCACAGCTTGCGGAACTCGCTCTTGCGCTTGCGGCGATCGCGGTACGCGTAGGTCTGGGAGTGCAGCCACTGCTCCTTCGCCTTGCGGTACAGGCGGGAGCGCTGGCCGCGGTAGCCCTTCGCGGACTTGAGGATTGCGCGGCGCTTCTTCTTAGCATTGACTGAACGCTTCACACGTGCCATGAGTCAAACTTCCTTTTCTTCTTCTCGTAATCGGTTGATTGATCGGGCAGTGCTTAGGACATGCCGAGGAGGCGCTTTGCGCGCTTGACGTCTGCCTTCGCGACGTCGGTGGAGCCGGACAGCTTGCGGCGGCGCTTCGACGAGAGCTTCTCGTTCAGGTGGCGCTTACCAGCCTGCTCGCGGCGCAGCTTGCCCTTGCCGTTGACCTTGATGCGCTTTGCGGTGCCCTTGTGGGTCTTCTGCTTCATGGTGAAAGCCCTTCAGAGTGTCGATTGTTGGAACTACTTTTTGCCCTTGCGAGCCGGTCCGAAGACCATCGTCATGTTTCGGCCGTCCTGCTTCGGACGGGACTCGACAACGCCGAGCTCCCCAATGTCCTCAGCCAGACGCTCCAGCAGGCGGTAGCCCAGCTCGGGACGAGCCTGCTCGCGGCCGCGGAACATGATGGTGACCTTGACCTTGTTGCCCTTCTCCAGGAAGCGCTCAACATTGCCCTTCTTGGTCTGGTAGTCGTGCTCATCAATCTTGGGGCGGAACTTCTGTTCCTTGACCACGGTCTGCTGCTGGTTCTTGCGGGCCTCGCGGGCCTTCTGATCCTGCTCGTACTTGAACTTGCCGTAGTCCATGATCTTGGCCACGGGCGGCTTGGCCTTCGGGGCTACCTCAACCAGGTCGAGGTCCGCCTCGTACGCCAGCTTGCGGGCGTCGTCCGTGCGGACGATGCCCACCTGCTCGCCGGACGGGCCGACGAGGCGAACTTCAGGGACGCGGATTCGTTCATTGATCCGAGCTTCAGCGCTGATGAGAACTCCTAGAGACTTAAAGAAACAATGCGTGCCGCACTTGAACCGCAATCAGACTCATCCCACGCGAAAAACCCGCTCACCCTGGCGGATGGCGGGAGTTCGTCCAAAGCACGCCAAGACAGTTGTCTCGTCTGGCGCACCGTTTGACCCGTATCCAACTCAGTTGACTGAGCGGCTTGGGGTGGGATTCACTCCTCTTGCGGCCCCCACACCCGCATGACACGGGCGCGCTGGGCGGTGTAGGCAGCAATATACATGCTCATGCCTGCACAAACCAAATCGGGCGCGCTACCCTGTGACCAAAATGTCCTGCAGGAACTGTCCGGTGAAGGAACCGGGCACCTTTGCGACGTCCTCCGGTGTGCCCTGCGCGACCACCGTGCCGCCGCCGGAGCCACCTTCGGGCCCCATGTCCACGATCCAGTCCGCGGACTTGATCACGTCTAGGTTGTGCTCGATAACCAGCACGGTGTTGCCCTTCTCCACCAGGCCGTTGAGCACAAGCATGAGCTTGCGGATGTCTTCGAAGTGCAGGCCCGTCGTCGGCTCGTCCAAGATGTAGATCGTGCGCCCGTTGGAGCGCTTCTGCAGCTCCGCGGCGAGCTTCACGCGCTGCGCCTCGCCGCCGGACAGCGTGGTCGCGCTCTGGCCGAGCCGGACGTAGCCCAGGCCGACGTCCACAAGCGTCTGCAGGTAGCGGTGGATGGAGTTAATCGGCTCGAAGAACTCAGCGGCCTCCGAGATGGGCATCTCCAGCACCTCAGCGATGTTGTTGCCCTTGTAGCGCACCTCGAGCGTCTCGCGGTTGTAGCGCGCGCCTTCGCACACCTCGCACGGCACATACACGTCCGGCAGGAAGTTCATCTCGATTTTGATGGTCCCGTCGCCGTGGCAGGCTTCGCAGCGCCCGCCCTTGACGTTGAAGGAGAAGCGTCCGGCTTTATAGCCACGCACCTTCGCCTCCTGGGTTTCGGCGAACAAGCTGCGGATCTTGTCGAACACGCCGGTGTACGTCGCCGGGTTGGAGCGCGGGGTCCGCCCGATCGGGCTTTGGTCCACCTGCACGAGCTTGTCTAGGTGCTCCAGCCCCTCGACCTTCTTCACGCGGCCGGGAACCTGGCGCGCGCCGTTGAGCTGGTTCTGCAACGTCTTCGCCAGAATTTGGTTGACCAGCGTGGACTTGCCGGAGCCGGACACGCCGGTGACAGCCACCAGCACGCCGAGCGGGATGTCCACGCTGACGTTGTCGAGGTTGTTCTCGCGTGCGCCGATGATTTTCAGTTGCCTCTGCTTATCGACGTCCCTCCGGCGCTCCGGTACCTCAATAACCTTGCGGCCGGACAGGTAGTCGCCCGTGATGGAGTCTTTTGCCTTGAGGATGCCCTCCGGCTTGCCTTGGTAGACCACTTCCCCGCCGTACTCGCCGGCGCGCGGTCCGATGTCGATGAGCCAGTCGGCCTCGCGGATGGTGTCCTCGTCGTGCTCCACCACGACCAGCGTGTTGCCCAGGTCGCGCAGCTTCTTCAAGGTGGTGATCAAGCGCTGGTTGTCGCGCTGGTGCAAGCCGATGGACGGCTCGTCCAGCACGTAGAGCACACCAGCCAGGCCGGAGCCGATCTGGGTGGCCAGGCGGATGCGCTGCGCCTCGCCGCCGGACAGCGTGCCGGCGGAGCGGGCCAGGGTGAGGTAGTTCAGCCCCACGTCCAAAAGGAAGTGCAGGCGTGCCTGGATTTCGCGCAGCACGGCACCGGCGATCATCTCCTCGCGGTACCCCAGCACCAGGTTGTCCAGGTATTCGGAGGCGTCCTCGATCGACAGTTCAGTCAGGCCCGCGATGGAACGCTCCCCGTGCGTGGTGGAAGCCAGTCGCACGGCCAGGATCTCCGGCTTCAAGCGCGCGCCGTTACAGGTCGGGCACGGCACCTCGCGGGTGTAGGCGAGCAGGCGTTCCTTCTGCGTCTCGGACTCGGTCTGCTCCAGTTTGCGCTCCAGGTAGCCCACGATGCCCTCGTAGGCCGCCGTGTAGGAGCGCTGGCGCCCGTAGCGGTTCTTGTAGCGCACGTTGACTTTCGTGGACGAGCCGTGGATCAGGTGCTTCTGCTGCGTCTTGGTCAGCGAGCTCAGTGGCGCATTGGCGTCGAAGTTCTCCTCTTTCGCCAGCGCCTCAATGAGTTTGGTGAAGTACTTCTTGTTCGGGCTGGAGTTCCACGGCTGGAACGCGTCCACCGCAGGTGCGTCCGGGTCCGGGATGACCAGGTCCACGTCGATCTCTTTGCGCACGCCCAGGCCGTCGCAGGCCGGGCAAGCGCCGAACGGCGAGTTGAAGGAAAACGCGCGCGGCTCGTACTCCTCCACGTTGAGCTTGTGGCCGTTCGGGCAGGCCATCTTCTCGGAGAAGATCTGCACGCGCTCCGGGTCGTCGGCCTCCAGTTCAACAAAGTCGAAGCCGACTAGGCCGTCGGCAAGCTTGAGCGCCGTTTCCACGGAATCCGTCAGGCGCTGCTTCTGGCTGGCCTTGACAGTGAGGCGATCCACCACCACGTCGATGTTGTGCTTGATCTGCTTTTCCAGCTTGGGCGGGTCCGAAAGCTGGTAGGTCTCCCCGTCCACGTTCACGCGCGAGTACCCCTGCGAGGACAGGTCGGCGAAAAGGTCCTGGAACTCGCCCTTGCGCTTGCGCACAATCGGCGCGAGGACCTGGAATTTGGTGCGCTCTTCCAGCTCGAGCACGCGGTCCACGATTTGCTGCGGGGTCTGGCGCTCAATCACCGCGTCGCACACCGGGCAGTGCGGGGTGCCGGCGCGCGAGTACAACAGGCGCAGGTAATCGTAAATCTCCGTGATGGTGCCCACGGTGGAGCGCGGGTTGCGGTTGGTGGACTTCTGGTCGATAGACACCGCCGGGCTCAACCCGTCGATGTAGTCCACGTCCGGCTTGTCCATCTGCCCCAGGAACATGCGGGCGTAGGAGGACAGCGATTCCACGTAGCGGCGCTGCCCTTCGGCGAAGATTGTGTCGAAGGCGAGCGAGGACTTGCCGGAGCCGGACAGGCCGGTAAACACCGCCATCTTGTCGCGGGGCAGCTCAATGTCCACGCCCTTGAGGTTGTGTTCGCGCGCGCCGCGCACTGTCAGCTTTTCGGCCACGTCACTCTCGCTTTCGTTGATTAGTACTCCCAAGACGCTACCAACGCACCGGTGCGGACAAACATTCCTCACTAGTCTTGGCCGCATGCTTTCTCTTCGCCATATTTCTGTCTCCGACATGGACAACAACTGCTACCTCCTCTGCAGCGAGGGGCAAGGGTTGCTTATCGACGCAGCTGCGAACGCCCCCGAACTTCTGGCGATGGCCGACGACGCCGGCGTGAAGATCACCGCAGTGTTAACCACGCACCGCCACCACGACCACACCCGAGCACTCAAGGAGGTGCTCGAGGCCACTGGCGCGACGCACTACGCGCCGTTTTTGGACGCCCCGGCCATTCCTGCCCCGGCGGATGTGGAGCTCAACGACGGCGACACGATCGAGTTCGCTGGCCACCGCCTCTCTGTGACCATCCTGCGCGGTCACACCCCGGGCGGCGCCTGCGTGGCGGCAGAGATCGACGGCACCGTCAACCTGTTCGTCGGTGACTCGCTGTTTCCCGGCGGGCTGGGCAAAACCCAGTCCGAGGGCGACTTTGTCCGCCTGTTCAACGACGTCAAAGAAAAGGTCTTCGATGTCTACCCGGATGAGGCCGTCGTTTGGCCGGGCCACGGTAAACCCACCACGCTCGGCGAGGAGCGTCCGCACCTGGACGACTGGTGGGATCGCCGCTGGTAAGGACAAAACCCGCTACCGGGGTGGCGCAAAATCGCTACACTCGACGGGAGCACATTCAGCTACAAAAAGTAAGGATTGGGTAAAAGTATGATCCGGAAAATCGCACGCCCGATGCTGGCTTCGGTCTACGTGATCGACGGTGTCGAGACCCTGCTGAACCCGGCTGGCCACAAGGACAGCGCGGACAGCGTTTTGAAGAAGCTGCGCGCGCTCACCCCGCGCGAGTACCGCGGTTTCCTGCCGAAGAGCCCGGAGACTGCCGCGCAGATCATCGGTGCCACCAAGGCTGGCGCTGGCGCGTCCTTCGCCATCGGCAAGTTCCCGCGCCTGTCCGCCACCCTGCTCGCCGCCACTGCGCTGCCGACCGTTATGGGCCGCCACGCATTCTGGGAGGCTGAGGACGATGACGAGAAGGCACGCCGCCGCACCGGTGCCCTGACGGACCTCGGGCTTGCTGGCGGTGTGCTGCTGGCCACCGTGGACAACAACGGCAAGCCGGACCTGAAGTGGCGCGCGCAGCACGCTGCTCAGGCCGCGCAGAAGAACGTCAAGCAGGCGCTGCCGACCAAGTCTGAGACCGAGAAGGCTTGGGACAAGGCGTCCGACTGGTTCTCCGACGCGACCGACCAGGTCACCGACTACGTCGACGACAACAAGGGCGACTGGAAGAAGAAGGCCTCCAAGGCCGGCGACGCTGCCAACGACTGGCTCGACGACGCCAAGAAGCAGGCGTCCAGCTTCCTGTCCGACGCGGGCGATTGGCTGGACGACGCTGCTGAGAAGGCCACCGACAAGGCCGAGGACGCGTACGGCGACATCAAGCCGTCCAAGATTCAGCAGTTCAAGGCGAAGCGCAAGGTCAACAGCGTCGTCGGCAACCTGCAGGATCAGCTGGACGACCTGCAGCCGTCCGCCCTGGACAAGTTCAAGGCAAAGCGCAAGGTGAACAAGGCTTCCGCCAAGGCCCAGGACAAGGCGCAGAACGCGGTCGACGCCCTGCAGGACGCTTGGGACAAGCTGGACGCTAACCCGTCCTGGATTACCAAGCTCAAGTGGAAGCGCAAGGCGAAGAAGGCCGAGAAGAAGGCTCAGAAGCTGGTGAAGAAGGCGCAGAAGAAGTTCGCCTAAGAGCCGTAACTACTTCAACTACTTGGCGGCCCTGAGGCTGGGAATATTCCCAGTCCCGGGGCCGTTTGTTGTGAGGATGCAGGAAACAGAACAGACGTACGTGGATCAGCTTTTCGCGCACCTGGATAGCGAGGTGGCGCGAGCTCAAGCGCGCCTTGAAGAAGTGCAGCGCGACGTGGACCCGGACAACCCGGATTCGGACGCGCTGGTGCGCCGCGAAACGGAGTACCACGGGCTCAACGCGAAGCTGGATGCGCTTAACGTGGCCGAGACCGGCTTAGTCTTCGGCCGTATCGACGTCGCCGACGACGACCCGGAAAACCCGGTGCCGGGCCGGCCGGACCTGGAGCGGCGCTACATCGGGCGCATGGGCATCGACGACAGGGAGGACAACTACCGCACCCTCCTGTTGGACTGGCGCGCTCCCCTCGCCCGCCCGTTCTACCTGGCGACCACCGCGCACCCGGAGGGCGTGGAAACGCGCCGCAACATCCGCATGCGGGGGCGCACTGTCACCGCGGTTGACGACGAAGTGCTCTCCGGCGACGGCGCGGAAACCTCCGACGCCGGCGTCGGCTCCGAGGCGGCACTGCGCCGCGCGATGAACGAGGCCCGCACCGGCCACATGCGCTCCATCGTGGAAACCATCCAGCGCGAGCAGGACGAGATCATCCGCGACACCACCCGCGGCGTCATGGTGGTCCAGGGCGGACCGGGCACCGGAAAGACGGCGGTGGCGCTGCACCGGATCGCGTATTTGCTCTACACATGGCGCGAGCAGCTCACCCGCACTGGTGTCCTGGTGGTCGGCCCGAACCCGACTTTTCTCGAATACATCTCCCGCGTGCTGCCGGAGCTCGGCGAGACGGGCGTGGTGCTGGCGACCGCCGACCAGCTCGTGCCGGGTTTTGCCCCCACCGGCGAGGACTCCATCGCCGCGCGTGAGGTGAAGGGCTCCGAGGAGATGGTGACCATCCTGAAGCGCGCGGTACAGGCCTACGAGACGGTGCCGGACGAGCCGGTGCGCCTCACCTTCGACTCGGTGCCGGTGAACGCCACCCCGCAGATGATCAAGGCCGCCCGCACGAGGGCGCGGCGCTCCCGCCGCCCGCATAACCAGGCGCGCGCCTACTTCGCGGAGCGCTTAACGCAACTACTCGCGGAGGCGTTTGCGAAGCGCATCGGCGAGGACCCGCTCGGCGGTGCGAACCTGCTCTCGGACGCGGATGTGGACCAGCTTCACGACGACCTCGCGGACGACCCCCAGGTAGAGCAACTCATCGACACGCACTTCCCGGAGCTGGACCCCGTCGAGGTGCTAGGCGCGCTGCTGACCGACAAGGACGCCATCGATGAGGTAGCGCACGACTACGACGACTACACCCGCGACGCCTTGTACCGTGCGCCGGGCTCCCCGTTTACCCGCGCGGACACCGCGCTTGTGGACGAGCTGGCCGTGCTCATCGGCACCGTCGACCCCGAAGAGCAGCGCCGGAAGGAAGAAGAGGAATGGCGCGAGCTCGTCGCCGAGGCTGAGGGCGCGCTCGACGTGCTGTCCTCGTCCGAATCCACGGACAACGACGACGACCAGTTCGAGGCCGAGATCCTCTCCGCCGCAGATGTCATCGACGCGGAGACACTCGCCAGCCGCCAGCGCGAGACTGACACCCGCTCAACCGCACAGCGCGCACGGGCGGATCAGACGTGGGCATACGGGCACGTCATCGTCGACGAGGCGCAGGAGTTATCGCCAATGGAGTGGCGCATGGTGTTCCGCCGCTGCCCGTCACGGTGGATGACGCTCGTGGGAGATACTGCCCAGACGTCCTCCCCCGCCGGCGTGGACGATTGGACGAACGCGCTGGCGCCCTTCGTGGGCCAGCGCTTCCGCCTCCACGAGCTCACGGTGAACTACCGCACGCCGAAAGAGATCGCGGACTACGCCGCCGAGCTGTTGGCCGAGATCGACCCGGACGCCGCCGTCCCGGAGGCGATCCGCGAGTCCGGTGTGCCGGTGCAGTTTGTGCGCAGACCGGAGGACGTCGTAAAGCGCGACGGCTTGACCGCTGTCATTGATGCGGACAACGTCGGCGAGATGAAGGGCCTGGAGTTCGACAACGTCGTGGTGGTGGATCCGAGCAAAATTAAAGAGGCCTCGCCACAAGGGTGGCAAGACCTCTACGTCGCCGTCACCCGCGCCACGCAGACGCTGACAGTGGTCGGCGAATAACTGCTAGTTCACCGTGTGAACGATCATGACGTCGCAGTCGGACTGACGCGCGACGTCCGCCGGCACGGAGCCCAGCAGGCGGCCGGTCAGGGAGTTGATGCCGCGGTTGCCCACCACGAGCAGGTCAGCCTTGTTGTCGTTGACGATGGCCATCAGGGCCTGCACCGGGGTGCCCGGGCGGGTTGCGGTCTGCACGTCTGGCGCACCTGCTGCGCGGGCGTGTTCAGCTGCGCCCTCGAGGTTCTCCAGCGCCTTCTGGTCGCCCAGAATGGTCACGGAATCCTGGCGCAGCGTCTTCGCGGCCTCTTCTTCGTTCTCGTAGTAGGCGGTACCGATGACGAGGGTGGAACCGAACGCTGCGGCAATCTTCGCGGCGCGCTCAACGGCCAGCAGAGAGGACTTGGAACCGTCGGAGCCGACGACGATGGTCTTGTAGTTATCGGCCATGTGAAATCACCTTTCAAAAATGCGACGCGGTTAGCGTGGTTAGTGTACCCCTTGAGGGTTTAGTCGTGTCCCTCTGCCCGGGTATCCACGAGCATGACATCTACTGGGGCCTTCTTGGCCACGTTGCCGGGGATGTTGCCGAAGATGCGGCCGGCCATCGAGCGCATGCCCTTGTTGCCCACCACGAGCAGGTCGACGCCGTACTCGCCGACGGCCTCAACCAGTACGTTTGCGGGCTGTCCTCCCTTGGACACAAGGTTGATTTTTTCGGCCTGCTCCTCCTTGGCGATCTCGTCCGCCTTGCGCAGAATTTCGCGCGCGTTGGTGGCGGTGACGATGTCCACGCGGGACAATTCCGCGTTGGTGGAGTTCAGCATCGAGCCGGACGCGGTGTAGTGGGCGCAGATGATGGTCAGCTCAGCGCCGTAAACGCGGGCGAGGCTGGCTGCGGCGCGCACGGCGACCATGGAGGTGGCGGAGCCGTCGGTGCCGACAGCGATCGACTTGTAGGTGTGCAAAGCAGGTTCCTTTCGCTAATTGCCTGTGTCTTTAATACCACGCAGCTCTCGTTTGAGATCCGCAATCTCATCCCTAAGTCTTCCGGCAAGCTCAAATTTGAGTTCGCCGGCGGCGTCGCGCATTTGGACCGTCAGGTCGTCGATAAGCTTTTGCACCTCGTCGGAGGCCATGTTGGACACGTCCGCGCGCTCCGCAACGGCCGTATCGGAGCTCAAGCTTGCCGACGCATCCGCGTCCGCGTTGTCGTACACCTGGTCCAAAATGTCCGCGATCGCCTTGCGCAGCGGCTGCGGGTCAATGCCGTGTTTTTCGTTGTAGGCGATCTGCTTCTCGCGGCGGCGCTCGGTTTCGTCGATGGCCTCTTGCATGGATTCGGTGACCTGGTCGGCGTACATGATCACCTCGCCGGAGACGTTTCGTGCCGCGCGGCCGATGGTCTGGATCAGCGACTTGGTCGAGCGCAAGAAGCCCTCCTTGTCCGCGTCCAGGATCGCAACGAGGGAGACTTCCGGCAGGTCCAGTCCCTCGCGCAGCAGGTTGATGCCCACGAGCACGTCGTACTCGCCCAGGCGCAGCTGGCGCAGCAGCTCCACGCGCTGCAGGGTGTCAATATCGGAGTGCAGGTAACGCACCTTGACGCCGTTGTCCAGCAGGTAATCCGTGAGGTCCTCGGCCATGCGTTTGGTCAGCGTGGTCACAAGGACGCGTTCGTCCTTGGCGGTGCGGGTGCGGATCTCGTCGATCAAGTCGTCGATCTGGCCCTTCGTGGGTTTGACGGTGACCTTCGGGTCCACCAGGCCGGTCGGGCGAATCACCTGCTCCACAAACTCGCCCTGGGCGGCCTCGAGCTCGTAGTCGCCGGGGGTGGCGGACATGTACACGGTCTGCCCCACGCGGGCTTCGAACTCGTCGAACGTCAGTGGGCGGTTGTCCACCGCGGACGGCAGGCGGAAACCGAATTCCACAAGGTTGCGCTTTCGCGACATGTCGCCCTCAAACATGCCGCCGATTTGCGGCACGGTGACGTGGGACTCGTCGATGATGGTGAGGAAGTCCTCCGGGAAGTAGTCGATCAACGTCGCCGGCGCGGAGCCCGCCGGGCGGCCGTCCATGTGCCGCGAGTAGTTCTCGATGCCGGAGCAGAACCCGACCTGCTGGATCATCTCCAGGTCGTACTCGGTGCGCATGCGCAGGCGCTGCGCCTCAAGCAGCTTGCCCTTGTTCTCCAGCTCCTCGAGCCTGTCCGCGAGCTCCTCCTTAATAGCCTCGATAGCCTTTTCCATGCGCTCGTCCGTGGCCACGTAGTGGGTGGCCGGGAAGATGCGCACTTCATCTTCCTGGCTGATCACATCGCCGGTGAGCGGGTGGATGTAGTACAGCGAGTCCACCTCGTCACCGAAGAACTCCACGCGCACCGCCACCTCTTCGTAGGCCGGGATGATGTCCACGGTGTCGCCCTTGACGCGGAAGGTGCCGCGCTTGAAGTCGATGTCGTTGCGCTCGTACTGCACGTCCACTAGCAGGCGCAGGAAGCGGTCGCGCTCCACCTCCTCGCCCACGCGCAGCACAATGGAGCGGTCCAGGTAGGACTGCGGCGTGCCGAGGCCGTAGATGCAGGACACCGAGGAGACCACAACCACGTCGCGCCGGCTCAGCAGCGCGGAAGTGGCGGAGTGGCGCAGGCGCTCCACGTCGTCATTGATGGACGAATCCTTCTCGATGTAGGTGTCTGTCTGCGCAATGTAGGCCTCTGGTTGGTAGTAGTCGTAGTACGACACGAAGTACTCCACCGCGTTGTTCGGTAGCAGCTGGCGCAGCTCGTTTGCCAGCTGCGCCGCCAGCGTCTTGTTCGGCGCCATGACCAGCGTGGGTCGCTGCTGCTTCTCAATGAGCCACGCGGCGGTGGCTGACTTACCGGTACCGGTCGCACCCATGAGCACGACGTCGCGCTCGCCGCGGTTGAGTCGTTCATCCAGCTGTGCAATCGCCGTTGGCTGGTCGCCGGAGGGTTCGAACTCGGAGACGACCTCGAAGGGTTTTTCGCGCCGCTCAATCTCCCCCACGGGGCGGAACTCTGACTGCGCGAGGACGGGATGTTCAGCAGCAAAAGCCATAGCGGTCAGTGTATCGCCAAGTGCGTCGGGTGAGGCATTGCTCGTCGATAGGCAATGGCTTCCAGACTAGGCGGCGTACTTGCGGGAGCTCTCCAGCCACTCCTGCAGCTCGCCGGCTTCCTCCCACATGGAGTACAACGCGGATCCACCGGGCCGTAGCACCGCTTGCGCACGGCGGCGGATCCACTGCTTGTCATCCAAGGTAAACGGATAGTCGATCGTGCCCTCGAGCCCCTCCGGCAGGTGGCCGTTGATGAGGGCGGCGAGTGCGATCACGGATTCTGCCTCGTCCGTGCCCAGGGAGCCCAAACCGCATTGGAAGCGGAACTGGGCCATGCAGAAAGTGCCGTTGACCAGCGCTGTCACGGCATCATTTGCAGAGTCGTTGTCGAACGGCCCTGTGTTCCACGTTCCCATGCCCCCGCAAGTTAAAGCAGCAAGGTAAATGAAACGTGTCACACCGGTAAATTTCGCCGGTACAGTTCACTAACCTTTGATTTTCTCCACCAGCGCAGCCACCTGCACGTCGAGTGCGTCGAGCGGGCCGTTGTTGTCGATCACGACGTCTGCGGCCGCCAGCCGCGCCTCATCGTCGATCTGTTGCGCCATTCGGGCCCTCGCGTCGGCCTCATCGAGCCCCCGCTTTGCGACGAGCCTCCGGATCCTCTCGTCCTTGTCCACATCCACGACAACGGTGAGGTCCATGTCCTGATTCAGCCCAAGGTCCACGAGCAGTGGCATGTCGTAGATGACGGCCTGCTCCCCCGCTTCTTCGGCGGCAGCGAAGCGACGCTCGGACTCGGCCCGGATAGCGGGATGCGTGATCGCGTTGAGGCGCTTGGTGTCCTCCGTCGTGGCAAACGCGCGCCGCGCGAGCTCCCCCCGGTTGAGCGCACCGTCGGCGCCGATGAGGTCCGCGCCGAACTCTGCCGCAACCTCGCCCAGCACTGGTGAGCCGGGTTCCATGATGTCGCGTGCGATTTGGTCAGCGTCGACCACAGCGAAGCCAGCGTCGCCAAGCATTCTCGCCACTGTGGATTTTCCGCTGCCGATGCCGCCTGTCAGGCCCACTTTCTTCATGGCTCGAAGATAGCAAAACGCCCCGCGCACCTTGGTGGTGCACGGGGCGTTCGTCGCTAAGCGAGATGCTTAAGAGTTTCTCCTAAGCACGAGCCTGCGAGTGCTTAGTTGCCGGCGAGCTTGTCGCGCAGAGCCGCGAGCTGCTCGTCGGAGGCGAGGGAGCCGATGTTCTCCTCAGCCTGGTCAGCTGCCGGAGCTGCAGCTGCAGACTCGGAGGAGTAGTTGGCCTGCTCGCCCTCCTGCTCCGCGGCCTCGGCGGCAGCGGCGCGGTGACGCTCGATCTGAGCGGTGTGGGCCTGGTGGCGACGCTCTGCCTCGGCGTAGCGTGCCTCCCATGCCTGGCGAGCCTCGTCGTAGCCTTCCATCCACTCGTTGGTCTCCGGGTCGAAGCCCTCCGGGAAGATGTAGTTGCCCTGCTCGTCGTAGGAGTCGGCCATGCCGTAGCGGGACGGATCGAACTCTTCGACGTAGTCCTCGTCAGCCTGCTTGAGGGACAGGGAGATGCGGCGACGGTCCAGGTCGATGTCGATGACCTTGACCATGACCTCTTCGCCGACGTTGACAACCTGGTCCGGGACCTCCACGTGGCGCTGAGCCAGCTCGGAGATGTGGACAAGGCCCTCGATGCCCTCCTCGACGCGGACGAACGCGCCGAACGGGACGAGCTTGGTGACCTTGCCCGGGACGATCTGGCCCACAGCGTGGGTGCGGGCGAAGACGCGCCACGGATCCTCCTGGGTCGCCTTCAGCGACAGGGAAACACGCTCGCGGTCGAGATCGACGTCGAGCACCTCGACGGTGACCTCGTCGCCCACGGCGACAACCTCGGACGGGTGGTCGATGTGCTTCCAGGACAGCTCAGAGACGTGCACCAGGCCGTCGACGCCGCCGAGATCGACGAACGCACCGAAGTTGACGATGGAGGACACGACGCCCTTGCGGACCTGGCCCTTCTGCAGCTGGTGCAGGAAGTCGGAACGGACCGCGGACTGGGTCTCCTCCAGGTAAGCGCGGCGGGACAGGACCACGTTGTTGCGGTGCTTGTCCAGCTCGATGATCTTCGCCTCGAGCTCCTGGCCGATGTACGGATCCAGGTCGCGGACGCGACGCATCTCCACCAGCGATGCCGGCAGGAAGCCGCGCAGGCCGATGTCGAGGATGAGGCCGCCCTTGACGACCTCGATGACGGTACCGGTAACCGGCTGGTCGTTGGCCTGCAGCTCCTCGATGGTGCCCCAAGCACGCTCGTACTGAGCGCGCTTCTTGGACAGCATCAGGCGGCCTTCCTTGTCCTCCTTGGTCAGGACAAGTGCGTCGATCTCATCGCCGACCTCGACCACGTCTTCCGGGTCGACGTCGTGCTTGATGGACAGCTCGCGGGTGAGGATGATGCCCTCGGTCTTGTAGCCGATGTCGAGCAGGACCTCGTCGTGGTCGACCTTGACCACGGTGCCGGTGACGATGTCGCCATCGTTGAAGTACTTGATGGTCTCGTCGACTGCGGCGAGGAATTCCTCAGGGCCACCGATGTCGTTGATGGCTACCTGGGGTGCGTTGGAAGTGCGCATAAGTTCTATGTGCTCCGAAAAATAGGAGATCGTGATTGGACAGGAGCGTCTCTCTCGACCACGTAAACCTGCAGCTAGAAGCAGCAAGCTCGCGTGCGCCGATCTCGCGCCGCAACGGCCACCTCACCCTCCTATTACGGTGGGCACCGCGCTCGCGCGTAGACACGCCCGCACGAGTGTAGACACTTTGCCCAGCTAGAGCAAATGATTCGCAGGTGCTTTCCGACGCCCCTCCGGTTTGCTCCGACCGCTAGCATTAACAGACACCAATACTTGCCATAAGTAACGCAATTGGAGCAGTTTTTTATGTGGAAACGCAGCCTCGCAGTCGCTGCATCATTCGTCGGCATCGTTGTCGGTGCCGGCTTCGCCTCCGGTATGGAGGCGCTGCAGTATTTCGTCGCCTACGGCACCAACGGGTTCTACGGCGTGATTCTAGCCAGTGTCACCATGCTGTTCGCCGCGACAGCGTTCATGACCTTCGGCTCATATTTCCTGGCGCGCGAGCACAACGAGGTTTTCTACAACGTCACCTCGAAGCCCGCAGCCTTCATCATGGACTGGTCCGCGGTGGCGTGCATGTTCTCCGTCGGGTTTGTCATGTTCGCCGGCGCCGGGTCGAACCTGCGACAGTCGTTTGAGTGGCCTATCTGGGTGGGCGCTGTGGCAATGCTTGCGCTCATGCTGATTGTCGGCCGGTTCGACGTGGACAAGGTCTCCTCAGTAATCGGCTGGGCCACCCCACTACTTGTGGTGTTCGTGCTGATTGGCAGTATCTACTCGTTCACGCAGGTGGACGTGAGCTTGAGTGAGGTCGGCAGCTACGCCCAGCAGGAGGTCTCCCGCGCAGACGGCACCCCGTACTGGTGGCTGGGAGCACTCAACCACACCGGTCTGAACGCACTGTGCGGCGTGTCAATGGCGCTGGTGATGGCCGGCGACGAGTTCGACACGAAGAGCAGCCGCCTCGGCGGCATCCTCGGCGGCGTGATCTACGCGGTCATGCTGGCGCTGCTCGTGGCGTCGCTGCTGATCCAGGTGGAGTCCGTCAACGGCACCGACATGCCACTGCTCGCCGTGATCGAAAACGTGAACCCCGTACTCGGTTTCATCATGACCTGGGTCATCTTCCTCATGGTCTTCAACACCTGCCTTGGCATGTTCTACGCGCTGGCCAAGCGCCTGACCCGCAAGAACCCAGAGCGCTTCTACCCCACCTACGCTATCGCCTGCGTTGTCGGGTTTGGGCTCTCTTTCGCCGGCTTCCAGCCGTTGGTGAACAGCCTGTACCCAATCTTGGGCTACCTCGGCCTCTTCGTCATGGCAGTGATGACGGTGACCTACCTGCGGCACCGCGACGAGCTCAAGGACGAGGGCGAGCGCCGCGCCGACGCAGTCGAAGCCGAGGACGGCCAAGAAGTGGACAAACTGGCCACCGAATCGAACTTGGAGGACGACGAGTTCAAGGACGCCCTCCAGGAGGAAGTTGAGTCCTCCGAAGACGACAACGAGCGGCGTTCACTCAACGACCTGCTTTAGCAAACCGGGGGTACACACCGGGGGCGAAACGCTCAGTTACACGGAAGTAAACTCCTCGTAACTGAGCGCTTTTTCATGCTGGCCAGCCGTCCAATTATTCATGTGACCCAGTTAACGGAATGTTCGATTCTGGGCTTATCCTGTAGGTCCGTTGAGCCTTTCCTTACCCAACGGTAAGGTCGCGCTTGGCTTTCGGGGAACGACCTGGCCAGGGGTGAAATCTAAGCCCCAGCCGGGTCATGGCCGCCCCCGGTGGCCCCTTCCCCCGAGGGGAGGTTCACAACTGAATATGCACTCGGAGCTGCAGGGGGAAGCTCCACGGAGGGGACCACGGCCGTGGGAGGGGTGCCGTGCGCGAGGCGGGTAGGAATCGATATCGTTCCTACCCGCCTTGGCGTTGCTTAAGCCACTTGCTTAGTGCGCGGCCGCGTCCCAGTTGGCGCCGGTGCCAGCGGAGACCTCCAGCGGAACGAGCAGCTCGATAGCGTCGTCCATCTCGCGCTCCACAATCCCGCGCACCTCGTCCAGCTCGCCCGGGGCGATCTCGACAACAAGCTCATCGTGGACCTGGAGCAGCACGCGAGATTTTTTGCCTTCCAACGCCGCGTCCACCCGCAGCATGGCCACCTTGATGATGTCGGCGGCCGTGCCCTGGATAGGCGCGTTCAGAGCGGCGCGCTCGGCGTTCTCGCGCGCAACCCGGTTGTCGCTGTTCAGTTCCGGCAGGTAGCGGCGGCGGCCGAACACGGTGGACGTGTAGCCGTCGCGACGCGCCTGCTCCACCACCTCATCCAGGTAGCGCTTCACGCCGCCGAAGCGCTCGAAGTAGCTGGCCATGATGTCTTTCGCCTCGCCGGCGGAGATAGACAACTGGTTAGACAACCCGTACGCCGACAGGCCGTAGACCAGACCGTAGGACATTGCTTTGACGCGGCGGCGCAGCTCCGGGGTGACCTGGTCGATGGGCACGTCGAACACGCGCGAGCCGACGAAGTTGTGCAGGTCCTCGCCTGCACGGTAGGCCTCAATCAGGCCCTCATCCTGGCTTAAGTGCGCCATCACGCGCATCTCAATCTGCGAGTAGTCCGCGGTGAGCAGGCACTCGTAGCCCTCGCCCACCACAAACGCGGATCGGATGGCGCGGCCCGCCTCGGTGCGCACCGGGATGTTCTGCAGGTTCGGCTCCGCGGAGCTGAGCCGGCCTGTGGACGCCACCGTCTGGTTGAACGTGGTGTGGATGCGCTCATCCGGCTGCACCGTCTTAATCAAGCCCTCGATGGTGGACTTGAGTTTCTGGTGCTCGCGGTGCGCCAGCAGGTGGTCCAAAAACGGGTGCGGGTTCTTCTCCGCCAGCGCCTCGATCTCACCTGCGGCGGTCGAGTACCCGGTCTTGGTCTTCTTCGTCTTCGGCAGCTCCAGTTTGTCAAAGAGCACTGCCGACAGCTGCTTCGGGGAAGACAGGTTCAGCGAAGGCTCGTCCACAAGCTGGCGCGCCTCCTGCTCAATCTGCTCCACCTTCAACGTGAGCTCTTTGCGCTGGTTTTCCAGCACATCCAGATCCACCGCGATGCCGGTGTGCTCCATTTCCGCAAGCACGGTGACTAGCGGCAGCTCCAGGTCCGCGTAGAGCTCGTAGGAGTCGATCTCGCGCAGCTCCTTCGTCAGCTCCGCGGACAGTTCCAGGATCGCAGCGGCCGCATCCACGTCCGCAGTATCGCCGAGCAGGCTCATCTGGTCGGAGCCGACGTTGAGCTGGCGTTGCAGGTGGCGCTGGTAGATGTCTTCCAGTGCGTAGGTGCGCTGTCCGGGTCGCAGCAGGTAGGCGGCAATCGCGGTGTCGTGCGCAATGCCTGCGAGCTCGATGCCCCGGCCGCGCAGCATGTGGTACGCGGCCTTCGCCTCGTGCATGTACTTCGGCGCGTCCGACTCGAGCCACTGCTTCACCGCGGCGTCCTCCGCCGCACTCAAGTCCGCGGCGAGCTTGGACACACCGTGCCTTTGCTTATCGACGATCGCCAGGGCCACCACATCGCCCTGTCCGGGCGTGGCATTGCCGGAGACGTAGACGGCAAGACCGTCGTCCTGACGGCTGCTGAGCCAGGTGTCCAACGGTTCGTCGTCGATAGTGACATCTTCAAGCTCGACGGCCTCAGTCTCGGGCGCGGTGCCGTCGGTAGGCACGGCGGCGAGGACGCGCTCGCGGAGGTTGACACCGAACTCGAGGTCGTCGAAGCGGGAGGCGATTTGGGTGACGTCCGCCGGCTTGAGCTCCAGATCGTTCGGGGCGACCGGCAGCTCGACGTCGGTGACCATCTGCGTGAGCTCGCGGTTGAGGCGCACCTGGTCGATGCGCTCACGGAAGTTGTTCGCGGCCACGCCCTTGAGCTCGTCGGCGCTTTCGATGAGGCCTTCGAGGCTGCCGTACTGCGTGATCCACTTTGTGGCGGTCTTCTCCCCCACTTTGGGCACGCTGGGCAGGTTGTCTGACGGATCCCCGCGCAGCGCCGCGAAGTCCGGGTACTGCGCAGGCGTCAGACCGTACTTGTTCTCCACTTCCCCGGGCGTAAACCGGGTCATGGTGGACACGCCGCGGGTGGGATACATCAGGGTCGTTGTGCCGTCCACAAGCTGGATGTAGTCGCGGTCGCCGCTGACAAGCACGATCTCGAAGTCGCCCTCGGCGCGGGCCTGGGTCACCAGCGTGGCGACGATGTCGTCCGCCTCGAAGTTCTCCTTGCTCAAGGTGGTGATGCCGAGATCCCCCAGCACATCCTCAATGATCGGCACCTGGCCTTTGAACTCCGGCGGCGCGGCCTCGCGCTGCGCCTTGTACTCCGGGAAACGCTCCGTGCGGAACGTCTTACGGCCCACGTCGAAGGCGACGGCGGCGTGCGTCGGCTTCTCGTCCGCCAGGATGTTGGCGAACATGGATAGAAACCCGTAGACCGCGTTCGTGTGCTGGCCGCCCGAGGTGGAGAAGTTCTCCGCGGGCAGCGCGTAGAAGGCGCGGAAGGCCATCGAGTGGCCGTCGATAAGCAGCAGTCGCTTCGTGTTCTCGGGTGTATCGCTCACGGTTGGCCAGTCTAGCGGGCTGCCCGACATGGCCCGGCCGGGGCGTTTACCCTGGGATTTCACCCCTGGGGGTTCGCTGGGATAAACTTTCGCCCGACGCCCCAGTAGCCCAATTGGCAGAGGCAACGGATTCAAAACCCGTCCAGTGTGAGTTCGAGTCTCACCTGGGGCACGCTGTGTTGTCTCGAGACATCGTTCCTACGGTGTCTCGAGATTTTTCTTTTTCGGCGTACCCCGGGGTGAAGGCTGAAACCAGATCTCAAGCCGAGCGCACCTGCAAAACCCCAGGTCGCGAACAGGCTTGAGGTCTTGTTTTGCGGCGAGGTCTGGTTCGCCGACCTCCCGGCTGGGCCAACCGCGCTCGCCGGCCTGGAATGCGTAGGCAGTGGCCAGAGACTACCGGGCCATTCATACCGTCTCGAGCATCAATTTCCTTCACCATGATGTAAAGTTCCCTTGACACTCTGCCCGCTCGCCTTTACATTTTGCAAATGGAAGGAGGCCACATGGGCGACCACACCAACACGGTTCGTAGATGGCGACGCTGGCACGAGTTGTCGCAGCAGGAGCTCGCTGACCGCGTCGGCGTTTCCCGGCAGACCATCGCCAATATCGAGCGGGGCAACTACTCGCCTTCCGTCTACTTAGCGCTCGACATCTGCCGTCAGTTTGAAAAGTCAGTTGAAGAAGTCTTTGGCCAAACCAAGGAGGAATGATGTTCAGGAATTTCGGAGACTCAATCGTCAACTACGTCGACGGCACTGCCACCGACGAATTCGAGGCCGCGACGTACCACAAGGCCAGCTCGGTGGGCTTTTACACCTCACTGATCGGCATGGCGCTGGTCGGCGCGATCCTCGCGTGGGTACTGCCTGGTCGTCAGGCACTGTGGTCGGTCATCGTGCTTTTAATCCCGCTCATTAGCAGTGCGGCGAGCTCTCAGTGGATGCGCAACTACGTCGCCTCACCAGTCATCCGCCTGCGCGATACTCCCCGTGGCGTGCTCATCACCTACTTCGCATTGTGCGCAGTCTGGCTGGTAGGTGTCATCGTCACTGGCGGCTTCGACCCCTCCGGCGGTTTCGACAGCGCGGGCGCTACCGGCGCCATCGTCGGCGCCATCGTGGGCGCAGTGGTGGCCGGAACCATGTTCGGGCGCATCAGCAAAAAGCGTCGCCAGCGAGACCTGAAACGCTTCGCCGCGGAGGCCGAAGACTAGCGCCCGCACCTCTCGCCGACCCCGCAGACCGTTTCTGGCCTGCGGGGTTTTGCTATACATAGGCAACCTATATAGTTCCCCTATGCACTCCAACGAGGACCTCGCCGCGCTCGCTGTTGAGCTCATCGCGGCCGGAAGCCATTTCACACGCGCCGCGTACCAGGCGTCAGGCATGGAGCTTTCAAACGTGTCCATGCGCGCGCTTGCGGCCCTCGAGCGCGAGCCGGGGCTCCGGATTGGAGAGCTTGCAGCACGGGAAGGCATCCGCCAGCCCTCCATGAGCCAGGCCATGAAGCGGCTTGTGGACGACGGTTACGCCGCCAGACACACCGCCGACGACGATGCCCGCGCAACAGCGCTGACCATCACCGACGCCGGCCGCGAGGTTCTACGCAGCTACAGGGCAGCAGCAGCCGAGGCGGTGGCCCCTGTGTTCGAGCCGTTGAAGCCGGAGGACGTCGCGACGCTCAAGCGCGCGGCGGAGCTCCTGCCGGAGCTGACAGCAGAATTGAGACAACGAGAAGGAGGACGCGCGTGACAGACACGCCGCACGAAAGATCCGCATCCCATTCCATTTTGAAACAGCCGGTAGCGGTATGGGCCCTGGCCTTCGCCTGCGCCGTCTCGTTCATGGGCATCGGACTGGTGGATCCGATCCTGCCCGCCATCAGCCGCGAACTGGATGCCTCCCCAACGCAAACGATGCTGCTGTTTACCAGCTACCTGCTGATCACGGCGCTGGCGATGTTCTTCAGCGCGTTCATCTCATCGCGTATCGGCGTCAAGACCACGCTCTTGATCGGTTTGGCACTGATCGTCGCCTTCTCTGCCCTATCTGGCGCCGCAGGCTCCGTCGACGCGATCATCGGCTTCCGCGCCGGCTGGGGCCTAGGAAACGCACTGTTTATCTCGACGGCGCTGGCCGCCATCGTCGGCGCGGCGGCCGGGCACGCGGGCCAGGCGGTGATCCTGTACGAGGCCGCGATCGGCGTCGGTATGGCCATCGGCCCCCTCGTCGGCGGCGTGCTGGGCGAGATCAGCTGGCGCGCCCCCTTCTACGGCACGGCAGTGCTCATGGCGGCCGGCTTTGTAGCGATTGCGACGCTGCTGGCCAAGGCGGGGCGCAAACCGGAGCCCGTCGCGCTGACGGCGGGGCTCGCCGCAGCCAAGGATCCGGCTCTGCTCACGCTCGGCTTGGTGGCGTTTTTCTACAACTTCGGGTTTTTCACTCTGCTCGCCTACTCGCCCTACCCCATCGAGGAAGCTGCCGCGCTGAGCGGGCGAAACTTCGGCGCGACTGAGCTGGGCTACGTCTTCTTCGGCTGGGGCCTGGCGCTGGCCGTGTCTTCGGTGTTCATCGCGCCTCGCCTGACCCGCGCCTTCGGCCTGATTCCCGTGGTGGTCACCGTGCTCCTCGGCTTCAGTGCAGTACTAGCAGGCCTCGGCTTCGGCGCTCACCGGCTGGGTGTCGTGGTGGTCCTGGTCATCCTCGCGGGTTTCTTCAGCGGCGTGTTCAACACGGTACTGACTGAAGCTGTCATGGAGGCCACGGAGATGCCGCGAAACGTGGCGTCGTCCAGCTATTCGGGTATGCGCTTCCTCGGCGGCGCGGTGGCGCCAGCTGTATCCGGCCCTCTGGCTGCGTCGCTGGGCGCTGGCGTGCCGTACTGGTTCGGCGCAGGTTCTCTCGTGGTGTCCCTGCTCGTCCTCTTTGCAGGCCGCAAGACTCTGCATCGCATTCTCTAACGGATTGGTTAAGATACGCCCCATGCGCAAGTCTCTCATCGCCGGCGTGACCGCCGGAGCACTCGTCCTTGCAGGCCTGAACGCGCCATCCGCTACCTCGGAGACCAAGCCGGAAGGCACCGGCATCAACACCGAAGACGCCGAGGTTTTCCGCAAGACCGCGGACGCGTTTGAAAAGCTTTCGGCCGAGGGAAACTCCTCGAGCAGCGAGGAAAGCTCCTCCAGCAAGACTGACAATAAGAAGAACAAAGGCCCGCGGAAGCCGGGCGATCCGTCGCCTGGGCTCGAGGGGCTGAATCCGGATCCAAAAAACGATCCGCTTTACATCGATCCGGAGAAGAACCCGCTCAAGGAGGTCTCATCCTCGGATATGTTCCTGGAGTGGACCGACGACATGGAGGAAGGCGACGGCAAAGACTTCGTCCAGGCGTGGGCGCGCAACTCCTCTGTCCCGGACACCGCTAACCCGGTCGAGCTGTGGAAGCAGGAGGCTCAGGGCTCGGCGATGATGTCTTCCGGTTTCTTCACCGGCGATTTCGCACAGTCCTCCGCAGGTTCCAGCCAGGCAACTTCGGTGCTCATCCCTGTTTTTCTGGGCATGCTGGTCATCGGCTCGCTGATTGAGCTGGTCATGCGCGGCGTTCGCATGGCGCAGCCCTAGCCAAAAACTTTTGCTTATCGACGGCCCCAGGGGTGACCCCGGGGCCGTCGATACGCATTTGCACCCGGGTGTAATATACGATGGATTGTAAATATTCATCGTATATTGGAGCCGGTATGCAACACACCACCTTCCTACGCGTTGCCGCGTGCCTGGGCGCGACAACGCTGCTCGCGGGTTGCGTGACCAACGAGGAGGGCGGCACCCCCGACGGCTGGGAACCCATCGTCCCGGACGCTGTGCCCGAAATTGCGGCCATGGTGCCGCCAGAGGTCGCCGCTGACGGCGTGCTCAACGTGGGCACGAACCCGCCGTTCGCCCCCTTCCAGTTCAAGGACTCGCAAGGCGAGCTCATCGGCGTGGAACTAGACCTCGCGCGCGCCGCCGCGGGCGTGATGGGCATGGATTTCCAGGCCGACGACATGGATTTCGCCATGATCTTGCCCGCCGTGTCCGCGGGCAGCCTTGACGTTGGCGCGTCCGGTTTCACGGACAACGAGGAACGCCGCCAGTCCTTCGACTTTGTCAACTTCCTCTACGCCGGCGTGCAGTGGGCCGCCCAGCCTGGTGCTGACGTGGACCCGGACAACGCCTGCGGGCTGACGGTGTCGGTGCAGCGCACCACCGTCTCCGACACCGACGACGTGCGCCCGAAGTCCGAGGCCTGCGAGGCCGCCGGCAAGGACCCAATCACGGTGCTGGCCTTCGACACCGCCGACAACGCCGCACTCGCCACACTGGTGGGCCGCGCAGACGCGTACAGCGCTGACTCCCCCGTCACCGCCTGGGCCGTGGAGCGCTCCAACGGCGAGATGGAGATGATCGGCGAGATGTTCGACGCAGCCCCCTATGGCTTCGCGGTGCCAAAAGGCTCGCCCCTTGCCGACGCGATGACGGCGGCGATGCAGCACCTCATCGACACTGGCGACTACGAGCGGATTCTCGAGCAGTGGAACATCGAAACCGGCCTTTTGGACCAGGCCCTGAAAAATGAACAACCTCTGGGAGGACAGTGAGCATGAGCACCCCCTATTCCAAGTACGCCGCGAGCCAGAAAGAGCGCACCCGCCCCGAGCGCATCCAGGCCAAGCCGCTTCGCCACCCGGGCCGCTGGGCACTCGCCGCCCTGCTCGTGGTGCTGGTGGTCTGGTTTGTCATCGGCGCCGCGCGTAACGACGCCTACGGCTGGGACACCTATTTCTCCTACCTCCTGGACACCCGCATCGCCACCGCGGCGCTGCACACCATCGCCATCACAGTGCTGGCCATGATCCTCGGCGTGGTCGGCGGCGTGCTGCTGGCGGTGATGCGCATGAGCCCGAACCCGGTGTTCAAAACCGTCGGCTGGATTTTCCTCTGGATCTTCCGCGGCACCCCGGTCTACGTCCAGCTGATGTTCTGGGGCCTGATCGGCGCGATCTACGACACGATCAACCTGGGCTTCACCGAGATCCCGCTGGACCCGTTCACCTCCTCGGCGTTTGCACTCGCCGTGGTGGGCCTGGGCTTAAACGAGGCCGCCTACATGGCCGAGATCGTCCGCTCCGGCATCTCCGCCGTTCCGGAGGGCCAGGTGGAGGCCTCCAAGGCGCTGGGTATGAGCTGGAGCCAGACCATGCGCCGCACCGTGTTGCCGCAGGCGATGCGCATCATCATCCCGCCCACCGGCAACGAGTTCATCTCGCTGCTGAAAACCTCCTCACTGGTGGTGGCCATCCCCTACTCGTTGGAGCTCTACGGCCGTTCCATGGACATCGCCGCCGCGCTGTTCGAGCCGGTGCCGATGCTTTTGGTTGCCGCAACCTGGTACCTGGTGATCACCTCGCTGCTCATGGTGGCGCAGCACTACCTGGAGCGCTACTTCGACCGGGGTGCCACCCGCCAGCTCACCGCCCGCCAGCTGGCCAGCCTGGCCGACGCCGAAGGCACCATCCCCAACAACGTTGAAATCGTGGAAGAACCGCAGAAGAAGGGGCAGCGCTAATGACCGTCAAGCAAAAACCAATGATCCAGGCCGTGGACGTGTGGAAGTCCTTCGGCAACCTCGACGTACTCAAAGGCATCGACCTGGAGGTCTACCCCGGCGAGGTCGCCTGCCTGATCGGCCCGTCCGGCTCCGGTAAGTCCACCCTGCTGCGCTGCGTCAACCACCTGGAGAAGGTCAACGCCGGCCGCCTCTACGTCGACGGCGAGCTCATCGGCTACAACGAGCGCGGCGGCGTGCTGCACGAGATGAGCGAGAAGGACGCCGCCAAGCAGCGCCGCGACATCGGCATGGTGTTCCAGAACTTCAACCTCTTCGGCCACCGCACGGTGCTGGACAACATCATCGAGGCGCCCGTGCACGTCAAGGGCCAGCCGGTGGACCAGGCCAAGGCGCGCGCCATGGAGCTGCTAGAGATGGTCGGCCTAGCCAGCAAGGCGGACGCCTACCCGATCCAGCTTTCCGGCGGCCAGCAGCAGCGCGTGGCCATCGCGCGCGCGGTGGCGATGGATCCGAAGCTCATGCTTTTCGACGAACCCACGTCCGCCCTCGACCCCGAACTCGTCGGCGAAGTGCTCCGCGTGATGCACGAGCTCGCGGAGCAGGGCATGACCATGCTGGTGGTTACCCACGAGCTGGCGTTCGCCCGCGAGGTGGCCGACAAGGTCGCGTTCATGGACGGCGGCCGGATCATCGAGTACGGCACCCCGGAGCAGGTGCTGGACAACCCGCAGCACGAGCGCACCAAGGCGTTCGTGTCCACCCTGTTCTAGGCGCGCATTTTTGTACGAATCGACATTTTGCCCGTTTGGTCGGGAACTGACCTGGGCGAACGCAAATCAGCTGTCGATTCGTACAAAATTAGGCCAGCAGGCCGCGCACGAGCGCCGTCACCCCGCCGGCGAAAGCTAACCCCAGCGCGATGCGGTGCGCGGTTGAAGACGGCACCCGCGGCGCCAGCCGCTTGCCCGCGCCAATGCCCACCGCCAAAGCGGACAGCGTGGCCACCCACAGCGCAGGCTCGATGCCCGTCACATCCGCGGCGCCGGCGACCACCTTCACCGTGAACGACAGCGTGCCGGCAACCAAGAAGATCGGCTGCAGCGTGGCGGCGTAGACCCGCTGCGGCCAACGGGCAGCCTCCGCGTAGACCGTGATCGCTGGGCCGGCCACCCCGGCCAGGGTGTTCATGAACCCGCCGATCACACCAGACAGCGCCGCGGGCACCACACCTTCCACACGCGGCACGTAGCGCTTGCCCAGCGTGACCACGGACAAAGCCAGCAGCAGCAACGCGCCGACCAGCACGAGCAGCACGTTGGTCGGCGCGTTCGCCACCACCCAGGTGCCGGGGACCACGCCAAAGACTAGCGCGAGCGCGATCGGGGCGAACTTTTTCCAGTCCACGTCCGCGCGCATGCCCCAGGTGTTGGTCGCCGCGTTGATGACGGCGAGGAGGTTGACCAGCAGGATGCCGTCGACAGGCCCGAGCAACAGCGAGAGCACAGGGGCGGCGATCAGCCCCACGCCCATGCCGGAGATGCGCTGCAGGCACGCGCCCACTGCGACGGCAATGCCGACGCCCAACGCGACGAGCACTAGCGGTACTTCTCCGCCATCGCCTCGCGCACGGTTTCCGGCACCAGGCCAGTGACGTCGCCGCCGAACTTCGCTACTTCCTTGGTCAGCGAGGAGGAAATGTAGCCGTACTTCTCGTCCGTGAGCAGGAAGTAAGTGTCAACTCCGGTCAGGCGGCGGTTCATCTGCGCCATCGGCAGCTCGTACTCGTAATCCAGCGAGGAGCGCAGGCCCTTGACCAGGGCGGTGATGTGGTGGGCGGAGGTGTAGTCCACCAGCAGCCCGCCCCAGCTGTCCACGCGGACGTTGGGCAGGTGCGCGATAACTTCGCGGATCAGCTCGACGCGCTCGTCAATAGAAAACAGCCCCGAGGTCTTCGTCGGGTTACCGGTAACCAGGACCACCACCTCGTCGAAGTGCCGCGAAGCGCGGGTGACAATGTCCAGATGGCCGTTCGTGATCGGGTCGAACGAACCCGGGCACACTGCGGTAGTCATTTACTCCTCCACCTCTGCTTCAGTTTCCGGATCCGAGTACACGGCCATGTCCATGCGCGCGATGCCGTACAGGCGCTTCTTCAGCTTCTGGCCGGTCGGGGTGAACTCCTTCGGCCAGTCCGTCTCGGGGCTTTCGCGGTGGCGCTCGACGACGACCACGGCGCCGTCGTGAAGCACCGGCTTAAGCGCCTCCACCATCTCCGCGACGGCCTCATCCGCGAGCTCGTACGGCGGGTCCGCGAGCACGATGTCGAAGTGGTTGCGCGGCGCGCGGGCGAGGTACGTCGATGCCTTCACTGGCTCGATGGTCACATTCGGGTGGCCGACCACACCGGCGTTGTATTCGATGACGCGCACGGCCTCCGGGTTGTTTTCCACCAGCACCACCTCGGCGGCGCCACGGGAGGCCGCCTCCAGCCCCAGCGCGCCGGAACCGGCGAACAGGTCGAGCACGTTCATATCCACGAATCCGAATCGGACCTGCAGGGAGGAAAACAGGCCCTCGCGCGCTCGGTCTGAGGTGGGACGTGTGCCCTCTGGCGGCACCTTGATCTTGCGGCCGCGGGCCTCGCCGGAAATGATGCGGTTCATGGCCACAACTCTAACGCCCTAGCTCTTGTCCAAATACTCGAAGTCCTCCGGAATGAAATCCGCAGTGGCGGCGCGGGCGAACTCGAGGTTGTCTGCCACCAAACGGGCGGCGTCGTCGTACGCCCTGCGCACCAGCTCGAAGTCCTCCACCAGGTTGAGCAACTTCAGCGTGCGGTGCATGCCGGACTGCTGCGTGCCCAGCACGTCGCCCTCACGGCGGTTGAGCAGGTCCAGCTCCGCCAGTGCGAACCCGTCCGTGGTGGACGCGACTTGGGACACGCGCTCAAACGACGGGGTGCCTTCCTCCGCCTGCGTGTGGAACAAACACAGCGACTGGTTGCCGCCGCGGCCCACGCGCCCGCGCAACTGGTGCAGCTGGGACACGCCGAAGTGCTCGGATTCGCGCACCATCATCACCGTCGCGTTGGGTACGTCCACACCCACCTCGATCACCGTGGTGGCCACCAGCACATCTACCCCGCCGGCGGCGAAGTCCCCCATCACGGTGTCTTTCTCATCGCCTTTCATCCGCCCGTGCAGAAATGCCACGTTCAGGCCCTCGAACTCCGTGGACGCGAGCTCGGCGAAGACCTCGAGCACGCCGCCCTCGCCGTCGATGCGCGGGCACACCACGTACGCCTGGTGCCCGGCGGCGACTTCCTCGCGGATCTTTTCCCAGGCGCGCGCCACCCAACGCGGCTTGAACTCGGGCACCACCGCGGACTGGATCGGTTTGCGCCCGCCGGGCAGCTCGCGCAGGGTGGACACGGTCAAATCGCCGAATACGGTCATGGCGATGGTGCGCGGGATCGGCGTCGCCGTCATCACCAGCAGGTGAGGGGTTTCATCCCCCGCCTTGGCTCGCAGCGCGTCACGCTGCTCGACGCCGAAGCGGTGCTGCTCGTCCACCACCACCAGCCCGAGGCGGAAAAACTCCACCCCATCCTGAATCAGCGCGTGGGTGCCAACCACAATGTCGGCCTCGCCGGTCATGATCTTCAGCAGCGCGTCCTGCTTCTGCGCCGCCGTCATCGACCCGGTCAGTGCCACCACGCGGGTGGGCAGGCCGGCGTTCATGAGCACCTTCGTCATGGAGCGGGCGTGCTGCAACACCAGCACTTCGGTGGGCGCGAGGAAGGCGCACTGTGCGCCGTTGTCCACGGCCTGGAGCATGGCGATCAGCGCCACGATGGTCTTGCCGGAGCCGACCTCGCCCTGCAGCAGACGGCTCATGGGCACGGTGCGCGCCATGTCGCGGGTGATCTCCGCGACCACCTCGTCCTGGCCGGAGGTTAGCGGGAACGGCAAGCGCTGCACCAATAAATCCTGGTCCCGGCCTTTCACGCGCGGCAGAGCCTGGGCGCTGCGGGCCTCTGCGTCGGCGCGACGCACGCCCATCGCCAACGCCACGGACAGCGCCTCGTCGTACTTCAGCCGCTCCAGCGCACGCGCGGGCCCCGGCGGGCCCGGTTCGTGGATCTGGTGGACAGCCGAATTCAGGGGCAAAAATCCTATTGGGGTGAAGCCGAGAGGCTCGTCGATAGGCGGAAGCTCTTTGAGCACCGCATGCACTGCGCCCATGATGGTCCAGGTGCTGACGTTTTTCACCGCCGGGTAGATGGGCAGCCACTCGCGGCCGCTCATGATCTGCTCGATGTCGCCGAAATGGCCGAGCTGCCGCAGCGCGCCGGTGGCCTGCGTGGGCCCGTCTAAAAGCACGAAGTCCGGGTGCGAGAGCTGCGGCTGGTTGCGGAACACGTCGTACTTGCCGGTGAGCATCACCCGCCGGCCCTCTTTGAGCACGCGCTGGGCGTAGTGGGAGCCGAAGAATGCGGCCAAAAATACCTGGCGGCCGTCGTCCACGTGCACCTTGTAAATGGGCCGCTTCGGCTGCTTCTTGGAGGTGAACTGCTGGGTGCCCACGACCGTGCCGATGACGTTAATCGTGTCGCCCGGGCGAACCCCGGCGAGGTCGGCGCCGGTGCCGTAGTGCAGGTAGCGCCGCGGGTAGTGCCGCAGCAGCTCGCCGCAGGTGTGGATGTCGAGGTGCTTGCCTATCGCCTTGGCCTGTTTGACGGGAATGACCAGGTTGAGCGGACGTGTGTCCTCGAAACCCAGCATCTACTCCACCCCAATCTCCGCGCAGGCTTGCAGTCCGTCCGCAGGATAGACCATCACGTCGACACCGAGTTTGCCCGCGAGCTCCTCCAACGCGTCCGCGCGCAGCTCGCTCGGGTCGAACAGGATGCTCACCTGCTCCCCGCCGTGTTCGAGCAGGCGACGGCAGGCGCGCTCGACGGCGTCCATCGGCTCGTCGGCGATGAGGAGATGCTCGCCGCGAGAGGTGACCACCACGTCGCCCTTCGCCACCGCGCCGCCCAAGGTCAATGCGCCCTTTTCGGCGCGGAAAGCGAGCGCCGTGCGCATCTCGCCGGCGGCCTCGGACATGGTGAAGGCGGCGGTGGCCAGCGGCTGCGCCGGGTCGTGCACGGACAGCGCCGCGATGCCGGAAACCAACCGCACCGTTGGCAGGATGGTGATGGACTGCTCCACCGCGCGCGCCGCGTTTTCCACAGCGGCGAGTTCACTGCTGCTCAGCTGGCCGTTCGGCAGCACGATCACTTCGTTGCTGCCGGAGCGCGTGATTGCATCCAGCATGTCCGTCGCCACGTTCGGCCCCGGCACCACGGTCGCCGCCCCGGAGGCGGCGTACAGGCTGGTTACGGACCCTGGCGGGGTCACCGCGATGATCAGGCGCTCGGGCGTGCCGGCAGCAACGGCGCTCGCAAGCACCTCCAAGCGCAGATCTTTCACCTCACCTGCTGCGAAGGCGGTCTCGATGACCTTGCCGGCGTCGCGGGAGTGGATGTGCACCGTGGCCTCAGCATCGTTCAGCGGCGCGACAATCAGGCTGCCGCCCAGCCCCGCCAGCTTGCCTTTCAGCGCATCAAGGTCGCCGCGGAAGCTAAACATCACTTCTAACTCGCCCTGGGTGCCGTGCGTCTGGGGCGTTTGCCTATCGACGCCCTCCGTCTCCCCCTCGCCTTCCCCTTCAGCCGCGCCCAGATCAGTCAGCGTGCCCAGCACCGCTACCAGGCCCGCCCCGCCGGCGTCAACCACCCCGGCCTCGCGCAGCGCCGGCAGCTGGGTCTGGGTGAGCCGCAGCGCGTCTTGGGCGGCGGCGGTGGCGGCTGATGCGACGTCGACAAGCGAGAGGTGCGCGTTCGGGCGCGCGGCGTCGGCGGCGGCGCGCAGCACCGTGATGATAGTGCCCTCGACCGGCTCCGCGATGGCGCGGTCCACGAACCCGACGGCGTTGGTGAGCGCGACGGCGAGCATCTCGCCTTCCGTCGCGCCGTAGCTGGCTGCTTGGGCGAAGCCGCGCAGGATTTGGGAGAGCACGACGCCGGAGTTGCCGCGCGCGCCGCGTACCGCGCCGACGGCCAGCGCCTCGGCGACTTCAGTCAGGCCCGCGCCGTCCGGCAGCTCCGCAGCAGCCTCGACCGCCGCGGCCATCGTGTGCGCCATGTTGGAACCGGTGTCCCCGTCCGGAACTGGGAATACGTTGAGCTCGTTGATCTCCGCGCGCTTGCGCTCCAGCTCACCGGAGGCGCGGCGGGCCCATGCGAGCAGGCGTGCGCCGTTAGAAAGCGGAGATGCAGACATGCTGAGAGAGTTTACAGGTTCCGCTTAGAGTGCCCAGTTGACTGGCTGGGCACCCATCGTTTCCAGCGCCTGATTCGCCCGCGAGAACGGGCGGGAGCCGAAGAACCCGCGGGAGGCGGACAGCGGCGACGGGTGCGGCGACTCGATGCGCGGGGTGTCGCCCAAAAACTTCGCGGCCGTCTGCGCGTCGCGGCCCCACAGGATGGCCACTAGCGGGGTGCCGCGGGCCACCAGGGCCTCAATCGCAGCCTGGGTTATGGCCTCCCAGCCCTTGCCGCGGTGCGACGCCGGCGCGCCCGGGCGCACGGTGAGCACCCTGTTCAGCAGCAAGATTCCCTGCTTCGACCACGAGCTCAAGTCCCCGTCCTTGCGCGGCGGGACGCCCAGATCGTCCTGCAGCTCCTTGTAAATGTTCACCAACGAGCGCGGCGCGGCCACCCCGGGCTGGGTGGAAAACGCCAGCCCCATCGGATGCCCCGGTGTCGGGTACGGGTCCTGGCCCAGGATGAGCACGCGCACATCCTCGAACGGGTCCGCAAACGCCCGCAGGATGTCGTTGCCGCGCGGCAGGTACTCGCCCTCGGCGCGCAGGAAATCGCCCATGGCGTGGATCTGATCCTCCACCGGCGCCAGGGGCGCCTGCCAAGATTCGTGTACGGGCAGCATCAGAAACTCTCCCATCCGGTGTCGGTGGCGGGCGCGGAGCCGTCGATACGCACGCCCTGCTTCTTGGTCACCGCGCCAATGGAGCGGAAGCCCACCGGCGCAGAGCCGTCGATGGTGCCGATGAGCGTGTGGTCCTCCCCGCCGCCAAGCACCCATTCCCAGGGGTCCACGCCGAGCAGCGTGCCGGCCTCGACCAACAGCTGGTCGGGGGCGAGCGCGTTGGACGCGAGGTCGATGCCCACACCGGATGCCTCCGCGAGCTGGGTGATGTCCCGGATCAGCCCATCCGAGTTGTCTGTCATGGAGCACGCCCCCGCAGCGCGCGCCACCACGCCGCGGCCCGGGGTCAGCTCCGGCACCTGGTGCGCGGCGACGAGCGGCTCCAGCCGGGACGGGATGTCCACGCCAGCCTGCAGCAGCGCCAGCCCCGCCGCGGAGTACCCGATGCGTCCGTGCGCGATCACGCGGTGACCCGGGCGCGCCCCGTCCAGGGTCAGCGGCGGGCGGTTGCCGCCGAGCGCGCCCATGGCGGTCACGGACACCACCAGGTAGTCGCCGCCCGTGACATCGCCGCCGACGAGCTCGCAGGCGTAGTCCGACGCCATCTCGCCCACCCCGCGCGCGAGCTCCTCCAGCACCTTCGCCGGGGTGTCCGGGTGCGCGGAGACCGCCATCAACGCCGCGATCGGGCGCGCCCCCATCGCCTCGATGTCCGCGAAGTTCTGCAGCGCCGCCTTGCGCCCCAGCAGGTAGGGCGTGGTGGTCTGCGTGGTGAAGTGGCGGTCCTGCACGAGCATGTCGGTGCTGGCCACCACGCGCGAGTTCGGCGCCGCTTGGGTGAGCACCGCGGCATCGTCGCCGTTGAGCGGGGACGGCGCCTGGGCGCGGATCACCGCGATGACTTCGCGCTCGCCGAGCTCGCCCAGTGTCGGCCCGCCGGTAGGAAAGCCTGTCTCGATCACGTCTGCGCGCACCCTTTCACTAGACTCAGCCGCCATGGGTTCCACGGCGCATGATGCTCAATTTAACCGCACCACCATCTACGTCAGTCTTGGGCTGGCGGTAGCGCTGGTGCTCGGCGTGCTCGTCGGCGCGCGCGTGTTCTTCAACCGCGTTGCGTTGCAGCCGGTGGCGATGACGCAGCTGCCCGCGCCAGAGGCGTCTTCCGCGGAGTGCACATCGCTTATCGACGCCCTCCCGTCCACCCTCGCAAACCTCAAACGCGCCGAATTGGCCGAGCCCGCCCCCGAGGGAGCCGCCGCGTGGCAGGCCTCCTCCACCGAGCGCATCACCCTGCGCTGCGGCGTGGACGCGCCCGCGCAGTACACCCCGTACGCGCAGACCGAGGACATCGACGGGGCCCGCTGGCTGCGCGTCAACGACGCCACCCCGGGCTCCACCCTGGCCACCTGGTTCACGGTGGACCGCTCCCCCGTCCTCGCCGTCACCGCCGATACGCAGCAGCTTCACGACGGCACCGCCCCCGTCGCCGGCCTCGACACCGCAGCGCTGACTGGCCCCGCCCCCGAGCAGCGCCCCGCCCCGCTCGCCGACCTCGCAGCCGGCGATTCCAGCAAGTGCGACAGCCTGCTCGCCGCGGCTCCCGATTCCATCGCCGAGGGCTACACCCGCGTCGACGCCGTGAGCGAGCAGACCGTGGCCTGGTCCGCCGTAGGCCAGGACGCGATCGTGCTGCGCTGCGGAGTCGCCGACCCGGACAACTACGGCCCGGGCGCACGCCTGGACCAGATCAACGGCGTGCCCTGGTTCGAAGACGTGAAGCTGGCCAACGGCACCACCGCCTCCACCTGGTACGCGATGGGCCGCGATGTGCAGGTGGCGGCGTCGCTGCCGCAGGCGGAAAGCAACGAGGCGATCACCAACCTGACCAACCTCATCGCCGAGCACACCGCGCAGGCGTAGCTAGCGCAGCGCGGTGCGGATCAGGGTGTCCAGCAGCTGCGGGTAGTCCACGCCCGTGGCGGCCCACACCTGCGGGTACATGGAAATCGCGGTGAAGCCGGGCATGGTGTTGATCTCGTTGAGCACCGGCCCGTTGTCGGTGACGAAGAAGTCCACGCGCGCGAGCGACTTGCAGTCCAGCGCATGGAAGCACGTCACCGCCATGTCCTGCAGCTGGGCGATCAACTCGTCGGAGTACGGTGCCGGGATGGTGGCGGTGACGCCTTCTTCGAGGTACTTCGTTTCAAAGCCGTAGAAGCCCTCAGCGGAGTCCTCGGTGCCGTTGAGCTTGGCGGGCACGGATGCCGCGATGGTGCCGTCGGGGCGCTCGAGCACACCGACTTCCACCTCGTCGCCGACCAACTCGGCCTCCACGATGACTTTGCCGTCGGACTCGAGCGCAAGCGACACCGCGTCCGGCAGCGCATCCCAGCTGGTCACCTTCGACACGCCAATGGAAGACCCGCCGTTGGCCGGCTTCACAAACACGGGCAGACCAAGACGCGAGCGCTCCGCCTCGGTGAGCTCGCGCGCGCCGTCCAGGATCACCTCGCGCGTGACCGGGATGCCGGCCGCAGCAACGAGCTTTTTGGTGTACTCCTTGTCCATCCCGCACGCGGATGCCAGCACGCCCGGGCCGACGTAGGGCACCCCGGCCATCTCCAGCAGGCCTTGGACTGTGCCGTCCTCGCCGTATTTGCCGTGGAGCACCGGGAAGACGGCGTCGATGGTGGTGATGGTCTCGCCGGAGGTGACGTCGTAAAGCAATCCCTTACGCTGCGGGTTCAACGAGAGCGCGACTTCGCGCCCAGGCTTAACCACGGGAAGCTCCGCCCCTTCCGCCGGCTTCGCCACACCCTCAACCCAGACACCTTCCTGCGTGATGCCGATGGGAACCACCTCGTACTCGGCGGGCATGTGCGACATGACCGAGTCGGCGGAGATGCAGGAAATCGAGTGCTCGGTGGACATGCCACCGTACAAAACAGCTATGCGGATCACGGGGAGCTAGCCTACCGGGCGCTACTCCGCTTTCTTGCTGCGACCCATCAGCGCGGCGATGACGTCCGCGACCTTCATGCCCTCGTGGCACACCGAGAACACGCCCTGGGTAATGGGCATCTCCACGGAGTGCTCTTCCGCGAGCTGGAAGATGCTGCGCGAGGACACCACACCCTCCGCGACCTGGCCTTTGGTGGCGGCGCGGGCCTCGTCCATCGTGGCGCCCCCGCCCAGCGCGGCGCCGAAGGTGCGGTTGCGCGACAGCGGGGAGGCGCAGGTGGCCACCAGATCCCCCATGCCCGCAAGGCCAGCGAAGGTGCGTGCGTCCGCCCCGAGCGCCGCGCCGAGTCGGGTGATCTCCGCCAGGCCGCGGGTGATCAAGGTGGCCTGGGTGTTGTCTCCCAACCCCTGGCCGGCGGCCATGCCGCAGGCGAGCGCGATGACGTTTTTGGTGGCGCCGCCGATCTCGCAACCCACCACGTCCGCGTTGGTGTACGGGCGCAGGTAGCTGGTGGCGCACGCGGCCTGGACCAGCTTGGCGCGGTTTTCGTCGGCGCAGGCGATCACGGTCGCGGCCGGCTGCTCCTCGGCGACCTCGCGCGAGAGGTTCGGCCCGGTCAGCACCGCGATCCGCTCGTTTTCTACCCCGGTGACTTCCGCGATGATTTCGCTCATGCGCAAGTGCGTGCCGGATTCGACGCCTTTGGAGATGGAGACCAGTGTGGCGTCGCCAGGCAAGTGCGGCGCCCAGCGGGTGAGGTTGTCGCGCATGGTCTGGCTGGGCACGCCGAAGACGACTACCGCCGCGTTCTCCAGCGCCTCGGCGGCGTTCGAGGTGGCCTGAATCGCCGCCGGGAGTTCGATGCCGGGCAGGTAGTCGGGGTTTTCCCGGGTGTCCTGGATTGTGCGTGCGAGCTCCTCGCGCCGCGCCCACAGGCTCACGGGGTTGCCCGCGTCCGCGAACACCTTGGCAAGGGTGGTCCCCCAGGAACCGGCGCCCAGTACTGCCACGTTGACCATCAGTGCGTCCTCCCAGCGTTTTTCAACCGCTACAACGTACCACCCCGCCCGGACGTAGCGCGCCCGCCGAGTCTGCGTCACAATGGAATGTATGCCAAATGACGACCGCCAACTGCACGAGCAGGACAAGGACACCCGCGGCGAGATGTTCCTCACCGGGCGCCTGCAGGAAATCCCCAACAACCCGCAAAGCGAGTTCAAGCGCACCACGCTTGCCGCCGGCGCGGTGCTGTGGCGCGGTGACCTGGCTCAACCTGACTCGCTGGAGGTGGCGTGCATCCACCGCCCGCACTACGACGACTGGTCTTTGGCCAAGGGCAAGCTGGACCCGGACGAGTCGCTGGTGCAGACCGCGGTGCGCGAGATCAAGGAAGAAACCGGCTTCGACGTGCGCCTGGGCAAGCTGTTGGGCAAGACCGTCTACCCGGTGAAGAAGACCACGAAGGTGGTCTACTACTGGACCGGTGAGGTCACCGGCGGCGAGTTCGAGCCCAACGACGAGGTGGACGAGATCCGCTGGCTGCCTCTCGACGACGCCTGCGAGCTGATGACCTACGACCTGGACCGCCAGGTGCTGCAAAAGGCGAAGAAGCGCTTCGCCACACCGGCCACCGCGCGCGTGCTGTACGTGCGCCACGCCCGCGCGCACGAGCGTGAGAAGTGGTCCGGCGACGACAACTTGCGCCCGCTGGACAAGAAGGGCCGCCGCCAATCCGAGATGCTGGTCCCGCTACTCAGCGCATTCTCCCCGGACCGGATCTACTCCGCGGCGCCGGAGCGTTGTCAGACCACCGTCGCTCCGCTTGCGGACGAGCTGGGCATCGACGTGTCCGTAGATGCGCGCTTCGGCGACGAGGCCTGGCTGTCTGACATGGTCGGCGCGCAGCGCGCCTTCACCGAGGTGATCGAGCAGGGCGGCACCTCCGTGGTCTGCGCCCAGGGCGATGTCATCCCGGGCATGATCGCCTGGCTGTCTGCGCAGGGCACCCTGCCCATCGACACCGAGATCCGCGCGAAGAAGGGCTCCGTGTGGGTGCTGAGCTTTAACGACGGCCAGCTCACCGGCGCCGATTACGTCCCGTCCGCACTGCCGGTGCTGTAGCGAAAAAGAAAGGAACGGATTTTTCTTATGACTTCCCCCACCCCCACCGCATTCCCGCCGGTGACGCAGGAACGCATCGCGTCCACCCTGGAGGCGATGGATCTGAAGTACTTCCGCGAAGACGGTGGCGAGTGCCGCACCGCCTTCCCCGGCCTGGTGGTCTTCTTCGAGGTCGAACGCGAGGGTTTTAAGGCCACGTCCAGGTGGATGGCGGTTGTGGATCAACCGGAGGACGTCGAGAAGCTTCGCGAGTTCGCCAACGTGATGAACCGCACCCTGCCGCTGGTGCGCGTGCACCCGGTGCTGCGTCAGGATGGCACCGCCATCGCAATCATGGAGGCGCCGTTCTTCTCCGGCGACGGCTTCGCCGACACGCAGCTGCGCGAGATGTGCGAGTACTTCTTCTCCGCCATCCACCACGTGGCCGGCCAGCTGCGCGAGACCTTCCCGGGCCTCGAAGAATCCTTCAACGACGGCGCTAAGGAGGCGTAACACCCATGAGCAACGACACCTTAAAGCCCCTGTCCATCCAGCGCGTCAAGGACGTCTTTGCCAAGCAGGGCTGGCAGTTTGATGAGGCGAGCGAGTTGGCTATCCGCACCGGCTTTTCCCGCATCGGCCTGGAAATCGCGCACATCGCCCCGAACATCAACGTGATTTCCTCGGTCGCGGTGGATTCCATCGGCGCGGACCGCTACGAGGACATCCGCAACTGGGCCGAGCAGTACAACTACACCAAGGCCTACCCCACCGTCACCGCTTTGAAGGACGACGAGCGCGGCGTCACCGCCCTGGGCGTGGCCTACAGCCTGCCCGGCCACTGGGAGTACACCGACGCGCAGTTCGAGTCCCACATCCTCACCGGTATCCAGGGCGTGGTGACCGCTTCGCGTGACTTCCTCGCGGAGTTCGCGCCGGAGGTCACCCAGCGCCTTGATGAGGAAGCGCCGCAGGACTAGCGCTTACTGCACGGCCGGCTTGAACGCCGGCCGTTTCGCTTCGAAGGCCTCGATGTCGTCTTCGCCGCGAAGCGTCAGGCCAATGTCGTCGAGGCCTTCCATGAGGCGCCAGCGGGTGTAGTCGTCCGCCTCGAAGACGAACGTGTTGTCGCCGACGGTAACCGTGCGGTCTTCCAGCGACACGGTGGCGGTCTCGCCCGGGTGCTGCTCTAAGTGCTTCCAGATCAGCTCGATATCGCTTTCGGGCAGGTTCGCGGCGAGCAGTCCTGCCTTACCGGAGTTGCCGCGGAAGATGTCGGCGAAGCGGGGGCTAAACACGGCGCGGAAGCCGTAGTCCATCAGCGCCCACACGGCGTGCTCGCGCGAGGAGCCGGTGCCGAAGTCGGGCCCGGCGAACAGCACGGAGCCGTTTTTGTACGCGTCCTGGTTAAGCACGAAGCCGGGTTCGCTTTCGCGCCAGTTGGAAAACAGGCCGTCTTCGAAGCCGGTGCGGGTCACGCGCTTGAGGTAGCGCGCCGGAATGATCTGGTCGGTGTCCACGTTCGAGCGTGTCAGCGGCACGGCGACACCGGTGTGGGTGGTGAATTTCTCCATCTGAGTGCTCCTTTACAGGTCTGCGGGGCTAGCAAGGTGGCCGGTGACAGCGGTCGCCGCGGCGACCAGCGGGGAGACAAGGTGGGTGCGCCCGCCGGGTCCCTGGCGTCCTTCGAAGTTGCGGTTGCTTGTCGACGCACTCCGCTCCCCCGGTTTCAGCTGATCCGGATTCATGCCCAGGCACATCGAGCACCCGGCAGTGCGCCACTCGGCGCCGAAGTCCGTGAAGACCTTATCCAGGCCCTCCTCCTCCGCCTGCTGCTTGACCAGCGTGGAGCTGGGCACCACCAGCATGCGGGTGTTTTCCGCGATGGTGCGACCCTTGACCACCTCGGCGGCGGCGCGCAGGTCCTCGATGCGGGCGTTGGTGCACGAGCCTAAGAACACGGTGTCGATGGCGATGTCCCGCAGCGGGGTGCCCGGGGTCAGGTCCATGTAGTTGAGCGCCTTGGCGGCGGCCTGCTTGGAGGTTTCGTCGGTGAAGTCCTCCGGATCCGGCACATTCGCCCCCAGGGGCAGGCCCTGGCCGGGGTTGGTGCCCCAGGTGACAAACGGGGTGAGCGCTGCGCCGTCGATCTCCACCACGGTGTCGAACTTGGCGCCCTCGTCGGTGGGCAGCGTCTTCCAGTACTCGACTGCCGCGTCCCAGTCCGCGCCCTTCGGTGCGTATTCCCGGCCTTCGACGTAATCGAAAGTTTTCTGGTCGGGCGCGACCATGCCGGCGCGCGCACCCGCCTCGATGGACATGTTGCAGATGGTCATGCGCGCTTCCATGGACATCTTCTCGATGGCCTCGCCGCGGTACTCGATGATGTGGCCTTGGCCGCCGCCGGTGCCAATCTTGGCGATGATCGCCAGGATCAGATCCTTCGCGGTGACCCCTTCCCGCAGTTCGCCGGTGACCTCGACGGCCATGGTCTTAAACGGCTTCAGCGGCAGGGTCTGGGTGGCCATGACGTGCTCCACCTCGGAGGTGCCGATGCCCATGGCAATGGAGCCGAACGCGCCGTGGGTGGAGGTGTGCGAGTCGCCGCACACGATGGTCATGCCCGGCTGGGTGATGCCCAGCTGTGGGCCGACGGTGTGCACGATGCCTTGCTTGACGTCGCCCATCGGGTGCAGGGTCACGCCGAATTCCTCGCAGTTCTTGCGCAGCGTGGCCACCTGGGTGCGTGAGGTCGGCTCCGCGATTTCGAGCAGCTCGCCGGAGACGATCCCCTCGGTAGGCACGTTGTGGTCCTCGGTGGCCAGGTGCAGTTCCGGGTGCCGCATCTTGCGGCCTGCCAAGCGCAGACCCTCAAACGCCTGCGGCGAGGTCACCTCGTGCAGGAGTTGGAAATCGATGAAGATGAGGTCGGGCTCGCCGTTTTCGCCCTGCTTGACCACGTGGTCGCGCCACACTTTCTCCGCCAACGTCAACGGTCTCTCCGCCATAGCAAACTCCTTCGCGTTTCCTCCCCACCTTCCCACATACTGAGATGATAGGATTCGAACTGTGAGACAGTATAACGAAGGATCAGGCATCAAAGTGCTCGACCGCGCAGTCGCCATCGTGGCGGCAGTAGCCAGCGGCGACAAATCGCTCGCAGAGCTCAGCGACGCCACCGAACTGCCCCGGGCCACCGCGCACCGCATCGCCACCGCGCTCGAAGTGCACCATGTGCTCGCCCGCAACGAACGCGGCGAATGGTCACTTGGGCCCGCGCTGCCCAGCTACACCGGCGGGCCGTCGCCGAGACTGCTCGCCGCCGCTGCCCCGGTGCTTCGCAGCCTCGTCGAGGCCACCGGCGAGTCCGCCCAGCTCTACCAACTCACCGGCACCACACGCACCTGCATCGCCGCCGAGGAACCCGAAAGCGGCCTGCACAACGTGGTCCCGGTCGGCTCCCACCTGACCCTCACCGCAGGCTCCGCCGCCCGCGTGTTCGCCGCCTACGCCCCCATCGACGCGCCCTTCAAGGACGCGGAACTCAAGCGGGTGCGTAACGACGGCTTCGCCGAGTCCGTCGCAGAGCGCGAAGTCGGGCTCGCGTCGGTGTCCACACCGGTATTCCAACCGGACGGCGCGCTGGTGGCCGTACTGTCCATCTCCGGGCCGGCCGAGCGGCTCAAGCCCTCGCCGGCGGACAAGTGGGGCAAGGAGCTGCTTGCGGCAAGGAAGCAGCTCGAGGGGGAACTGTAGACGTCGATAAGCAGCTTATGCTTCGACGAACCCCTCGCCGATGCGCCACTGGCGCTTCTCGCCCAAGCTGACGGAAGCGTCCGGGTCCTCCACGTCCGAGACGCGGTAGTAGAGCATGTCGACGTAATCGTGGTGGATGCTCGCCACGCCGTAGCCGTGGGCGTCGAAATCGATGTGGCTGACCCACGGGTTGGCATCCCGGATCGTCTGCTCCACCAGCAACGACGTGGAGTTGTCCTCATTGTGGTAGGTGCCGAACGCGCTGGTGAGGATCTCGTCCACGTTGGGCGCGGAGATTGAGGTGGTGACCATCTCGCAGCCGATCTCGCCGAAGCCTGACGGCGAGGCGATCGAGTTCGCCCACTCCGAGTGAATGTCGCCGGTGAGGAACAGCGCATTCGACTCCTGCTCGTCCAACATGGTGAGCAGACGGTCGCGCTCCGCAGCGTAGCCGTCCCACTGATCCGAATTCACCGCAATGCCCGTCGCCCGCTCCTTCATGTAACCGGCGGCGATGTTGGCCTTCTCGTTGTCCGGGATGGTGGCAAAGCGCATCGGCGAGACCATCACCGAGTTGCCCAGCACGTCCCAGCGGGCCGTGGACTCCTGCAGCTGCTGCGCCACCCAATCGAACTGCTTCTTCCCCAGCATCGTGCGGTCGTCGTTAGCGAAGTTCGCACCGGTGGTTTCCTCGTCGCGGTAGCTGCGCAGATCCATCATGGTCAGCTGCGCCAAATCGCCGAACGTGAAGCTGCGGTACAGCAGCTGCTCCTCGCCCGCAGACTGCGCGCGCACCGGCAACCACTCAAAGTAGGCCTGCTTCGCGGCGCTCAAGCGTTCCGGCCACTCGCCCTCCACACGGCCATCGGTGTGGTTCTCAGCGCCCTCGAACCAGCTGTTGTTCGCCGTTTCGTGGTCGTCCCAGATGACAATCCACGGGCACGCCGCATGCGCGGCCTGCAGGTTGAGGTCCGTGCGGTAGCGGCCGTGGCGCTGGCGGTAATCCTCCAGCGTGGTGATTTCCCACTCCGGGTGGTGCATGCGCGCGACACCGCTTTTACCTGCGTACTCGCCGGTCGGGTACTCGTAGATGTAATCGCCGAGGAAGACCACGTGGTCGATCTCGCCGCCGCGGGCGCGCTGCGCCATGTCGCCGTACGCCGCGAAGAAGCCGGACTCCCAGTTCGCGCACGAGGCGATGGCCAGGTTGAGGTTGTCCACGCTCGCGTCCTCCGCGGGCGCCGTAAGGGTGCGGCCGACCGGGGAGGTCGCGCCCTCGAACTCCCCGCTCTTCACGATGAAACGGTAGAAGTACTCCGTCGCCGGTTCCAGGCCGTCCGGGTCGACGTGGACGGTGTGGTCCGAGGCCGCCGAGGTGGTCACGGTGCCCGTCTGCGGATTTTTGAAGTCCTCCGAAGTGTCGATCTGCCACTCCAGCTCCACGTCCTGCCCCAGGCCAGAGCCCGGAAGCGCCTCGCGCGACGGGGTCACGCGGGTCCACAACACCACGCGGTCAGGCAGCGGGTCGCCGGACGCGACGCCGTGGAGGAACGGCAGGTCCCACTCGCCCGCCGGGGTCGGTTCTTCAGGGGTGGAAACCGTGCCGCGCCGCGCGGCGTAGGCGCCGCCGGTGCCGATAGCGGTAGCGGCAGCGGCCGCTGCGACAGTTTGCAGGAACACACGACGATTGACACGGAACTTTGAGCTCATGAAGCATACTTTCAACTAGCCGTAAGCACGGTGCAAGAACAGCAGACCGATGTCATCTGATATTCATTTTCAATTCACCAAGGTGTCTAATCACTTGTAACCGGCTGTTAAAAACGGGTGATTTAAGTGGGCAACCATGACTCTCCTGCGTACCCACCGTTCCCTGCGCCGTGGCACCATCGCCACTGCCATCGTTGTCTCCCTGTTCGCGCCGGTGACCACCGCTGTCGCTGCGGACGCGCCAGCGAGCGCGGTTAACACCAAGCTCAGCCGCATCGTGCTCGGCATCGGCTCCGACGCCACCCAGGCCAACGTTTCTTGGCAGTCCAAGACAAACGAGCTGCAGTACCTGGAGTACTGGCCGGCGGACAACGCAGCCGATAAGACCAGCGTCGAGTCTCCGCGCGGTGAATACAACGCGGCTATCTTCTACCCGCACGAGGCGACGATGACCGGCCTTGAGCCGGACACCGAGTACGTCTACCGCGTGGGCAACGACGACCGCGGCTGGAGCGAGGAGCGCACCTTGACCACGGGCGAGGATTCCGATTCCTGGAGCTTCCTGGCCATGGCCGACGCGCAGATCGGCGTGGACGCCAAGATCGACGAACAATCCGCCGCCTGGAACAAGGCAGTCAACGTCGCCACCGGCGAGCACCCAGATTCCGCGTTCCTCATGCACCTCGGCGACCAGGTTGAGGGCTGGGGCGCAGCGGTCAAGCAGCTCGAGGAGTTCACCGCCCCGGAAGCGCTGCAGAACTACCGTCTGGCTGTGCTGAAGGGCAACCACGAAACGTACACGCGGGACCGCCACTTCCAGGACACCTACTTCCTGCCCAACGAAGACGGCGCATCCGCAAACTACTTCTTCAACTACAACAACGTCCTGTTCATCGGCCTCGACGGCAACCGCACGAGCGCAGCCGACATCGAGGCCCACGCGAAGTTTGTCAACGACGCAATCGCGGACCACGGTGCGGACGCGGACTGGGTGATGGTGGGCATCCACCAGGCGCCGTTTTCCCAAGGCACCCACTACACCGACAGCGATGTGGTGCGTCTGCGCAAGCAGCTCACGCCGAAGCTGTCCGAAGCCGGCGTGGACCTCGTCTTGAGCGGCCACGATCACATCTACACCCGCACCCACCTGATGAACGGCTTTGATCCGGTGATCCCGGAGGGCGCTGCAAAGTCCGGCGATGTGCTCATCCCGGAGGACGGCGAGGTGCTCTACCTCACCTCCACCACCGCCACCGGCGGCAAGTACTACGACTTCCAGGACGAGTCCGGTGAGACCCACCCGAACATCCGCGAGGAGCGCGCCCGCGACCTGGCCCACGATTCGACCGCCCGCTGGCGTCAGGACTACAACCCGGACTACACCAACATCGAAGTCTCCCCGACCGAGCTGAAGCTGACCACCTACAACATCAACACCCCGTACGTGGTGGACCAGGTCACGCTGCAGAAGAAGGACGCACAGAAGCCGGAGGAGAAGCCGGAAGAGACCACCAAGCCGACCTCTGAGCAGAAGCCGACCACCAAGCAGAAGCCGGCGCCAGAGGTCGTGACCACGACGCAGACCTCGGAGAAGCTGGTCCCCACCACCAAAACTTCTGTCGGTACGGCAACGGTGACTGAGACGTCCGTGCAGACTACGCCGGCCACCAAGACGATGGAGAATACCAAGACGGTGCCGACCACGGTGAAGGAAACTGTCACCGAGACCTCCTCGGTTGAGGTGCCGACCACCATCACCAAGAACGCCGAGCCGGAGGAACCGGCTGGGGATTCGGACGCGGATAACACCGGCAAGGACGCCGCGGGCAGCGTGTCCGGCAGCAGCACCGGCGGCATCATCCTCACCGTGCTAGCAATACTGATCGCCGTCCTGGGTGCGATCTTCGCAGCGCTGTCCTACGTCCACCCGCAGTGGATTCAGGACATCCGCAAGCAGTTCAACATCTAGCGCACGGCCAACAACCCGCCAACGCGATCTTCTAGATCGCCGCGGCGGGTTCTGTGTTGTTCAGCAGCCGCTACTTGTGTTCCACAGCAGCAGCGCTCACTCGGTCTGCCCAGCGATCAATGCCGTGCTGCTTGGTGCGCTTCAGCGTGTCGTGGCCGAGCACTAGACCTTCGTTCATGCGGCCGGCAGCAGCGAGGTGCTTCTGCCCCACAAGCGTGGCGTCGGGCTTCACGTGGAGCGCATTCGTGTCGGCGTAGCGCAGTCCGATTCCGGCCTCCACCAAGTTGCCTACCAGGGTGCCCTCGACAATCCCGGGAGGTGCCTGCACCGCGTCGATGATGACAGTCGCGCCTACCTCTTTGGCCAGATCGCGGAGATCCTCCTCGCCGCGTGCGACTAGTTCAGTGCGGATGCGACCTTCGTCGAGAAGATCGAGCATGATCTGCGCGGACTCCACAGGTGGGCCGAAGCCGACGCGCTCCAGGGTGGAAACGAATGCGTCGAAGTCCTTTCCACCCAGGGTGTGGCGGCCGCCGTAGGAGGCGCGGTCGATCACCGCGTCGTAGGTGTCGCGGAACGCAAGCGCCACCGCAAGCGCCGGCGTCCACGGGCGCTCCCCTCGGGCCGCCGCAACGGATGCGCGAAGCTCCGCCACTGGGTCTCCGGTGAAGTCTTCACCGCGCAGCACGTTCCGGATCTCGTCTTTCCCGCCTTCGCCACCGGCGATGCGGAGCAACTCCGTGGCGCAGTCCGCGAGGATGCCCTCCAGCTCGTCGAGGCTTTCGCATTCGAGGATCTTCTGCGACGCCGCCTCGATGTGCGGCTGCGCCTTCTTTTTCGCCTCGCCCTCGAAATACGCTTTGACCTCCATGAAGCGGCCCGACCGTGTCACCGGATAGAAGACTTTCGCGTCGGCGTACTTCACTACGTCAATGAAGGTCAGCGCAGCGCCGCGCACCAGCGCGACATCGTCGGGGCCCACCGCGTCCAAATTCGATGCCGGGTAGGCAGGGGCGACCACCTTGAGGTCGCCGAGGTTCGCGTGCGCGAGCGAACCGGGCCAATCATGCGCGTGCCCGGTGACCATGAGAACCTCGTCGAAGTGCTCGCCGAGCACCACCACCCCGCTGTCGGTGGGCTCGACCATCTCGATATTTTCCACCCGGTGGGTGAGGCTGCAGCGCGGCGGCAGGTTCTCCTCGAGCGTGCGCCACGATTTATCCAGGTGCTCCCCGACATGCTTTCGGCTAGGAAAATCGCCGGGAAGCTCATCGTTCGGGTCGAGCGGGCCGAGTTTCGTCTCCACAATGGACTTCGGTGCGTTGAGGATGAACTCCTCCGGCACCGAATCCCGAAACGCACCGGGCGCGGAGGACTCTTCCAGCGGCTTGGCGTCGAACACCGTCACGTCGATAGCCGCGCCACGCTCCCGCGCCCGTTCCATGAGCTCTTCTGACGCCCACAGACCGCGCGGGCCGGCGCCGATAACCGCTACCTTCATCACCGAATTATCCATGCGCCCCAGCTTATGCGCCGCGTGCCTCCAGCCGCTCCACCTGGCGGGCTAGCTCCTCTCCCAGCGGGTTGCCGGGCAGCCGTTCCTGCACCAGGTCCGCCACGGAGCGGTACCACCACAGCTGTCGCCCCTTGCCGGAGTTGAAGCGGCCCCACAGCTCGTCGCCGAGTTCATCGAGGTCCGCGTGGATGGACAACAGGTTGTGCAGTTTGTCGGCGGCGGAGATGAGCACGCTGCCGTCGTCCGCCTCACGCAAGTGAGCCAAGTACGCGTCCGAGCGGTCTTGCCAGCTGGAAAGCGTACTGTCCTTGGTCACTCCGCGCACCAGCTCCACCACCCGGTCGCCGAACTCCTCGGCCATGCGTTGCGGACTGTACTCCTCGGGCACGTCCTCCAAAATGTCGTGGAACAGCGCCGCGATAAGCACGTCCTCGTCGTCGGTGACCTGGGATACGAGGTGCATCACGCCGACAACGTGAGACACGTACGGGATGTCGGTTCCTTTGCGGACGTGGTCGCGGTGCGCCCACGCTGCGGTGTTGATTGCCTGGATAAGTCGCGGGGACGCGACGGGAGCATTGGTCATGTGAGAGCCTTTCTGCCGGGGACACTTCACACGATACGAGCGCCGCCGACATCACCACCCCGCTATTCGCACACCCGTTCTATCCCACCTCCAGCGTCCCCCTCACCCGCACCTGCGCGCGACCGCCGACCCAGATTTCGTCCCCGTCGTCGGTAATCTCCACCCGCCCGTCGCGCCCCAGCGCGGTACCCTGCGAGACGGTGTAGCGCTCCGGCACGTCTCCCCGCCCGCGCAGCCACTGCGCCATCGCACCGTTCGCGCTGCCAGTCACCGGGTCCTCGAACGTTGGCGTGAATGCGCGCAGCTCATAGGCCGGATCCACACTCCCCGTCAGCGCCGCAAACGCCACCTTCAGACCGCTATCAGCCGGCTTCTCCAACGCCCGCAGCGCGTCCAGGCCATCCAGCAACGCCAGCTTCCAACCGGGGCCGTTGTCACCGAAGGCGGCGCTGACAAGCAATTGCTTCTCGACGCCAAAGGTGTCACACACCTCGTCCTTTTCCTCATCCGAGAGCTGGTCGTCGCGCTTGAGCGGCGGGGTGGCGAACGCGAGGGAGTCTCTCTCGATGCGGACCTCGACATTGCCCACGCCGCACTCCTGAATCACGCGGCCCTGGTTGCGCGGCGTGTTACCGAGCTCTAGCCACGCACGCGCCGTGCCGAGCGTGGGGTGGCCGGCGAAGGCATATTCCTCCACCGGTGTGAAGATGCGCACGCGGTAGTCTGCCTCGGGGTTCGTCGGTTCGAGCAGGAACGTCGTTTCCGAGAAGTTGGTCCAGGACGCAATCTGCTGCATCTGCCCGTCGCTCAAACCGTCCGCGCCGCAGATGACGGCGAGCGGGTTGCCCGTGAACGCGCCGGTGGCGAAGACGTCGATTTCAAAGAATTCCAGGGAAGTCACCCGGCCAAGGCTACCAATGCGAAAACTCCCGACCCGGAGTCCGGATCGGGAGTTTTGCTTTGTACCCCGTACGGGATTTGAACCCGTGTTACCGCCGTGAGAGGGCGACGTCCTAGGCCGCTAGACGAACGGGGCGCGCTCGCTTGTTTGCGACTTGTTAAAGATAAAGGACGTTGCTGCAAACCTACAAATCGCCTGGTCAGGAGCCTTTACCTGGAGTAAACGAGTGGATTATGGATAACCATGCCGACGCGATCCCCGACCTTTGGGCTCCTACGGGTTGAAGCGCGGGCGCGAAACTCCACGCCCTCGACGTCGATTGTGAGCGAGTACCCCGTCACCTCGAATAGCGCTGAGGTAATTGTCCCATGTGAAACTGCCTGGGAACCGTCCGCTACTAGTTCCACTGCATCAGGTAGCACCGCAACCGTGACATCACGACTTGCATTTCCGACCATTTCCACATCGTTGGCCTTCCAAGATAGCGCCGGTGCGTGGGTAATTACTCGGCCATCATCTATCGTTCCCGGCAGCAAAGTCGCATCGGAGACGAATGAGGCCACCCAAGGCGACTCGGGGTGGGAGACAATCTCTCGGGGTGGTGCGAACTGTTCAAGTTTGCCGTCGCGCAGCAACGCAATTCGGTCAGCGATCGCTATTGCTTCCTTACGGTCATGAGTTACATGAACAGCCGTGAGAGACGACTGTTTTGTCAGCGCAACAAGTTCCCGACGCAAGCTGTCGCGCAGTGGCTCGTCCAAGGCGGATAATGCTTCGTCCAAAAGCAAAACGCGTGGCTTTGAGACGATGGCACGGGCTAGTGCGACACGCTGCCGCTGTCCTCCCGATAGCGTCGAAGGCCGTCTCCCGCCAAACCCTTCCAACCCAACCGTCCGCAGGGCTTCTTCAACGCGCAGCGATTGTTCCTTCTTCCCGACCCCTCCTCGCTTCAACGGGTAGGCGATATTTTCAGCAACGCTCATGTGAGGCCACACTGCATGCTGCTGGAAAACCATGCCCATGTTCCGCTTTTCTGGCGCCATGCGAGAAACATCTAGACCGTCAAGCGAGATTGTGCCGGAGGACGGATCAACAAACCCAGCGAGAGTTCGAAGCAAGGTCGTCTTTCCAGATCCAGAAGGGCCGACCAAAGCGACAAATTCACCGCTGTTGACCCTCAGATCTATACCTTCTAAGCCCGTGGTCCCGTCTGGAAAGACCACACTGAGATTGTCGATGGTGATGTCGCTCATCGTGACTCCTTGTCGGGGTTACGCACGGTCAGAGCCAGAGCGGCGATGCCGATGACCGCGAAAATCAGCGCCAACGCCGACGCCTGGTTATAGTTTCCGGACTGCTGCAAGTTGAACAACTGCACACCGATCGTCGTCGTGCCGGGCGCGACCAGCAGAATCGATACAGTTAGCTCCCTAACTGCGGTGACAGCGACAAGGACAGCGCCTGCAAAAGCAGCAGGGGCCGCCATCTTTCCTGAAGTGTCCACTATGGAGCGGACCCGACCCGCTCCCGAGATCCTGGCCGCTTCCTCGGTTGCAATCGGGATCTTGCTCATCGGTGCGCGCACCGCCTGCAGCACCAGCGAAGTGAACGCGCATACGTAAGCAAGAAGAATGACCCAACGGGTGTTGTACAGCCCCGTATATCTACCGACGATCAGCCAACCGACCCCGATAATCAAACCTGGCAGCGCCGCTGGAAGCAGTGTTACCAGTGACATCGGTGTGTTGGTACGGGAGTCTGTCCGTGTGACGAGAATCCCAATCGCCCAACCCAGCAAACCACACAGCAGCGCAGCCCCACCGGCAAGCACGGTCGAATTGACGAATCCATCAATTACCCGGGGATTGTTTAATGTGCGTTGGAAGTTATCCAGCGAAATCGTTTGCAGCGTAAACGGAACTCCGGGCGCGGGAAGAAGCGCACGAACTGTGAGCCCCACAAGCGGCCCCAGCGTAATTGCCAGCGCCGTTACCCATGCCCCCACGGTGACCGGGATCTTGGCGGCGCCCAAAGAAAGCTTCACTGTCGATGCCCCACTCACGGCAGAGGAAGATCGCCGTGCCACCGCGTAGTCCGCCACCACGGCGGCGATCCCGAGAACCATCAGAATTGCACCGACTGTCGACACAACTTGCAAGGGGTTGCTCACAGTCCCCGATTCCATGAACCGGTAGCACATGGTGGCAAGTGTTTCGAAGCGCACAGGTGAACCGAGGATGGAAGGAATACCGAAATCGGCAAGGTTTGAAACCGCCGTCAGGGTGAAAGCGCTGAGGAACGCTGGCCCGAGAAGAGGGATGGTGACTGTCCGCAGTACAGTGCCGCTGCCTGCGCCACATACGCGGGCGGCGAGTTCCAAATCGGACGGAATCTGACGCAATGCCGCCGAAATGATGACGTACACCACCGGGTAAGAATGCAACGTCATGAGAAAAATGATCCCGTCGGCGCCGTAAAGGTCCCAAAGCGGTCGGCCAAAGACAGCATTCAGCCCTTGGTTTCGCCCAAAGAGCTGCAGCCAAGAAATCGCACCGACGAAGGGCGGAATTAGTAAGGGCGAGAGCAGAAACAAGCGCAGCCAAGCCGCGCCTCCCACTTCAGTCCTCTCCAACAAAATCGCAATAGATCCGCCTACGATTACGGCCCCTACGGACGACAGCACGGTGGTGTACACGGAATTCCATGTAGCCCGTCCCAGCCCTTCGCTCATAAGCACCGGAAACTGATTTCCGCCGAACGCGAGAGAGACCACGAATGCAAGCGGAACAATGAAAACCGCCGAGGCAACCAGCCACACACCGATGCGGGTGAGACTTAGCCCCGGCGAAGATTCGCGTCGTTTCATCCGCTAATTCATTGCGCCCTGGAAGAACTCCACGGAACGCGCGCGATCATCAGTGAGAGTCTTCAGGTCTGCATCCATCAGGGCAATGTCATCGAGTGCCGGGGCATCTCCAGGGGTGCCGACCCCGTCGATGACCGGCAGGTAATTCTGCTCCACGGCGAGCTCTTGCCCCTTCTTGGACAACAGGAAAGTGATAAACAACTCTGCTGCAGTCGGATTCTTGGAATCACCAAACACAGCGATCGGCTCGGTGATGTACGGCGAACCTTCGGTGGCGTACACCTCCTTAATCGGAGAACCCTGCGCGGCGAGGTCGCGAACGAGGTAATCCACAACCACACCAACTGGGTGGCCGCCGCCAGCAATCTCCTGCGAGGTGGGACCATTGGATGCGGCAATCATCGGGGCGCTCTCACCAAGCGCGGTCATCCAATCCTCGCCCAGCTGCTCGTTGTTCATCCACACCGTCGCGTTGTATGCGGCTGCCCCGGAAACTGCCGGGTCCGGCATGACAATCTTGTCGCGGAAGCGTGCATCCGTCAGATCGGTCCAAGACTTCGGTGCTTCAGATTCATCGATCACGGAAGTGTTGTAAGCGATGACAGTGGGAATAATTCGGGTCCCGACGTAGTAGCCCTCAGAATCAACGGCACCGTCCATCACATCACCGGTTTCGACGTTCTCCAGTTTCGCCAGGAGATCATCGGACTTGAAGTCCTCAAACGTCGGAGCATCCGCTGCCCAAATCAGGTCTGCCTCCACTGCTCCGGAGGTCTTTTCAGCCTCAATTCGAGCTTTCAGATCGCCGGTGCCAGCTCGGTACACTTCCACGTCGACATCCGGGTGTTCCTCGTTGAAGGCCGCGACAACCTGGTCAACCTTGTCCTCTGGCTCCGAGGTGTAGAGAGTCAGAGAACCGGCGGCAGAGTCCGTAGCACCATCTTCTGCACCGGACGTCGCGGTGTTGGAGCCAGCGTTCTCGGAGGGTTCTGAGCAACCCGCAAGAGCGAGCATTGCAACGCCTGCTGCTGCAGCAACTGAAAGGGACTTCTTTGTGAATTTCATGAGCGACTCCTTTATGCAAGGTAAAAACCTGGCTCACCTTAACACCAGATTTGCGTGCCCGCTCGCCGATGAAATTGCTCTATTCCACACCAAGCGCCGGGCCCAAGGTAGCCCAGCTTGCAACCAGCTCCCGCCGGAACAACCCGTAGTTGTGGGTGCCCTCTTCGAACTCGTACCAGTCCGGGTTGAGCCCTTTGCGCCGCGCCTCGGAGAGGAAGTGCAGCGTGCAGGTGTAGGCCAGCTGCTCATCCGGCACCAGCAGCGGCTCCGGCGAGTCTTCCACCGGCACGTCCCGCTTTGACGGCAGTCCGCGCGAGGCGGTCAAAAACAGTTTCTTGCCCTTGAGGGCCTCGACGTTGAGCACGGGCGAATGTGCCGCCCACGCGCGGTCCCATGCTCGTCCCCACATCTTCGACGGGTCGCCTTTGAACTGTTTGACGGTGCCGTACGCGAAGGCCTGCCCCACCAGGCCCGTGGTGGACGGGCAGGACGAGTACGTGCCGGCGGCGACGTAGCGGTCCTCCATTGCCGCGATGTGCAGCGCCGGCCCGCCGGACATGGACAGCCCTGCGATGGCGTCGCGGCCGGTGCCGTGGAAGTGCTCGTCGATAAGCGGAGGCAGTTCCTTCGTCAGGTACGTGGTCCACTTGTACACACCGAGCTTGGGGTCCTCCTCCGCCCAGTCGGCCTGTTGCGAGCCGACGGAGCCGCGCGGGGTGACCACGTTGATGTGCTTGTCCGCGAAGAACTCGGAGGCGCCGCCGTCCTTCCACCACGGAGTTTTCTCGCCGCCGCCGGCGCCGCCGAGGAGGTAGTACGTCGGCCGCGGAGCCGTGTTTTCTGGTCCGCCGGCGGGCAGGATCAGCTCGTTTACAATCTCGCGGCCCATGGACGGAGAGTAGACGGTAAGCAACCACACGTTGTCCTGCAGGTGCTCCAACTTGCGGAATTGTGCGGGCGGCGCGTCCGGGTCCGGGAAGGTGCGGTCAACCACGGTGCTGGAACCGAGCGCGTCCGCGACCACGGAGCTGCCGCCGAAGAGGTACCGGCCGAACAGGAGGTCGCCCAACGCCCCGCTCATCATCGCGCCGAGCAGGATGATCGGCACCGCCAGTGGCGGGGTGCCTGGCCGCAGCTGCCCGAACCCGTCCGCCAGCGAGGATCCGAGCCCGCCGGAGCCGAAGATCGTGGCTATTGCCGAGCTCAACGCAGGGGCATCGTGCTGCCTATCGACGAGCCCAAGGGCGTCCCCGCTTTCCACCGCCTGCGCGGGCGGGGCAACTAACAGGCTGAGTGTGGTGGCTGCGGCACACACGGCGACGCCCCGACGACAATGTTGTTTCACATCCGAAACTGTAGCTGAACACCCATCACTTGCTCGCCCCTGCAGACCCGCCGACGGGCTGCGGCGCCTCCTCCGGAACCGGCGCCTTCGTAACCGGGGTCTCCCGCTCGAAGGGCTGCACGTCGAGCGCCGGCCCGATCACGCCCCAGCTTTTGCGCATGGATTTCTCAAACAGGCCCCAGCTGTGCGTGCCTTCCACCTGCGGGTACCACTGCACGTCCAGGCCGGCACGCTGCGCCCTATCCACGAAGTATTCAGAGCACGCGTACGACGCCGACTCGATCGCCACGGGCGGACCTATGCGCTCGGAGGACGTCTTCGTGTCGTCGATAGCGCCGGGCACTCCCTGCGCGGCGGAGATGAACAGCTTCGTATCTTCCAGCGCGTCCAGATGCAGCACGGGCGAGTGCGCCATCCACGCCGGGTTGGAGGACATGCCCCACATCTTGCGGGGATCCGCCCCGTTGAGCTTCAGGGCCTGGCGCACGTATGTGTCGCCGAGAACACCGGAGGTGGCCGGGCACCCGGAGTACGACGCCGCGGCGGCAAACCGCCCCGGTTCCAACGACGCAATATTCAGTGCCGGCCCGCCGGACATGGAAATGCCTGCGATGGCGTCGGTGCCGGTGCCGTGGAACTGCTCGTCCATAAGCGGAGGCAGCTCTTTGGTGAGGTACGTGAGCCACTTGTTGCGCCCCGTCGCATCGTCTTCGCGGTACCAATCAGCCTGCATGGACGAGACTGAGCCGATCGGCGTGACCACATTGACCAGTTTGTCCTGGAAGAACTCCTGATAATCGGACGAGTTTCGCCAGGACCAGCCGTTGGCGGCGCCGTCCGCCCCCATCAGCAAGTAAAACGTGGGACGCGGCGTGTCATTGTCCGGCCCGCCGGGCAGGATTACCTCGTTTTTGACCTCTCTATCCATCGATGGCGAGTACACGACGACCTCGTAGACGTCGTTTTCAATGTGTGTCACTGATTTCAGGGTCGCGGGCTTCGCGTCCGGATCCGGGAACGTCTCGGCAACGTTGCTGGAGCCATTGCCTATCGACGACCCGCTTGCCGACGACCCCTCGTAGAGCGGCGCACCGAAGACACCCCCGCCAAGCGTTGCGAGGAACAGCGCCGGCACTGCGAGCAGTGGAATCGACGACGACAAGCTCGACGCTGCTGCTGGCACACTGAACGCGTCGATGAGACTGGAGCCGCTTTGACGAATTTCGCCGCTGAACAGCGACGACAACTTCCATACCATGCGATCACAATAGCGGAAGCGAAAAACCTCCGACCCAGCAACTGGATCGGAGGTGTTACGTTGTACCCCGTACGGGATTTGAACCCGTGTTACCGCCGTGAGAGGGCGGCGTCCTAGGCCGCTAGACGAACGGGGCATTAGGACACAGAACTTACAAGCTCTGCAGCTGGCCTACCAGGACTCGAACCTAGAATGACGGTACCAGAAACCGTTGTGTTGCCAATTACACCATAGGCCATCGTTTTCCAGCCTGACTTGCGCTTTCCCTTTCGGTGTTGCGCCTGTCTGCTGAACAACGTGGATTACTATAACCATGGATAGCTAAAGCAACCAAATCCGCAGGCCACCGCGCAAATCGCGGTGGCATTTATTGCGCTATAACAACAGCGTTGTAACTACTCCGCGGCCTGGTACGGAGTCACCTCACGTGCCGCACGCAGACGCTTCAGCGTGGACTCGCGTCCCAGCAGCTCCATGGACTCGAACAGCGGCGGAGACACTGCAGCGCCGGTCGCGCCAACGCGCAGGGCACCGAATGCGACACGGGGCTTCAGCCCGAGGTCGTCGATAAGCGCCTTGTTCAACGCCGCCTCAATGTTCGGCGTGGTCCACTCCTCCACCGCTTCCAGAGCGGCGATGCCCGCGTCCAGCGGTTCGATGGCGGTGTCCTTGAGGTTCTTCTTCGCGCTCTTTTCGTCCAGCTCCAGATCCTCGTCGGCAGTAACCAGGAACATCAGCAGGTTGTAGCCGTCAGACAGCACCTTGATGCGGGTCTGCACCAGGTCCGCTGCGACGGCGAACTTGTCCGCCGGGTAATCCTCCGGGAAGTCCGTGTGCTCGGTCAGGTACGCGCGGAGGCGGTCACGGAAGTCCTCCGGGTCCAGCAGTCGGATGTGGTCGGCGTTGATGGCCTCCAGCTTCTTCTGGTCGAAGCGGGCCGGGTTGCCCAGCACGTCGTTGACGTCGAAGGCCTTGACAAACTCGTCGACGCTGAAGATGTCCTGGTCCGCAGACAGCGACCAACCCAGAAGCGCCAGGTAGTTGATCATGCCTTCCGGGATGATGCCGTTGTCGCGGTGGTTGAACAGGTTGGATTCCGGGTCACGCTTGGACAGCTTCTTGTTGCCCTGCCCCATCACGAACGGCAGGTGGCCGAACTCGGGGGTGAACTCTGCGACGCCGACGCGTTTGAGCGCCTCGTACAGCGCCATCTGGCGCGGGGTGGACGACAGCAGATCCTCGCCGCGCAGGACGTGAGTGATGCCCATCAGCGCGTCGTCGACAGGGTTGACCAGCGTGTACAGCGGTGCACCGTTGGAGCGGGCGACCACAAAGTCCGGCTGCGTTTCGGACTTGAACGTCACCTCGCCACGTACCAGGTCGTTCCAGGTCCAGTCCTGGTCCGGCATGCGCAGACGCCACACCGGCTTGCGCCCTTCCGCTTCAAACGCGTCGATCTGCTCCTGCGTCAGGTCGCGGTCGAAGTTGTCGTAGCCCAGCTGCGGGTCGCGGCCGGCGGCCTTGTGACGCTCCTGGACCTCTTCGTTGGTGGAGTACGCCGGGTACACCTCACCAGCCTCGATGAGCTTGTTCAGCACGTCCGTGTAGATCTCAGAACGCTGGGACTGGCGGTACGGCTCGTGCGGGCCGCCCACATTGATACCTTCATCCCAGGTCAGGCCCAGCCACTCCAGCGACTCGATAATCGCCTGGTAGCTCTCCTCCGAGTCACGCGCGGCATCCGTGTCCTCGATGCGGAACACAAACGTGCCGCCGGAGTGGCGCGCCTGCGCCCAGTTGAACAGTGCCGTGCGCACCATGCCCACGTGCGGGGTTCCAGTAGGTGACGGGCAAAAACGTACACGCATTGAAGAGTCAGTCATGTGCGCAATCGTAGCGCGCAGAGCCCCTTGCCTATCGACGTCCTCCGGTCCCCACCGCTGTCCCCCCCCCATTATGCGGCCGCAGAACCGGCACAACATTATGCGGCCGCAGAACCGGCACAACATTATGCGGCCGCAGAACCGGC
>NZ_JANRML010000101.1:0-648 GCF_026930265.1 Corynebacterium pilbarense
AAGCATTCATGCAAGAGTTCACTAGAAAGGAGGTCGTGGCATAGCAACAATTTGAAGCAGCTCGAGCCAAGCTCAAGGATTTTGAAGCAGAACTAGTCAGTTCAGAGTGACTCGAGACACGTCACAGGTGAGTGCTGGGGGCATGTTGGCCCTTGACCAAGTTTTGAGGATCCTTGGTCATGTTTGACCTACTTTTGGGACTTCGACAGGCTGTCGAAGGCAGAGTGCAAGTCGAAGAGGAGATCGCGGGATCTCTACCCCTTTTTAGAGATTTTTGGGATTTGGGCTTATGTAATGGGTATGGGGATGTTGGCCCATGGGTTTACCCATGCTTAGGCCTATTTTTTAAAATATAAATAGATGTCTAGGTGATTTAAGGAAAGGGGGAAGAGGCATCTATGTGATGTTGTGCTAAGTGCAAGTGTGGCTTGTAAATGCTTTGTGCATACTGTGAGAGACTTGTAGAGCTAAGTGCAAGTGATTGTAAGAAGGCTTTGTGTTGTGCCAAGCTTGGGGAAGGAGGATTTGGTGAGGTGCGTGCAGATTTCCTGTCCTATGCAGAGTTGGGTTTGTGTCTATGTACATGTAAGAATATTGGAGAAATCTAATAAAGAGAAGAAGAGTTGGTGGACGTAGCCCTAGGGTGGG
>NZ_JANRML010000102.1:0-646 GCF_026930265.1 Corynebacterium pilbarense
GTCATAAGTCTTTCCCCAATTTCTCTTGATGTTTGACTTCTAAGTATCTTCAGGATTGATTCTGATTTTGGCTTATCTTGTAATAGATTTCACATGATATATTCTTTCATGTGTAATATCTAGTGATATTCATCCTTGTCTTGTTGTTCTTTCATAGGTATAGTTCTTCTTGGAACACATTATCTTCCAAGAGATAGATATACAAGATATGTACAAAGACGATGCAAACAAGATATGTACAAGAAATAAGAAGAGTGTTGTTACCTTTTAGTAGAAGAAGTCTCTTCCATCTTGCTTAGTCTTCTTTGTAGGTTCCTTTTCTTCGGCAATCGATGCTTCGTGTTTCTCCTTCCTTTTCTTTAGCTCGGGACAATGATTCTTGTAGTGACCATACTTTCGACAGTTGAAGCATAGTTCATACCTGTAACAATTGGTATCAGAGCGGGTTCCTTTAGTGTAAGGTAGATCCTACAGCGAAATCATGACTACTCATGATGGTTCAACCAACAAGGCACCCATTTTTAATGGCACAAATTTTTCCTTCTGGAAGGTAAGGATGAGAACATACTTAATGTCTCTAGGAGCGGATGTTTGGGAAGTAGTAGAAACAGGATATACAAAACCAACTGTGTTTCTATCTAAAGAT
>NZ_JANRML010000103.1:0-641 GCF_026930265.1 Corynebacterium pilbarense
CATCATATTTGTCGAGGTTTTCATCATTATTCTTTATGTAGCATTTACTCCCAAAGACTTTGAAGTGTTTGATTGAAGCAGGTCTTCCAAACCATAGTTCATAAGGTGTCTTGTCACTTTGTGGTCTGAGGTGGGCTTTGTTAAGAACATGGACTGTTGTGTGTATTGCTTCTACCCATTAAGTTTGAACAATGTTCTTCTCATTCATCATTGACCTGTCCATTTGCTGAACTATTATGTTTTGCCTCTCAACTACTCCATTTTGTTGTGGAGTTCCTGGGATTGTGTACTCTCTCTTGATCCCATGTTCATCGTAGAATTCCTTGAAGTCTCTTGACACAAACTCTCCTCCCCGATCTGATCTTACTGCCTTTAACCTCTTGCCTGTTTTAGTCTCTATTAAAGCCTTAAATATTTTAAACTTCTCAAATGCTTCATCTTTTTCTTTGAGAAAGGTAACCCGAGTAAGTCTGGAGTATTCATCGATAATCGGCATGAAGTAGTTTTCTTTCCCTATTCCTTCCTGTCTTGATGGTCCACATAACTCCATATGAACTAGTTGGAGTGGTTTCTCTATTGAAGTAAAGCTCTTGGACTTAAACTATGTCCTTTTTTGCTTCCCTACTTGACAGGGTTTACAC
>NZ_JANRML010000104.1:0-640 GCF_026930265.1 Corynebacterium pilbarense
GTTAGGTCCCTAACATGTCCTTCCCCTTAAAACAGCCTTGTCCTCAAGGCTTGAGATGTGGAAATTGTTGCAGAATGGTAGCTGGTTCCCAAGTGGCATCTGTTGGAGTTGTATCTTTCCACTGGACTAACACTTCCTTGATGGTTCTCTGACACAGGTGACGCTCATGCTGGTCCAAAATTTCTTTTGGTTGTAGCCAAATGGATCCTTCTTCAGCTAACTCAGGAAGGTTGGTTTGAATTTGGCACTTAGTTCCAATCACCTTCTTTAAGCACGAGACTTGAAATACATAGATGGAACTTAGAGTGACTGGGAAGAGCCAATTGGTAGGTCAGGGGCACCACTCGTGTGATAATTGTATAAGGACCATAAAATTTGGGCACAAGTTTCTCACAATGTTCATCTTTGAGTGAAGTTTGTTTATTGGGTTGTAGACGAAGAAACACTTGATCCCCTTCTGCAAATTGACGTTCAGAGCGACCTTGATCTGCTTGTTGCTTCATGTGATTCTGTGCCATGACCAAATTCTCTTTGAGGGTATGGAGAATAGCCTCTCGAACTGTAAGTGTTTGGTCAACCGCCTGGACCTTCGAGACACCTAGAAAATATGAGAGAACTGAAGGTGGATTTTGTTCATATA
>NZ_JANRML010000105.1:0-638 GCF_026930265.1 Corynebacterium pilbarense
GTGATTGTAGTCAGGTGCACTAAACAAGGGCGCATTGGAAAGCGCTGCTTTCAGATCGTCAAACGACTGTTGGGCATAGTCGTCGCAATGAAAAGGGATGTCGTGGCGCAGTAAGCGAAGGAAACCATGTGCGCGTATAGCGTAATCAGGAACAAAGCGTCTGAGAAAGTTGGCTTTGCCTTGTAGACTCTGGAGTTGTCGGATATTCCGGGGAGGTGGAATCTCGGTGATGGCTTGGACTTTGAGGGGGTCCACGGTGATACCTCTTTGGGAAACGATGAAACTGAGGAGGCGCCCTGCGGTGATGCAGAACACACACTTGAGAGGATTCAAGCGGATGTTGTACTGACGACACCGTTGAAAGATGACTCGTAAATCATCGAGGTGTTGGGTGCGTTTCTTGGATCGAGCGGTGAGGTCGTCCAAGTAGGCGAGGATGATTGCAGCCAGATCATGAAAGATGTATGTCATGGCCCACTGGAAAGTTGCACCGGCATTTTTGAGGCCGAAGGGCATGACACGATATGAAAACGTACCCCACGGGGTAATGAATGTGGTTTTGTACTAATCGGCTGGGTGGATTTGAATTTGGTTGTAGCTAGAGAAGCCATCCATGAAGGATAGAGCCTCGTGGTCGG
>NZ_JANRML010000106.1:0-637 GCF_026930265.1 Corynebacterium pilbarense
ATAGAATCTTGCTTCCTTTATTTTCAAATTATCCCTCTATCTTAATGAAAAGTAATTAACTTCCCTTTCACTTCAAAACTTATTTTCTTTTACACTCTTCTTGTTTTTCACCTTGTATAATCTCTCTCTCTCTCTCTCTCTCTCTCTCTATATATATATATATATATATTGTGGTATACCTAGGGTGGTAATATGGGGTACCTAGGGAGGTACCCAATGGGAATGTAGTTATGTGTTATTAGTGGAAGTCATTTAATGGGAATGTGGTCATTCAATGTAAGGTGGACTAGGTCCACTATATTAATAAAGGCCCACTATGGTAGTTGGATGTAATAAATGTGAGAAGGCTCTCTAGAAGGTTCCTAGGAGATAGGGAGAGCTATATAAAGAAGTCTAGGCAATGTAATGGAACATAGTGAAGAATACTGTGATTGTACAAGCAAGGATTGCTTAAGGAGTTTTATCCTTCCATAAGGATTAATATATGGTGTTACCCTACCTCAAGGGTTTTATCTCATATTCTTGTGTTGATTATTTAATGAATGATTTAAGTTATTTCTGAATTTATAATTCCAGGTTTATTGTGGAACTTAACATTTGGTATCAAATCTCTTTCTTCGGCCAAAGAAGGAAGAAT
>NZ_JANRML010000107.1:0-628 GCF_026930265.1 Corynebacterium pilbarense
CAATTATGATATGATGGTAACCACTTCTCAAGTCTAGCTTAGTGAAATATACAACATTCTTTAACTGATCCTTTGAATCATCAATTCTAGGAAGAGGATATTTGTTCTTTACTGTAATTTTATTCAAATCCCTGAAATCAACACACATGCGCCATGTACCATCTTTCTTTGGTACCAAAATAATTGGAGATCCACATGGCGATGTTCTTGGTACGATAACCCCTTTGTCAAGCAACTCTTGGATTTGTTTTTTAATTTCAGCATTCTCCATGACTGACATCCTGTACATACCAATGTTTGGAAGAGGACAATCTTGTTGCAATTGAATTTCATGTTGGATACCTCTTTTCGGAGGCAATCCTTTTGGTTCCTGAAACATCTCATCATATTGGTTAACAAACTCATATAAATCAGATTTTAAATTTGCATCATAACCATGGAAAGCTTCTTTTTCAACATTGTCTTTGGGTTTGATCATCAAGAGTACAAAGTTCTTACTAGCATTGACTAATCTCTTCATTTGTCTAGCATTTACAAGTGACAAATTCATCTTCTTTGTATGTGCTCTAACAATGTACTCAACTCCATTTTTAAACAAATGATACTTGTTCTGATGACGATGAAACAT
>NZ_JANRML010000108.1:0-617 GCF_026930265.1 Corynebacterium pilbarense
AAGCCATTGGAAAGCAGCTAAAAGGATACTTCGCTATGTTCGTGGTACTGTTCAGTTTGGGATACATTACAGTTCAGGGGGGACTCCTTTATTGGTTGGTTTCACTGATTCAGATTGGGCTGGCGACCCTGATGATCGGAAGTCTACTGCAGGTTATGTTTTCAGCCTTGGTTCAGGACCTGTCACTTGGGCCTGTAAGAAACAATAGGCTATTGCACTTTCTTCAGCATAAGCAGAGTACCGAGCAGCGATAAATGCAAGTGAGGAAACCCTGTGGCCAGAGTTTGGATTCCAGCACCAGCATCCGACCAGACTTTGGTGTGACAATCAAAGTGCCATCAAGCTCGCCAAAGACCCAGTTCAACATTAGCGTAGCAAACATATCGAGCTACACATGCACTTCATCAGAAATCTCATTCATGATAAAGTTATTGAAGTGCTCTTTTGCCCTACAGAAGATCAAGTTGCAAACATTTTCACAAAGTCTCTTATAGAAGAGAAGTTTTCCAAACTTCGATCTATGTTAGGAGTTCAGGAAGTTGTCATCAAGGGGGGATATGCTCTAATGCATCCTTCCTTCTCCTATTGTGTCACTATTGTAAATCCTTCAATCTTAT
>NZ_JANRML010000109.1:0-616 GCF_026930265.1 Corynebacterium pilbarense
CAACCCAAGCTACCATTTCTGGGAACGTTGCATTTGCTAGACTTGTCAATATTGTTAAACGGCCCAATTTGTCATGATCCGCGTTGGCCTCCTATGCCGACGAAGTTGCCTTCGGACATCCCAAAGTTCGAAGCCAAACCCAACGAAGATCTGGGTGATCATGTGACCACTTTCCACTTGTGGTGTTCATCTAACTCACTGAAAGGTGACTACGTCCAGTTGCGATTGTTTCAACGCACTCTTATTGGGAGTGCTGCGAAATGGTACATCGAGCTCGACCGCTCACGATATTCCTTTTTTGGCGAACTGGCTATGGCTTTCCTTAACCATTTCCAGTTACCTGTAAGATACGACGCCGGCACAGAATTGCTGGCCAATTTCGAGCAGACATCAGCGGACCATATCTCGGATCATATTCGAGAGTGGCGACGCCGAAAGAGCCTTATCAAAGTACCCGTCCCTCCAGCGTTCCTGCTGGAGTGGTTCCTTAAGTCTTTAGTTCCGCAGTTATCCAAAGACGTCGCAACTTCAGGAGTCTTCTCTGAGGAAGAAGCCATCATGAGAGCTCAACAGTTTGAGCTTATTTATTCTCAGTCTGGTCTTTTGTACAACATCC
>NZ_JANRML010000012.1:0-69322 GCF_026930265.1 Corynebacterium pilbarense
CTGCACCGACGGACTCGACCTCCACCACTCGACCAACAACACACCCACAACAACCCGAGACCGGTCCACACTCCGCATTGCGGACAACCCCAGCACCACCCATCATTGGTGCACACCCACCAATTACCGGGTCAGGGGCGATACTCCGCCTTGCGGACAACCACGGTCGCACCCATGATTGGTGCGCTCCCACGAACTGCAGATAGGGGCCCGACTCCGCATTGCGGACAACCACGCCTGCACCAACAATGGGTGCTTACCCACGGACCATGTCGCTGGCGGTCTCGCAAAAGTTCACACCGGCGATTTCCCACCTGGACACACAGCGGCCGAAAACGGCCGACTCGTCAACATTTACGAAAACCGCTCCCCGCGAACATCCGCATTGCCGACAACCGGCCCACCACCCATCATTGGTGCACCCCACGAACTACCGAGCCCGGCACCCCCAGCGCCGGCATCCCACGAACCGGCGTGTGATCACGCAACCGCCCTGACCGGATTCTTCCACCAACCCCCCGGAAACAAAGGCGCTAGAGCTCCACGAGGGAGTTCTTGGAACGCTCGACGAGGTCGGCCTTCTTGCGGGCGCGCTCTAGCGTGGACCACTGATCCTGGGGGATCGACTTCCGGGCCGAGGTGACCACGGCCTCGTCGGGCGTGCCCCAGGCGATCGGCATGGGCGTGATGGTCTGCCAGTGCTGCTGGTCGCGGGCGGAACGCTGTGCGCCCACGGCGGCGACCGGCGCCTTGGTGCCCACCTTGTCGGAGGTGTTCGGCAGCGGCTGCATCACTCGGGAGGTGATAGCCCAGCGCGGAGGAAGGGCAGGATCAACGTTGAGGTTCACCAGCGCGGTCAGGGTCACCGTCGTGCCGGCGCGCTCCGTGATGATGGCGGGGGCGAGGGGGTTGGAGTCGTAGATCTCCTGGGTCTTTCCCACGCTGCGCGGAATCAGAAGCGCGACTACAAGCATCAAAATGCCGAACAGGACGGCGCCGAAACTACCGAGCCAGTGCCACGGCGAGGACGGGTCCACCAGGAACCACACGGCGACGCCGACGATCAGGGAGATGACAAAGATCGCGATGCCGGATGCGACGAGGCTGCGGGTGTCGCGCACCATTTCGTTGTGCTGCTTCGCAAACTCCTCGTCGACGTCGAACTTGAATACCTTCATGCCACTCATGGCATACAAGTCTAAAGGTCGGCGGCGTCGACCAACCGGTACGCGTAGCCCTGTTCGGCGAGGAAGCGTTGCCGGTGCATGGCGTACTCGGAGTCGAGGGTGTCGCGGGCGACGACGGTGTAGAACACCGCTTCCGCGCCGTCGGCCTTCGGGCGCAACAACCTCCCCAAACGCTGGGCCTCCTCCTGCCGGGAGCCGAAGGTGCCGGAGACCTGGATGGCCACGGCGGCTTCGGGCAGGTCGATGGAAAAGTTGGCCACCTTCGACACCACCAGGGTGGAAATCTCGCCGTCCCGGAACGCCCGGAAGGCCGCTTCGCGCTTTTTGGTGGTGGTTTTGCCGTCGACCAGCGGGGCGTCGATACGCGATGCGATCTCCTCGAGCTGCTCCACGTACGCGCCGATGATCAAGGTCTGCTGGCCTTTATGCGTTGTCAGCAGCTTATCGACGACCTCCAGCTTGCCCGCCGAACACGCCGCCAGACGGTAACGCTCGCGGGTCTCGGCGGTGGCGTAGGTGAGGCGTTCCTCGTCGGTAAGTGTGGTGCGGACCTCGACGCATTCGGCGGTGGCGATGTAGCCGGCCATCTCGAGTTCTTTCCAGGGGGCGTCGTAACGCTTGGGGCCGATGAGCGAAAACACGTCGTCCTCGCGGCCGTCCTCGCGCACAAGCGTGGCGGTAAGCCCCAGGCGGCGGCGCGACTGCAGGTCCGCGGCCATGCGGAACACCGGCGCGGGCAGGAGGTGGACTTCGTCGTAGATGATCAGGCCCCAATCGCGGGAGTCGAAGAGCTCGAGTGCGCGGTATTCGCCCTTGGTTTTGCGGGTGACCACCTGGTAGGTGGCGATGGTGACGGGGCGGATCTCCTTTTTCTCCCCGGAGTATTCGCCGATCTCCTCGGGCGTGAGCGTGGTGCGGCGCAGCAGCTCGTCGCGCCACTGGCGGCCGGCGACGGTGTTGGTTACCAGGATCAAGGTGGTGGTTTGTGCCTGCGCCATCGACGCCGCACCGACGATGGTTTTGCCCGCGCCGCAGGGCAGGACGACAACACCGGAGCCGCCCTCCCAGAAGGATTCGGCGGCGTATTGCTGGTAGTCGCGAAGCTGCCAGCCGTCGTGGTTCAGCGCGATCGGGTGGGATTCGCCGTCGACGTAGCCGGCCAGATCCTCCACGGGCCAGCCCAGCTTGGTCAGCTCCTGCTTGATTTGGCCACGGGCGGAGGGGTGGACGGGGGCCGTGGTGTCGTCGATAGGCTTGGCTATGAGTGGCTGAATCTTCTTCGAGCGGGTGACCTCGGTGAGGATCGCGGGGTCGTCCGCCTCCAGGATCAGCCCGTGGGCGGGGTGTTTGACCAGCTTGAGGCGGCCGTAGCGGGCCATGGTTTCGGCGACGTCCACGAGCAGCGGCTGTGGGACGGGGAAGCGGGAGTAGCGCTCGAGCACGTCCACGGCCTGCTCGGCGTCGAAGCCGGCGGCGCGGGCGTTCCACAGCGCAAGCGGGGTGATGCGGTAGGTGTGGATGTGCTCGGGCGCGCGCTCGAGCTCCGCGAACGGGGCGAGCGCGGCGCGGGCCTTGGGCGCGTCCGGGTGCGCGACTTCGAGCAGGACGGTTTTGTCCGACTGGACGATCAGTGGGCCGTCGCCGAGAGCCATGCGATCTACTCCTAAATGTTGGTAGCGTGCCGTGTATGGCTAAGAACACTTCAGTTGTACTCGGCGAACGCTACGACACGTTCATCGCCCAGCTCATCCAGGACGGCCGCTACGCCTCCGCCAGCGAAGTGCTGCGCGAAGGCCTGCGGCTGGTGGAGGAGCGGGAGCAGAAGTTCGACGCGCTCAAACTCGCCGTAGAAAAAGGAGAACTCGGCGCCGAGTTCGACGCCGAGCAGTTCATCGCCAAAATGCGCGGGCGCTCCTAGCCCCTGTGCAGCACCAACTAGCGAGGTTCTTTCGTTTTCTCAGATCCCAGCGAAAACACAATAAGTGCTAGGGAAGCCAATGCCAGAGGAACAAGCTTAGGGGCAGAATCCGTCACGAGAACAGAAATGGAAGCTAGAGCCAAGACCAAACTCAAAATATTAGTCGTCTTCAAAGTGTCCTCCTGAACTGTTCTCTCGTATGCCGACGATACCGGTTGGCTCAAAGCGCCAACAGCTACACGCTAGCCCCTGCGCAGCAGCTGCGACCACTTGGTCACGCTGCCGTTGTTCAGGATCGAACGCTTGTAGATGCGGGCGGCGACCCACACCGCCAGCGCCGTCGCGAGTGCTGCGAGGGCGAAGGAGCCAGCCAGCTGCGCCGCGGTGAAGTCCCCGGCCGCATACGACAGCGGCGCGGCGAAAATGGAAAACGGCGGGATCCAGCTCATCACCTGCATCCAGGTGGCATCGGTGCTCATCCAGCCGAAGCCGGGGATGTACGCGGAAGCCATGATGAGCAGCAGGATCGGCATCTGGGTGGACTGCAGGTCCTCGGTGCGCTGCACCATCGCACCCGCCGCGGCGTAGAGGGCGCCGAAGAAAAGCATCGCCAGGGCCCACGCGATCAACAGGACGGGGAGGACGGACCAGTCGAACGCGATGTCGTCCACGAGCCCGGAGACCTTCAGCCCAACGCCGCCGACCGCGAGCAGCACGGCGGTGGCGACGAAGCCCAGCACGAGGGTGCCCAGCAGCTTGCCGGCCAAGAAGTCCAGGGGGCGCACCGACGCGAGCACGAGCTCCACCACGCGGGAGGACTTCTCCTCTGTCACGCGGCTGCCCACCTGGGCGGCGAAGGTGATCACGGTGAAGATCACCACCATCAGCGCCACGAATGTGGTGAGCACGCGAAGCAGTTGCTGCTCGAAGTCCTCGCCGCTGGCCTCGTCCACGTCCACCGGCACGATGTCGATGTTTGGGGAGGCCGCCTCGTAATCCGCGGGAGAAATGCCCAGCGTGTTGAGCGTTTCGGCGCGGGTGTAGCTATCGGCGAGCGTCTTCATTCCCTCCATAATGCCCGCCGACGGTGTGCCGTCCGAGATGACTTCCCACTGGTCGCCCTCGGCTACCAGCGCGGCCTTGACGTCGCCGTCGCGCACCAACTGCACTGCGTCGTCGCGGCTCGTAGTTTCGTGGGCGTCGTACCCGGCGCCGTCGAGCAATTGCTTATCGACGCCTACGGTCGCCACCGCAGTCTTCGCATCGCCGCCGTCAGCGTCGTCCTTGTTCTTCTGCCAGGAGGCGAAGCCGATGAAGCCGACCATGGCCAGAAGCAGGATGACGAAGGTGATGATCACGCCCTTCTTCAGCAGCAAAATCTGGATCTCGCGCGCCGCGGTGGTGGTGATCGTGTGCATGGGTGAGTAGGTGTTTTGTGTAGCCATTACTGCACAACCTCCTTGAACAGGTCGGCCAGGTCGGGCACGACCCGGGTGAACTCGTGGACGGGGCCTGCGGCCATGGCGGCCTGCAGGATGCGCTGGTCGTCCTGGACGCTCGGGGCTTCGAGAATGACGTGGGTGGCGGAGTCGTCGATAAGCGAAATGCCCTCCGGGATCCAGCCGCGCGCCTGGGTGCCCACCTTGAAACGGATGGGGCCGTGGGCGCGCAGCTCGTCGACGGTGCCCTCGGCCACCATGCGGCCGCGGGTGACAATGCCGATGCGGTCGCACAGGCGCTGCACCAGATCCAGCTGGTGGGAGGAGAAGATGACGGGCACACCTGCCCGGGCGCGGTCGGTGAGCATCGTGCTCATCACGTCCACGGCGACGGGGTCGAGGCCGGAAAACGGCTCGTCCAGGATGAGGATGTCCGGGTCGTGGATAAGCGACGCGGCGAGCTGGACGCGCTGCTGGTTGCCCAGGGAGAGGTCGTCGAGCTTGTCGCCCAGGCGCTCGCCGAGACCGAGCTGCTCGAGCAGCTCGGTGCCGTGCTTCTTGGCGGCTTTGCCGTCGACGCCGTGCAGCTTGGCCAGAAAGACCAGCTGGTCCAGGATCTTTTCCTTGCCGTACAGGCCGCGCTCCTCGGGCATGTAGCCGATGCGGCGGCGGGTGTCGTCGTCAAGCGGGCGCCCGTCGAGGAGCACCTCGCCCGAGTCGGCGGCGAGCACGCCGAGCGCGATGCGCATCGTGGTGGACTTGCCGGCGCCGTTGGAGCCGACAAAGCCGTACATCTCGCCGTCGTGGACGGTGAAACTCATGCCGTCGAGGGCTTGGACGTCGCCGAAGCGCTTGTTCAGATTGCGGATTTCGATCGTTGTCACTTGTCATCCTCCTTGCGGTTGAAGGTTACGGCATAGCCGACCATTGGCAGCGGGGTGGCGATAAGTTGTGTCGCCAACATGAAGTAGCCGGCGGCGATCAGTCCGAGGTCGAAGTCGTCGCCCATAAATAGGCCCGCAGCCAGAAACGCAATACCACCCAAACCGACGAGAGCGGAGAACAGCTTGAGGGAGCGCTTTCGCCACGTGGCTAGTACCACCCGTTCGTACTCGTCCAATTGTTCCTCGGGTGCGGTGTCTTTCATCTCGTTGGCCAAGCGGAGAAATGTCCACGCGCACATGCTCACCGCGATGCTTACCAGGCACATCGCGTTCGGCCACCAGTTGAAGCCGAACGCGATTTGATATGCCATGCAGGCAAAAGAGACGAGCATGCCCGCAAAAACCACCGTGATCAGTAACCGGGTGTCGCGAGGATTGCGGAACCGTTTGGCATTAAGCGGGTCTTGCTTGCGGACGGTGTCGATGCGACTCATTTGGCGTACAGCTCCTTCGACATAGGGGCGAACTCGGTGCGCGAAAACACGGCCTCCACGGGGAGTCCGAAGACCTCGCAAATACGGAAGGCGAGGTCCAGGCTGGGGGAGTGGTCACCGCGCTCGAGTGCACCGACGGTTTGCGGGTTGACGTTGATAAGTTCCGCGAGTCGGGCGCGTGACATGTCGTGCTCCGCGCGCAGGACGCGGACCCGGTTATAGATCGGGTCTTTGGGTAATTTCTTCGGCGACACGCAATGAAGTGTTGTATAAACCCAACACTCTGTCAATGGTTATGAAATGCATTCCGCGGATTCACAGGGGGCTAGCATGGATTTATGACCACAACCATTTCCTCCCCTGAAGAGCATTTGTCCCGCGAGCTCGGCTCCGACCAGGCGCTTTCCACCCGCCCGATCGACCGGATCAAGTACGCCCACGACGCGTCGCACTTCCTCTACACCCCGGACGTGGTGGTGGAAGCCCGCACCGCCCACGACGTGGCGGCGGCCTTCCGCGCCTCCGCCTCCTCCGGCGCCCCTGTGGTGCTGCGCGGCGGCGGCACCTCCCTGTCCGGCCAGGCCGGCGGCGCGGGCATGCTCGTGGACGTGCGCAAGCATTTCCGCGGCGTGGAGGTTCTCGACGGCGGCGCGCGGGTGCGCGTCCAGCCCGGTTCTACGGTGCGCCAAGTCAACGCCCACCTCGCCCCGTACGGCCGCAAGATCGGCCCGGACCCGGCGTCCGAAGGCGCGGCGACGATGGGCGGCGTGATCGCCAACAACTCCTCCGGCATGGCCTGCGGCACGCAGTACAACACCTACAACACCATCGAATCGATGACGTTCGTGTTGCCTTCCGGCACCGTCATCAACACGGCGCATCAGGACGCGGAGGCGCAGTTTGCGCGGGAGGAGGCGGAGCTCGTCGCAAAGCTGGAGCACCTCAAGCGGCGCGTGCGGGAGAACAAGGAATCCGTGGACACCATCGAGCGCCACTTCGCGCTGAAGAACACGATGGGCTACAGCCTCAACGCGTTTTTGGACTACGAGTCGCCCCTGGACATCTTCATGCACCTGCTGGTCGCCTCCGAGGGCACGCTCGCGTTCATCGCGGAGGCCGTGCTGCGCACCATCGAGGTGCCGAAGCTGAAGACCACCACCATCGCGGTGTACCCGACGTTGGACGCGGCGACGCGCTCGCTGCCCGCGCTGTTCGACTCGAAGGCCGCCACGCTGGAGCTAATGGATTCGCGCTCCATCAAGGTTGGCCGCACCTTCGACTCGGTGCCGGAGCAGATCACCGGCTTCGAACTGTCCGGCCAGGCGGCGCTGCTCATCGAGTACCACGCCAACGAGGCGGATGAGCTGCGCGAATACGAGGCCGCCGGCGCGAAGCTGCTGGAAGGCTTCGACCTGCAGACCCCGGCGGCGTTTACCACCGACGCCGCCGAAGCCGCCAAGGCCTGGGCCTTCCGCAAGGGCCTCTACGCCCAGGTTGCGGAGGCCCGCCCGTCCGGCACCACCGCGCTGCTCGAAGACATCGCCGTGCCCGTGGGCGACCTCGCGGACACGTGCGGCGGGCTGCAGCAGCTTTTCGACGCCTACCGCTACGACGACGCGGTCATCTTCGGCCACGCCAAAGACGGCAACATCCACTTCCTCATCACCGACCGCTTCGAAGGCGACGAGAACCTCTCCCGCTACGACGGGTTCAACGAAGAGATGGTCGACCTCGTGCTCGGCGCCGGCGGCAACCTGAAGGCCGAGCACGGCACCGGGCGCGTGATGGCGCCGTACGTGCGCCGCCAGTACGGCGAGGAACTCTACGAGGTCATGGTGGAGCTCAAGCGCGCCGCCGACCCGCGCGGGGTGATGAACCCGGGCGTGATCATCACCGACGACGAGCGCGAGCACATGAAGAACTTCAAGCTCAACCCGCAGGTGGAAGACGAGATCGACTCGTGCGTGGAGTGCGGCTACTGCGAGCCGGTGTGCCCCTCGCGCGACATCACCATGACCCCGCGCCAGCGCATCGTGGTGCGCCGCGCCCGCGCGAAGGCGATCCAGGAAGGCGACACCGAGCTGGTTGCGCACATCGACGAGGCATACCAGTACGACGGCATCGACACCTGCGCCGTGGACTCGATGTGCGTCACCGCCTGTCCTGTGAAGATCGACACCGGCAAGTTCATTAAATCCCTGCGCCGCGGCCAGGCGGGCGCTGCGGAATCCGCCGGCTGGGCGGCCGCAGCGAAGGCGTGGGGCCCGGGCAACACGCTGGCCTCGGCGGCGCTGACCGGTGCTTACTACTTGCCGACGAAGCTGGTGCAGAAGGTCACCGACGTCGCCCGCGCCCTGGTGGGCGATGACACGGTGCCGCAATACCGCCCCGAACTGTCCAAGGGCGGGGTGAAGCGCTCCAAGGCGTTCGGCACCCGCATCGGCGCGCCGGGCGCCGAGCCGGCGGGCGTGTTTGTCCCCGCCTGCGTGAACTCCATGTTCGGGCCGCAGGGCGAGGGCGTGGGCGCCTCCGAGGCGTTTGCGAAGCTGGTCGAGCGCGCCGGGCTCGCGCTGACCGTCCCGGAGGGCATCGACGGGATGTGCTGCGGGACCCCGTGGGCGTCGAAAGGCATGAGCACAGGCCACGACATCATGCAGCGCCGCGTCAACGACCAGCTCATCGCCGCCACCGACGGCGGGCGCCTGCCCGTGGTCGTGGACGCGTCCAGCTGCACCCACGGCTTCCGCGACATGGCCGAGGGCATCGGCATCACCGTCATCGATGCCATCGAGTTCGTCGAGGACCAGGTGCTCGAGCGCCTCGACGTGAAGCAGAAGGTGGACTCTGTGACGTTGCACCCGACGTGTTCGGCGACGCACCTTGGGATCGTCGATACGCTGGCGCGCGTCGCTGACGCCGCGGCCGAAGATGTGCGCGTGCCCGCCGAGTGGAACTGCTGCGGCTACGCGGGCGACCGCGGCATGCTGCACCCGGAGCTGACCCACGCCGCGACGAAGCGCGAGGCGGCGCAGGCGGCCGAGCTGGACTCGACCTGCCATGCGTCGTCCAACCGCACCTGCGAGCTGGGCCTGACCGCGGCGACCGGTGAGGACTACGAGCACATCCTGGAAATCCTGGAGCGCGTCAGCCGCTAAGCCAGCACCACTTTGGTGATGCGCGGCAGGGCGATGCGCACCACGCGATCGGCGGCCTCGTCGAGCGCGTCGACCTGCCCCGCGCTCACGCTCAGCGGCAGCACAGTGAGCGTGCGGCCGCGCCCTTGCTTATCCACGAAACCTACGGCCACATGCCGCTTCGCTCGAGCCGCCGCCCGCAGCGTTTCGAAGATGTCGCCGGCCCCGGCGTCCGCGTCGGAGCCGGAATCGGCGCGCAGCTTGGCCACGATCGCTTCGACCTGCTCCTCGGTGGCCTTTGGGGTGCGCGGCAAGGTAGACGGGGTAGCGGCGACCAGCGCGGGTTCGGGCGCCATGTTCAGCGTCGCGCCGGTGTTGTCCTCCGCGGTGGGCTGCATCCCGGCCGCACGCAGCTGCGCCATGAGCTTGGTCAGCGGCTGGTCCGACACCGCGACGGTGGGGGCGAGGACGCGCAGACCGCAGCGCTCGGCGGCGGTGGCGATCAGCGCTGGGTCCGCGGAACGGATGTAACTCAGCGCGCTGCCGGCGCGGATGGCGCCGTGGGTGCGGGCGGTGTCGTCGACAAGAAACGCGATTGCCTGCGGCACCTCGCCCATGACGTGCTGGCCCAGCCAGGTGTGGACCTCCTCGGCGGTGAGCCCGCCGTCCAGGCCGCGGCGCACCGACGCCTCCGTGACCCGCCACACGCTGGCCAGGCCCGGCGATTCGAGCTCGGCGATGCGCTCCAAAAACGACGCCATGTCCGGCTCGAGCGGGCCCGGGGCGAGCATTGTCATGTCGCCCTGGGCAATCAGCGTGTCGACGGACGCGGGCACGAGCTGTTTGGCCGCGGCGGCGACGTCCTCGCCATCACGGCCGCCCAACAGCGCCCGCAGGGGAGAGGACTGCGCCGGCTGCGGGGTGCCTGCGAGCGCGCCGACGAACTGGGCCTCATCCACCACCGCTTGGATGAGCTGTGGCGAGAACCCGCTGGCCTCCAGCGGGGCGTGGAACAGTAACTGGTCGACGTTGCCCGCGTGGCGCAGGATGGTTGTGCGGGCGTGGCGCACCGCGGGCGCGTGCATGTCCGCGGACAGAAGTTTCGCGGCGGTGTCGGCGCGCCACGGGGAGGCGGCCCAGCCGACCATGAGGATTGCCCACTGGTCTGAAAGCGTGGCGTCGATCCACGTCAACGCGTCGCGGGTGGCGGCGAGCACGTCCTCGTCGTCGACGTTGCCGCGGCCGACAAGGCCCGCCGCCTCGCCGATGGTGATCAATAACCTCGGGTCGAAGCCGAGTTCCTTTTCCAGGTTCGCCGCGGCGCGCACGCCGACGGTGCCGTCCTTGTTCAGCGCGACCGGGTGGTCCATGAGCGCCATGACCAGCTGGCGCATTTGTCGCACGGCGTCCAAGCCCGCCGAGGTCGCGGCCTCGTCCACCGCGGACTGGTCCACCTCCGGCAGCGCGGGCGCCTGAAGCGGGAACTCACGCGGCTGGATCCCGCGCATCGCGTCGCGCACCGGCCGCGGCAGCCGCACCGTGTTCGCGTCCACCCGCACCAGCAAACCGGCCGCAAGCAGCTTCGCCACGGGTGCCGCGGGGTCCGCGTCGGGCCCGGCCGCCGAGGTGGTGCCCACCCCGCCCGAGGAGGCCAGGGTCTCCAACACCTTGCGCTCGCGGGCGGGCAGCGTCTCCAGCGCTTCGGCCGCGCCCGCCGGCAGGCTGTCGGTGACGCGCCAGCCTGGGGGCAGCGCGGTGAGCGTGCCGGGGGAGATCCGCAGCTCCTTATCCGGCCCGAACACCAAGGCGAGTTCCCGCAGGTGCGCCACCTCGCCGAGCTCGCTCGCGTCCACCGGGTCCAGCTCCGCGCCGGCGTCGGCGAGCCGCTCCAGTACTGCCAGGTCGGCAGCGGTGAGCTGGCGCAACGCCCGCGACGCGGAGCCGGGCAAGCCCAGGCGCGTGGCCAACGACCCGGCCGAGGGCGGGGCGGGGAAGAAGGCATCTGGCCGGGTGCGGATGAGTAGGCGGAGCTGATCGTCGCTAAGCGACTGCAAGAATTCGGGGAAGGTAGACATTGCGGGGGTGAGTTTACGTGCGTTTTCGTGCCCGGCGTGAAAGAATGAGGGGCATGGCTAAAGATGTAGAGAAGATCGGTCGCGCGAACCCGGCGTGGCCCACGCACACCCCTGGTAACGGTCACCCGGTCACCGAGATTTCCTCCAAGCTCACCGGCGCCGCGAGCCCGTTCGGCGACGAGCTGATCCTGCCGCTGAAGGCGGAGGAGACCGGCTACGTCCACCCGACGACGCGCATCAACCGCTAGCTTTCGCTTAGCGACGGCACCGAAGGTGGCCCCTGTGCTGTGGGGCCACCTTTTTCGCGTGTTTAAGAGTTTGGACAACTAGCAGATCAAGTGTCCAACTTTCCGTTTGCCCAGGTGGTATTGAAAACTGATTCCAACTGTGGGTTCATCTGCTAGTTCGGTGCCGTTGCCGGGCTGGGCGAACTAGCAGATCAGCGATGTGGGCAAAAAGAAACCCCGCCCGGAGGCGGGGTTTTGGCGCGTAGCTCTTAGCGCGGCAGGTAAGTCTGCTGCAGGGAAGCCAGGGTGTCGTTGACCTGGGTGCTGAAGTTGGAGCCGACGAGCTGGGTGACCTTGGCGTAGTCGCCGGACAGTGCGGCGTCCACCAGCGGCTGGTTAGCTGCGTAGAACGCGTTGTAGTCGTTGCGGTTTGCGGCGTAGTTGTCCTGGACGGTAGCCGGGACCTGGAAACCGAGGGCGTTGATGGCGTCGCGCAGCTTTGCGTACAGCTCATCGGTCTCGTTGCCGGTGGAGGAAGTCTGGGCTGCCGGTGCCGGTGCTGCAGCTGCCTGGGCTGGAGCCGGCTTCGGTGCCGGAGCCGCCTGGGCTGCCTGCGCGTCGCGGTTGGTCGGCGCGGAGTTCAGGCCGTAGCGCGCGGAGCAGGCCGGCCATGCGCCCCAGCCCTGCTGGGCCAGGGTGCGCTCGGCGATGATGATCTGCTGCTCGCGGGTGGCCTGGTCTGCGGTCGGGGCGAACTCACCGCCGCCGTATGCCTGCCAGGTGCCGTAGTTGAACTGCAGGCCGCCGTAGTAGCCGTTGCCGGTGTTGATTGACCAGTTGCCGCCGGACTCGCACTGTGCGAGCTTGTCCCAGTCGGAATCCGGTGCTGCGGTTGCCTGCGGGGCGACGATGCCTGCCAGTGCTGCGACTGCTGCGGTACCTGCCAGAGCCTTCTTGCCCGTGGAGGTGGTCTTCTTGGAGTGGCGTCCCATGATTCGTTTCCTCTCGTCGTTGACCGCCAATTCTCGGGATAGCCTAACCATTTGTAACGATTGTGTCACGCAAGCGGCACGGAATGGTGTTAGTGCGGCATCTGAGTCCCACGTTTCCGCAGGTCGTGTACGGCGTGGCGAGTTTTGGTGTTCTGAGTCACAGTCGCGGTTTTCGGGGCGACGGTGTAGTGTAAAGCCTTTATTTTGGCCTGCAATGGGCGGGCCATGTACCGGAACCTTAAAGGAGGATGCCATGCCTATTGGAAAGGTGAAGTGGTACGACACCGAAAAAGGCTTCGGCTTCGCGTCCAACCCGGGCGACGACGACGTCTTCATCGGCAAGTCCGTGCTCCCCGACGGCGTGGACGAGCTGGTCGCAGGCCAGCGCATCGAGTTCGATTTCGCTGCCGGCCGCCGAGGGCCGCAGGCGCTGCGCGTGAAAGTGCTCGATGAGCCGAAGCGTCGCCCCGTGCACCGCCGCAAGCCGGAGGAGCTGGGCAGCATGCTGGCGGATGTGATGACCTTGATTGAGACGCAGGTCCAGCCAGCGCTGACCAACGGCCGCTACCCGGACCGCAAGGAAGGCCGCCAGGTTGCGGGGATCCTGAGGGCGGTGGCTCGGGAGCTGGACGCTTAGCGACGCACCTTCGGCCTAGTCGAAGCCGACAGACCACGTGGCGATGACGGGAGTTTCTTCCCCGTCGTCGCCTTTTTCAATGTCCAAGGTTGTAATCTCCGCGACGACGAGCTTCGCACCGGACTCGGTCACCGCCGGGACGGTTTCTTCGCCGGACTCGCCGGAGGTGAACACGCGCTCGGTGTTTGCGGCGGGGTCGTCGTAGATGAGCAGCAGGCGCCAGCTGTTGCGCTCGATCTCACCGGGCACAGTGAAGGTCACGTCCCCCTGATCGGGCAGGCGCACGCTCGGCGGCTCACCGCCGGGGCACTCCACGTCCAGCTCGCACACTGTATATACGGGCACCTGCTCGGTCTGCCCGGCGGCAGCCACGGCGACTTCGAGGTCGCGCACCGGGGTGCCCGGCTTGTTCTGCTGGTAGCTCATAAAGGCGTAGACCGCCCCCACCAGCACCACCACGCCAACTAGGGCGATGGCCAGGACTTTCCACTGCTGGGTTGCTGCGCGTTTGGGTGCCATGGCGCACGATCCTACTTGGCGGCGGTCTCAGGCTTAAACGTCACGCGGTACATATCGGGCCAGCGCTTGCCGGCGAGGTAGAACTCCTCGGTGCCGGGGATGCGCGCGATGCCGTTGAGCACGTTGTTCGGGTCGGGCGCGGCGTTGTTGTCCAGCCCGGAGGCGTCGATGACGGCGGTGACCTTCCCCGAGTCGGCGTCGATGCGCATGATGTTGGTGGTGGTGAAGACGTTGGCGTACACCTCGTCGCCCACGCACTCGAGCTCGTTGAGGCCCTCCACCGGCTGGCCGTCCATGGTGACGGTGAAGCGCTCGCGCTCCTCGAAGGTTTCCGGGTCAATGCGGCGCAGCTCGGCCGTGCCATCGGAGAAGATCAGCTCGTCCTCGTCGGCGCGGGAGCACAGGCCCCAGCCTTCGCCGGCGTAATTCGCCCGGCCGGTTTCTTCCAGTGTCGCGGCGTCGCGCTTGATTGCGGTGCCGTGTTGCCAGGTCAGTTGCCACACCGTGCCGTCGTGAAGCGTAATGCCCTCGCCGAAGAACTCCGGATCCAAATCGACGGAGCGTAACTTTTCGCCCTCGGGTGTGCGCGTGTACAGGCGGGATTCGCCCTCCTGGCCGGTGCCGACGTAGATGGTGCCGTCGTCGGCGACCTCCAGGCCCTGGGTGAAGCTGGTGTCGTCGAAAGGCAGGCGCTCCTCGACGTGCGCGGACAGGCGCTGCGTGTCCGGCCCCGCGGTCTCGGGGGAGGAACAGCCTGACAAGACAACGAGCGCGGAGCAGACGGCGGCAAGCGTGAATCGACCCATGGCAACCATCCTGCACCACGTGGGCAATAATGGGGAACCGTGTCACGATCCAACAACCGATCCCGCAACCCCCGAAAGCGCAGCCCCCTGCTGTCTACCGACGCAGTCGCCACTGCACGGGAGGCGCTGGCCGAAATCGCCGACGGGGAGGTCGGCGAGCACATCGGCGTGACGGGGCTCGGCCGCAACGTGGCCACCCACCGTTTCGCCGCCGACGTGCCCGGCTACGCAGGCTGGGAATGGAACGCCGTGGTGGCCTGCGCCGACGGCGCAGACTGGGTCACCGTCAACGAGGTCGCGCTCGTGCCCTCGCAGGGCGCGCTCGAAGCGCCGGACTGGGTGCCGTACTCCGACCGCCTGCGCCCCGGCGACCTGGGACCGGGCGACATCATGGAGCTTTCGCCTGACGACGACCGCGTCACCGACGACTCCTTTTCCCGCGAGGCCGTCACGTTTACCGGCCGCGAAACCAAGCGCTACCTCACCACCACCGGCCTGGAGGACGCGAAGAAGCGCTGGCGCACCGGCGAGTTCGGCCCCAACAGCGAGTTCGCCGAAAAGGCCGCGCTGTCGTGCCGCTCCTGCGCGTTTTACATTCCGCTGGAGCAGCCGGTGGGCGAGAACTTCGGCATCTGCGCGAACGAGTACTCCGCGGACGGGCACGTGGTGGCCTCCTCCTACGGCTGCGGGGCGCACTCGGACACCACCGTGGCGGAATAATCGTTGGTGAGCCCCAACGATTGGTGTTTTCGCAGGCAGGGTGCGACACTAATGCGACGTGAGTACCACCACCGGAGCAAAACTGCATAAGGACCAGCCGCAGCCGCGCGGCGCGCTGGACACCTTCTTCCACATCAGCGAGCGCGGATCCACGGTCGGCACCGAGGTGCGCGCCGGGGTAGTGACGTTCTTCGCGATGGCCTACATCGTGCTGCTCAACCCTCTGATCATCGGCACCAGCCCGGACCGCGAAGGAGTTGTCCTGGGCATCCCGCAGGTCGCCGCCGCAACGGCGCTCGCCGCCGGCGTGATGAGCATCCTGTTCGGCGTGATTGCCAAGTACCCGTTCGGCATCGCCACCGGCCTGGGCATCAACACCCTGGTCGCGGTGACCATGGTGGGGCAGCAGGGCCTGACCTGGCCCGAGGCCATGGGGTTGGTGGTCATCGACGGCATCATCATCGTGCTGCTGGCCGTCTCCGGCTTCCGCACCGCCGTGTTCAACGCCATCCCGGATTCCATGAAGGTGGCCATGAGCGTGGGCATCGGCATGTTCATCGCCACCATCGGGCTTGTGGACGCCGGCTTTGTCCGCCGCATCCCCGACGCCGCCATGACCACCGTGCCGGTGCAGCTGGGCACCGGCGGCTCAATCTCGTCCTGGCCTACGTTCGTGTTCATCATCGGCCTGTTCATCTGCGGCTTCATGGTTGTGCGCAACGTTCGCGGCGGGTTGTTCATCGGCATCTTGCTCACCACCGTCATCGCCATGGTGGTCGAGGCGCTGACTGGCGCCGGCTCCTCCGCAGATAACCCGGAGGGGTGGGGCATGGCGGTGCCGGGACTGCCGGACAGCTTCGGCGGCATCCCGGACCTGTCCATCGTGGGCAACGTGGACCTGTTCGGCGCGTTTGTGAACCTCGGCGTGATCTCGGCGTCGCTGCTCGTGTTCACCCTCGTGCTGGCCAACTTCTTCGACGCCATGGGCACCATGACCGCACTCGGCCGCCAGGCCGAGCTCACCGACGAGCACGCCGTGCTGCCGGACATGAAGCGCGCCCTGGTCGTTGAAGGCTTCGGCGCTGTGGTCGGCGGCGCGACCTCGGCATCGTCGAATACCGTGTTCGTCGATTCCTCCGCCGGTATCGCGGACGGTGCGCGCACCGGCCTGGCCAACGTTGTCACCGGCGTGCTGTTCCTCGTCGCGATGTTTTTCACCCCGCTCTACGAGATCGTGCCTATCGAGGCCGCAGCCCCCGTGCTCGTGGTCGTCGGTGCGCTGATGATGATGCAGGTCGGCCAGATCGAGTGGTCCGAGTTCACTATCGCCCTGCCGGCGTTTCTGACCATCGTGACCATGCCGCTGACCTACTCCATCGCCAACGGCATCGGCGTCGGCTTCATCTCCTTTACCCTGATGAGCCTGTTCGCCGGCAAGGTGAAGGAGATCCACTGGATCATGTGGCTCATCTCCGCCCTGTTCGTGGTGTACTTCGCACAGGGCCCGATCATGGCGGCGCTGAGCTAAATGCTTGTGCCTATCGACGACCCGTCGGACCCCCGCCTCGACGACATCCGCGACCTGAAACACTCCGATAAGGAGAAGGGCTTGGTCTTCGCCGAGGGGCCGCTCGTGGCCGGACGGTTGGTGGAATCCCGCTTCCCAGTGCGCGCCGTGTTCGGCTTCGGCGGGCGGCTGGAGTCTTTCATGGCCGACTACGGCGACGAGCTCGAGCGCCGCGGCGTGCCGGTCTACCAGATCACCCGCGCCATCATGGGTGAGGTCGCCGGCTACGACATGCACCGCGGGCTGCTGGTTTCGGCCGACAAGCCGGAGCCGCTCTCCGTCGCCGAGGTGCTCGACGGCGCGCGCACCCTCGTGATCTTGGAGGGCGTGGGCGACCACGAGAACATCGGGTCCATCTTCCGCAACGCCGCCGGCATGGGCGTCGACGGCGTGCTCTTCGGCGCCGCCACCGCCGACCCGCTGTACCGGCGGGCCGTGCGCGTGTCCATGGGGCACGTGCTGCGCACCCCGTTCGCGCACCTCGACGGCACGCCGACGACGTGGCAGCGCTCGCTGGAGCAGCTGCGCGAGGCCGGCTGGTGGCTCATCTCGCTCACCCCGGCCGACGACGCCGTCGAGCTGAAAGACGCGATCCAGGGCCACGACAAGGTGGCCTTCCTCGTCGGCGGGGAGGGCCCGGGCCTGACCCCGCACGCGATGCGCGCCACCGACGTGCGCGCCAAGATCCCCATGGCGCCGGGGACGGACTCGCTCAACGTGGCGACGTCCGCCGCGATCGCGTTTTACGAAAGGAACCGCTAGCGCTCGCAAGCTCGCGCTAGGGAGCGAGGGGGGTTTAGCGGTCGAAGTGGCGGATGCGCTCCGAAAGCGCCTTCCACAGCTCCGTCGCCCGTGCGCGCAGGCCCCGGCCGACGCGTTTCGCGGCGGCCACGGAGGCGTCGGCAAGCTCGGCGAACTCGTCGCCGCGCTGCTGATCGGGGGCGTCCTCGTAGTCGTCGTACGCCTTCGACTTCTCCGCGAACTTCGCGGCCACAGCGTCCACCGACTTCACCGCGGGCGTTTTCTTTTCCTCAATTTTCGGCTCGGGGCGGCCGTCCACCGCGTAGCCGACGACGTTGATGTCGGGGCCGTCCTCGCCGATGTCCACGCCGAGCCAGTGGCGCTCTGCAGACAGCGCCAAGTCCCGCGGCTCGAAGGGTAGCGAGATGCCGCCGGCCGCCTCGGCGCGCTCGCCGGCCCAGTACGGTGCCTCGAACGGCTCCGGCAGGCCGAGGTCCTCGATGACTTGGGTGCGGGTAGCGCTGAAGCTGCGCACCACGGTCTCGCCGGTGAAGTGCGCGAACCCGCCGTAGTCGCTGTCCGTGCCGGTGGCGATGGCAAACACGTCAGAGGCGGGAAGGGCCGAATGCCACGGGGTTGTGGTGGACAGGGCCGAGGCGTCGTCGACAAGCATCCGCACCACCGAAACCCCAGGGAAGCCTGCGATGTAGAACTCGTCGCGGCCCGGCACCGAGGAGCGGTTCAGCGGAAACGAGCCGATCGGGGTGATCGGCCACGCCGGGTTGACCTGGGAAAGCAGCTTGCGGCCGAACCCGCGGTCGGCCTTCGGCTCGCGCTCGAGCACGCCGGCCGGGTCGGCGGTGTTGACAAACCAAAGCGTAAGAACCGCTGGGAAACTCATGCATACATCCTAGGGTGCTCAGCGCTTCGGGCGCTTGGTGTTCGTGCGGACCCCCAGCAACACGTCCTCCCAGTGCGGGGTGACAGCCTTGCGGCGGCGCTTCTTCGGTTGCCTTTCCTCGTCCGGGTGGCGCAGGAAGTCGCCCTCGAGCACATCGTCTTGCGTATCGACGACCTCCGGGTTGCCCTCGACCGGCAACTCCGTGACATCAGCTTCTGGGGCTGCTTGAGGCCCAGTGGCGCTGGTGGGGTCGTACACGTCGTAGTCGTTGTCGTTGTCACTGCCATCAGCGCTGACGTCGTCACGGTCCGCTCGCACCGCGGACAGTGAACGCACCGGCTGCGCGAAATCCGGGTCCGTCAGGTCCGCGGCCATGGCGTTGCGTGCCTCCGTCTGGGCGGCGGAACTCATGGAGCGCTTGAAGGTCCACAGCGCCTCGTTTTCCGTCAGCCCGGCCTTCCAGGTGACGTGGACCACCCAGCTGTCGCCTTGCTCGCGGGTAGCGTCCCATTCCGCGTCGCTGATCGAGTGCCCGCGGGCCGCGAACGCGGTGGCGAGGATCTCGAACAGGGTCTGCTTCGCGGGGCCGTCCTCGCGCACCGGGTGGGACTGCTTCGCGGCCTCCGCCACCTGTGCGCGCTCCAGCAGTACCGGGTGGGCGTAGACATCGAGGCGGCTTTCGGCCACGCCCATCTCCTCGGCCAGCGCGGTGGCGGTGGCGCCGGCGCGCAGGCGAGCCTGGATCTCGTTCGGGCGCATGGACAGGGGAGTGGCGTAGAGCGGGTCCGGCTCCGGCAGGGAGCGCTCCACCGGCGCGGGCGCTGGCTTTTGCGCGGCGGGTTCCTCTACTTCGGCGGAGTCGGTCTCGGGCTCGTCGGCGGTCGTGTCCAACACGGTCACCCCGGAGTCGCGGTCGGGGGTGGAGGGGGCAGAGGCAGAATCGGTGACGGAAACGCCGTCGATAAGCGAGGGCTCAAGCTCGGTGCGCGCCAACTGGTAACGCATCCCGTTATCGTCGCGGAGGACGAAAAACGTCTCCGTCGACTCGTCTTCCAAGAAGTACAGCTCGCGCATACGTCACCTTTCCGCCGGGCAGATACCCGACCAGCTTAACGGACAAGCCCGCACCTGCGGGCGTACCCGCCCGGTTCTCTGTGGTGTGTCCAGGCAGCTGCCGTTGTTGTCAGACGCGTCACAAACTTTGATACAGTGCCTTACGTAAAAACAGGTTGCCGGGAGCTATCCCAAAGACAGCCGAGAAAACTACCTGGAAGGGGAAATCAGTGGCTACTGAGAACAAGGATAAGGCCGTACTCCACTACCCGGGCGGCGAGTACGAGATGGACATCATGCACGCCACCGAAGGCAACGACGGCGTCGTGCTGGGCAAGCTTCTCGGCGAGACCGGCCTGGTCACCTTCGACCCCGGCTACGTTTCCACCGGCTCCACCGAGTCCAAGATCACCTACATCGACGGCGACGAAGGAATCCTGCGCTACCGCGGCTACGACATCGCCGACCTCGCAGAAAACGCCACCTTCAACGAGGTGTCCTACCTGCTGATCAACGGTGAGCTGCCCACCACCGACGAGCTGGAGAACTTCAACTCCGACCTGCGCCACCACACCCTGCTGGACGAGGACTTCAAGGCCGCGTTCAACATCTTCCCGCGCAACGCCCACCCGATGGCCGTGCTCGCCTCCTCGGTGAACATTCTCTCCGCCTACTACCAGGACCAGCTCGACCCGCTGGACGAGGAGCAGGTGGACAAGGCAACCGTGCGCCTGATGGCCAAGGTGCCGATGCTCGCCGCGTACGCCTACCGCGCATCCCGCGGCAAGCCGTACATGTACCCGGACAACTCCCTCAACCCGCGCGAGAACTTCATGCGCATGATGTTCGGGTACCCGACCGAGGACTACCACGTCGATCCGGTGCTGACCAAGGCCCTGGACAAGCTGCTCATCCTGCACGCGGACCACGAGCAGAACTGCTCCACCTCCACCGTGCGCATGATCGCCTCCGCCCAGGCCAACATGTTCGTCTCCATCGCAGGCGGCATCAACGCTCTGGCAGGCCCGCTGCACGGCGGCGCAAACCAGGCCGTGCTGGAGATGCTCGAGGACATCAAGAACAACCATGACGGCGACGCCACCGACTTCATGAACCGCGTGAAGAACAAGGAGAAGGGCGTGCGCCTGATGGGCTTCGGCCACCGCGTGTACAAGAACTACGACCCGCGCGCGGCGATCGTCAAGGACACCGCGCACGAGGTGCTCGAGCACCTCGGCGGCGACGAGCTGCTGGACCTGGCGATGAAGCTCGAGGAGATCGCGCTGAAGGACGAGTACTTCATCGAGCGCAAGCTCTACCCGAACGTGGACTTCTACACCGGCCTGATCTACCGCGCCATGGGCTTCCCGACGGACTTCTTCACCGTCCTGTTCGCCATCGGCCGCCTGCCGGGCTGGATCGCCCAGTACCGCGAGCAGCTCGAGATGAACACGAAGATCAACCGCCCGCGCCAGATCTACACCGGTTACCAGCAGCGCGACTTCGTGCCGCGCGACCAGCGCTAGGCGCAACCGAAAGGCGTCGATAAGCAGCATGCTTCGACGCTCCACCGCCGAGAACTAAGCTTCCCTTATAATTTCGGGAGGAAGTTCTCGGCGGTTTTGTATTGGGCCGCACAACTTGCCCACATAATTTGCAAGGAGTTTCATCGCTATGGAAAAGCCGTTCATCGACAAGCCGGAGGGCCCGGCGCCTGCAGACCTCGTCATTGAGGACATCACTGTCGGCGAAGGCGCAGAGGCCGTGGCCGGCGGTTTTGTCAAGGTCCACTACCTTGGCGTGGACTTTGAAACGGGCGAGGAGTTCGACTCCTCCTGGGACCGCGGCGAGGCCGCAGAGTTCCCGCTCACCGGCCTGATCCAGGGCTGGCAGGAAGGCATCCCCGGCATGAAGGTCGGCGGCCGCCGCCAGCTGACCATCCCGCCGGAGAAGGCATACGGCCCCGCGGGCGGCGGGCACCCGCTATCCGGGCGCACCCTCGTGTTCATCATTGACCTGCTCGACGCCAGCTAGGAGGCTGCCATGCGCATCCCGGTCACCACACTTAACGACGGGTACGATTTCCCCCTCCTCGGCCTTGGCACCTACAAGCTGACCGGCGACGAGGTGGAGCCCATCGTGCGCACCGCGATCGAACTCGGCTATCGCCACATCGACACGGCTGCGTTCTACGGCAACGAAGTCGAGGTGGGTAAGGCCATTAACGCCGCGATCAAGGCCGGCGACGTCACACGCGAAGAGCTGTTTGTGACCACCAAGCTGTGGAACGACGACCAGGAGCGCGTGGCCGAGGCCTACCAAGAGTCGCTCGAACGCCTCGACCTGGAGTTTATTGACCTCTACCTCGTGCACTGGCCGTGGCCGCAGCACGGCACCTACGTGAAGGCCTTCGAGCAGATCGCGGAGCTGCAGGGGATGGGCCGGCTGCAGTCTGTCGGCGTGGCCAACTTCTACCCGGAGGTGCTCGACGAGATCATCGATGCGACTGGTATTTCCCCGGTGCTCAACCAGGTGGAGCTGCACGCCGGGTTCACCCAGCCCGAGCTGCGCGCCTACCACGACGAGCGTGACATCGTCACCGAGGCGTGGGCACCGCTGGCCCGCGGCGCGAACTTCGACGACCCGGCCATCCAGGCCGTCGCCGACAAGCGCGGCGCGACCCCCGCGCAGGTCTCGCTGGCGTACCTGATGCAGCTTGGCTGCTCCGTGGTGCCGAAGACCGCCAACCCGAAGCGCCTGGAGGAAAACCTCGGCGCGGTGGGCGTCACGCTGGACAGCGAGGACGTCGCCGCCCTCGACGGCGTGAAAGGCGAGCGCCTCTCCGGCGACCCGTTGACGTTCCCCGGGTAGGGGATTTGGGGTGAGCCGCCCGGCTGCGTTGATCGCGGCCGGGCGGTTTTTCTTTTGCTGCTTTTCTTTTGCTGCGATATTTCCTGGAAAAGAATTCAAAGCGATTTGCCGAACAACGGGTATGTGTCTGTGTGGTAGGTTACATTCACATTGTTGAGTCGGAGATCACATAATTCCGGCGCGGCAAGGACCTTATTCCCGTGCATAAGAAAGGATCGAGGCCATGGCCGGTTCCACCGCTGTCCCGCAACGCCGCGAGCCAACTCCTGACGAGTTCGTGGCCATGCAGCAAAGCCCCGAATTCCAGGACCTGCGAGGCACGTTCCGCGGATTCACCTTCCCGGTGATGATCGCGGCGTTCCTCTGGTACGTCTTCTACGTCGTCTTCGCCACTTTCGCCCCCGACGTGATGGCCAAGGACTTCCTCGGCCTCAACGTCGGCCTCTGGCTCGGCTTGGCGCAATTTTTCACCACGTTTTTGATCACCTGGATCTACGTGAAGTGGGCGAACAAGAACATCGAGCCGCGCGCGGCTCATATCCGCGAAGAGATGGAGGGCTAAACCATGCAGACCCACCTGTTTGCAGCCGACGCCGGGGAAGCAGCCGGCAACCCGCTGCTCAATATCGCCATTTTCGCCGCCTTCATCGTGGTCACCCTCTACATCGTGACCCGCGCCGGTAAGACCACAAGCGAATCCGCGGACTTCTACACCGGTGGTGCGTCGTTTAGCGGCACGCAAAACGGCCTCGCCATCGCCGGTGACTACCTTTCCGCCGCATCCTTCCTCGGCATCGTCGGCTCGATCGCGCTCAACGGCTACGACGGCTTCCTGTACTCCATCGGCTTCTTCGTCGCGTGGCTGGTCGCCCTGCTGCTGGTGGCGGAGCCGCTGCGCAACGTCGGCCGCTTCACCATGGCCGACGTGCTGTCGTTCCGTCTGCGCCAGAAGCCGGTGCGCGTCGCCGCCGCGTTTGGCACCCTGTTCGTGTCGCTGTTCTACCTCATCGCCCAGATGGCTGGCGCGGGCTCCCTGGTGTCCGTCCTGCTGAACCTGCACTCCTTTACCGCGCAGGCGATCTGCGTGGGCATCGTCGGCGTGATCATGATTGTCTACGTCCTCGTCGGCGGCATGAAGGGCACCACGTACGTGCAGATGATCAAGGCCGTGCTGCTCATCGCCGGTGTGCTGATCATGTCGGTGCTGGCGTTCATCATGGCCAAGGGTGGCCTGACCGCGGTTTTCAGCCAGGCCATCGACACCCACTCCGCGTCCAGCTACCTTGCGGAGAAGGGCTACCAGGCCGAGGAGATTTTGAAGCCGGGTCTGAAGTACGGCGAGACCACCACTTCCAAGCTGGACTTCATCTCCCTCGGGCTCTCCCTGGTGCTCGGTACCGCAGGTCTGCCGCACGTGCTCATGCGCTTCTACACCGTGCCTACCGCTAAGGAGGCACGTAAGTCCGTGACCTGGGCGATCGTGCTCATCGGCTCCTTCTACCTGCTCACCCTGATCCTGGGCTACGCCGCGGCCGCCTTCGTCGGACCGGACCGCATCCTTGCCGCCCCCGGCGGCGCGAACTCGGCGGCCCCGCTGCTCGCATTCGAGCTCGGCGGCTCCATCTTCATGGCGCTGATTTCCGCAGTCGCCTTTGCGACTGTGCTCGCGGTCGTCGCCGGTCTGGCCATCACCGCCTCCGCATCCATCGCCCACGACATCTACGACGCCGTGCTTCGCGACGGCCAGGCCACCGAAGAAGAGCAGGTCCGCGTCTCGCGCATCACCGTGGTCGTGCTGGGTATCGTCTCCATCATCCTGGGCATCCTGGCGATGCAGCAGAACGTGGCCTTCCTGGTCTCCTTGGCGTTCGCCGTCGCGGCGTCCGCGAACCTGCCGACCATCCTGTACTCGCTGTACTGGAAGCGCTTCAACACCACCGGCGCGGTGGCGTCGATCTACACCGGCCTGATCTCCGCCCTGGTGCTGATCGCCCTGTCGCCGGCGGTCTCCGGCAGCCCGACGGCGATGTTCCCCAACGCAGACTGGTCCATCTTCCCGCTGACTAGCCCGGGCTTGGTGTCCATCCCGCTCGGCTTCCTCGGCGGCATTGTCGGCACCTACCTGGGCAAGCCGGACAACTTCGACGAGCTGCAGGCTGAGATGGAGGTCCGCTCGCTGACCGGTGTCGGCGTCGAGGCCCCCGTCGACCACTAAGGCTGAGCGCTAGCTCGAAACAAAAACGGCCCGGAGGCTCCGGGCCGTTTTTCGTTGCGCTACCTCATCCAGGAGGACGACAGCTGGCTGCTGCCCTGGAGCAGTGCGGACCAGTCGCCCGGCGTCAGGTTGGTCAGCGGGGAGGGCTGCCCCGGCGTCCACTGGCCCCAGTCGGAGGCGTAGACGTGGTTGATGTCCACCTGCACGCCCTGGATCGTGGCCTGCTGGCCGGCGACCTGGTGGAGGTTCGCCCGCGGGTGGACCTTGCCGCGGGAGCCCCAGTCGTGCTGCCAGAAGTAGGAGCCGATGCCGTCTTCGAGGCACCAGGCGATGGTGTAGTAGTTGCCGTACACGCCGAGCTGGTAGCCGGCGGCGCTGAAAGCGGCGCCCATGGCGGTCAGATACGGGTTGATCTGGTTGTTGAACTGCTCGAGGGTGGGGTTGTCGTCGATGGTCACGTAGATCGGGCGGCCGGTCGGCCCGCCCGCCGCGGTGTGCAGCGCCATCGCCTTCGGGGCGTGGGCGGCGGCGCCGAGCGCACCGCGCTTCCAATCGGCGGTCTCGGCGCGGCCGAACTGGTACACCGAAGCGACGGCCAGGCCGTTGGCCTTGTAGTCGCGGGTCTCGGCGGCGGTGACCGGTTTGCCGCGCATCCACTCGGCGCCGGGGCGGCGGTCGGAGACGTACCGCACCGCGCCCATGTGGCCGGCGGCTTTCACGGCGCTGGCCTGCGGCACGCCAGCCGAGTAATCCACCACCGTGCCAAGCACCCGGCGCTGCTGGGCCCGGGCGGCGGGGGCGGTGATGCCGGCGACGGCGGCTGTGGTTGCGGCGGCTGCGGCGCCCGCGGACTTGAGAAACGTGCGGCGATTAAAGGTAGTCACATGCGTCACTCTAGTCTCAGTGCGCCACAACTACCATCCAAATGGCGACGAGGTGGCACACGGCGGCGACAACGGTCGCGGTGTGGAAGTGTTCGTGGTAGCCGTAGTAGCGCGCGGAGCGGCCCGGCCACTTGAAGCCGTAGACCAGCGCGCCGAGCGTGTAGACGACGCCGCCGGCAAACAGCAGCCACACCACGGCGGGGCCGGCGGAGCTCCACAGCGTCGGCAGCAGCGGCACGATGATCCAGCCCAGGCCCACGTAGACGACGACGTCCAGCCAGCGAGGGTGGTTGATCCACACCAGGTTCAATACGGCCCCGCCGATGCCGCCCGCCCATGCCACCGCGAGCATGATCGCGGCGGTGCGCGGCTCGAAGACGATCAGGCACAGTGGGGTGTAGGTGGCGGCAATGAACACGGAGATGGTGGCGTGGTCGGCCCGACGCCACCACTGCACTGCCTCGACCGAGCGCCACGGCCACCGGTGGTACATCGCGGAGACGGCGAACAACAGCACCACGCCGGCGCCGTAGATGGTCACGCCGAGGGCCTGCGGCCACGGCAGGGTCATCCAGCCGAACGTGATCAGCACGGCCGAAGAGATGGCGGACAGGGCGGCGGCCACGAGGTGGAACCAGCCGCGCGCGGCTGGCCGGTCGCCGCGGTCCGCGATCACGTAGGTGCGCTGGACTTGGCCGGTTTTCAGGGCGGTCATGGGCGCCTCGCAGGGTAGGGGGGCTTTTCGCTCAAACCCTACCGGACCGTAGGTTGCGGTGGAAGGGCTTGCGAGCCTGTTTTCGGCGAGCGCAACCGCTGCGGTACTCTTACCCCATTGCCCTAGTAGCTCAGTGGATAGAGCACTTCTCTCCTAAAGAAGGTGTCGGAGGTTCGATTCCTCTCTGGGGCGCAATTTTTTGCCGATTTACCTGCCCAAACTACCGGTTGAACGGCGGGGAGACCCACGTGAACGGGCGGTCCAGCAGGGTGGTGCCCAGCTTCGACGGGGTGAGTACGAACGCCTCGCCGCCGGCTGGGGTGAGTTCGAGCGAGTCCCCGTCGGCGCGCCAGGTGAACTCCAGCGTTTCCTCGATGGGGCCGCGCGGGGCGGCGTTGACGCCGTCGTCGGTCATGGGGGCGGTGAGCTGGATAATCACCCGGTCGCCGTCGAGGGTGTAGAAGCCTTCCTGGAGGTCACCGGAGGCTCGTCGTAAGGCAACGAGCCCATGGAAGGAGCCCTCGGGGGTTTCTGCGCCCTCCACCCGGTAGAAGCTGCCAGCCGCGGGGCCGTCGATGGAGCCGAACGCGATCGCCGCCCAGCGCTGGTCGTCGGACAAGGCGGGAGCCGCGTCGATGTCGCCGCCGGACACCGCATACAGGCCGGAGAGCTCGGTGCCGTCCCGGTCGAGCGCCTTCGGGATGCCGTTGGCCATCATGAACCCGCCCGCACCGAGCGCGGCCACGGCGGCGACGGCGGGGAAGAAACGGGTCACGCGGTGGACTTTTTCGTTGGTGATCACCTGCGGCGCCTCGACGGCTTCCGTCGCGCGCCCCGCGAGGAAGCGGAACAGCCGCGGCAGCCACGGCACCAGCACCAGCAGGTACAGCAGCGCCTGGAAGGCCGAGGGGAGCTTCACGGGCACGTCGAACGTCATGTTCAAAAGCCACACCACGGCCAGATCGATGAAGCCGATCAGCCCGCCGAGCCAGGCGGTGCGCCGCCACAGCAACAACAGGGCGGCGACGAATTCGGCCAGCCCCGCGAGGAACTGCACGACGGGGGAGAACCCCATGAAGGTCCACAACAGGCCCATCGGGGACTTCTCGCCGAGGGTGATCAGCAGCTCCGGGAAGTCGGGCCGGCCCATCTGCATCAGGCCGAGTTTGAACAGGGCGTACGGCATGAGCAGAACAAACGCCGCCATGCGTATGACCCAGTGCAGTGCCCATCCAATTTGTTTCGTGTTCATGGGGCAGCAGTCTAGCTAGAATTGGCGGGGTGAAACCTTTGGCAGTTGTCGTCGGCGCCGGGCCCAACGGGCTCACGGCCGCCGCGCGCCTCGCGGCCAGCGGGTGGCGGGTGGAGGTGCTCGAGCGCGCAGCCAAGGTCGGGGGCGCGGCTGCGACGCAAATGCTTGACGACACCACGCTGGTCGACCTCGGCGCCGCCTGCCACCCCTTCGGCGCCGCCAGCCCGGCTTTCCGAGCGCTGCAGCTGGAGGACTACGGGGTGCGCTGGCTGCGCGCGCCGTACGAGATGGCGCACCCGCTCGATGACGGCGCGGCGGTGCTGGCGGGCTCGCTGGAGGACACCGCGGCGGGCCTTGGCGTCGACGGGAAAGCCTGGGCGCGGCTGCACACCCCGGTGGTAGCGCGCGTGGACGACCTGCTTGAAGACGTGCTGGCGCCGATGCCGCGCGTGCCCGGCCACCCGCTCGCGCTGGCGCGGTTCGGCGCGCGCGGGCTGTGGCCGGCCACGGCGCTGGGGCGCGCGGCGTTTCGCACCGAGGAGGCCCGCGCCCTGTTCGCCGGCAGCGCGACGCACGCGATCACCTCGCCGTCGCGCCCGCTGACCGGGGCGTTCGGGCTGCTGTTCGGGGCGCTCGGCATGACGCGCGGGTGGCCGGTGGCTTCAGGCGGCTCGGGTGAGGTCGCGGCAGCGCTGCGTCGGATCGTCGAGGAGCATGGGGGCGTGGTGCGCTGCGGCGAGGAGGTCCGCGCCCTGCCCGATGCGGACGCGGTGATCCTCAACCTCACGCCCAAGCAGGTGCTGCCCATTGGCGGCGCCGCCCTGCCTGCGCGCCGCGCCCGGTCGATGCGCCGGTGGCGTTACGGGCCGGGCGTGCACAAGGTGGACTTCCTGCTGGGCGCCCCGGTGCCGTGGGCGGATCCCCGGGTGGGGAAGGCGGCCACGGTGCACGTCGGCGGCACCGCGGAAGAGATCGTGCGCGCCGAGCGGGACGTGGCCAACGGGATCATGCCCGAGCGCCCCTTCGTGATGGCGGCGCAGCAGTACGCCGCCGACCCCTCGCGGGGGCTGGTGCTGTGGACCTACGCCCACGTCCCGCAGGGCTACCGGGAGCGTTACCCCGGCGAGGTGGCACAGCGGATCACAGCCCAGATCGAGCGGTTCGCGCCGGGCTTTCGCGCTGTGGTCGAAGAGAGAATTGAGACGCCGCCGCAAGAACTGGAGGCGTGGAACCCCAACCTCGTCGGCGGCGACATCGCGGGCGGCGCCATGGACGGCGCCCAGCTGCTCATGCGCCAGCCGCACCGGCTGCGCAAGGGGCTGTACCTGGCCTCCGCGTCGACCGCGCCGGGCGCCGGGGTGCACGGCATGCCCGGCTGGTGGGCCGCCGAGGCGGCGCTGCGGGACTTCGGGGCTACTCCTCGCCGGTGAGCTCGCGCAGCTTCGCGCGCACCGCGGAGGCCTCAGGGTTGGTGGCGTGGGTGCCGTCGGAGTAGAGCACTGTGGGCACGATGCGGTTGCCGTCGTTGACGGACTCGATCCAGGCGTTGACCTCGTCCATGCCGTCGGCGTCCACGTCGACCAGGTCGTAGGGGGTCTCGGTGCGGTCGAGGCGCTCGCGCAGCTTACGGCAGAACGGGCACCACTCCGCGGCGAAGATGGTCACGTGCGAGGAGGTCTCAGGTGCGGCAACGGTCATGTCAAACCCTTTCAAAACGTTGGAACTTGTAGCGTAGGCCGGTCGTGGAAACCTGCCATTCGCCGTCGCGGACCAGCTCGAAGGCGTCGTCGATCCGGGGCGCGTGGACGGCTTTGCTTGCGGGCAGGTCCGGATGGACGTCGATAAGTGTGCGCTCGATGACATCAACCTCATCGAGGGTGGCCTCGTAGACCTGGGCGCCGCCGATGATCCACGCGTCCGAATCCAGGTCCGGGATGTCGCGGCACACCGACGCGCCGTCCGACCACTCGTCGTCCTCGCGCGAGGACAGCACGATGTTCTTGCGGCCTGGCAGCGGCTTGACCGGCAAGGATTCCCAGGTGCGCCGCCCCATGATGATGGGGCTGCCCAGGGTGGTCTCCTTGAAGTGCTTGAGGTCCTCGGGCAGGTGCCACGGCATGCCGGCGCCGTCGCCGATGACGCCGTCGAGGCTTTGCGCCCAGATCGCGCCCAGGGTCATACGGACACCTCCGCCTTGATGGTGGGGTGGGGGTCGTAGCCTTCGACCTCGATGTCGGCGAAGTCGTAGTCGAAGATCGACGCCGCCTTGCGCAGCTTCAGCTGCGGGTACTCGCGGGGTTCGCGGCTCAGCTGCTCGCGCACCTGGTCGAGGTGGTTGTTGTAGATGTGGCAGTCGCCGCCCGTCCAGATCAGCTCGCCGACCTCAAGGCCCGCCTGCTGCGCGAACATGTGGGTCAACAGCGCGTAGGAGGCGATATTGAACGGCACGCCGAGGAACATGTCGGCGGAGCGCTGGTACACCTGCATGCTCAAGCGGCCGTCGGCGACGTAGAGCTGGAACAGCAGGTGGCATGGCATCAGCGCCATCTTGTCCAGCTCGGCCACGTTCCAGGCGGAGACGAGGTTGCGGCGCGAATCCGGGTTCTCCTTCAGGGTGCGCAGGACCTCCTCGATCTGGTCGATGTGCCCGCCATCGGGGGTGGGCCAGGAGCGCCACTGCACGCCGTAGACCGGGCCGAGCTCGCCGTCGTCGTCGGCCCACTCGTTCCAGATGCGCACCCCGTTGTCCTGCAGCCAGCGCACGTTGGAGTCGCCGCGCAAGAACCACAGCAGCTCGCCCACAACGCCTTTGAAGTAGACCTTCTTCGTGGTCAGCAGGGGAAAGGACTCGGACAAGTCGTAGCGGATCTGGCGGCCGAACACGCTGCGGGTGCCGGTGCCGGTGCGGTCGCCCTTCTCGGTGCCGTTTTCTAAAACGTCGCGCAGCAGGTCCTCGTACGGGGTGGAAATCACTTAGCTACTCCTTCAAAGGTGCCGTGCTCGTCGTGGTAGCGGGCGGCGGCCTCGAGAATGTCGTCGGCAAGCTCGGGCCGGCAGATCACAATATCGGGGATATAGGTGTCGGTGTTGTTGTAGCGCAGCGGGGTGCCGTCGAGGCGCGAGGCGTGCAGCCCCGCCGCGAGCGCCACGCCCACCGGCGCGGCCTGGTCCCACTCGTACTGGCCGCCGGCGTGGACGTAGGCGTCGTAGTCGCCGAGCAGCACGTGCATCGCCTTCGCGCCCGCGGACCCCACGGGCTGCACCTCGAAGTCGAGGGCTTGGGCAACATGCTTCGCGACGGCCGGGGGCCTGTTCCTCGACATCGCCACCTTGCCCGCAAACGGCCCGGAGACGTGGCGGACATCGGACGACTTGAACACCACGCCCAGGTCCGGCAGGCCCACCGCGGCGTGGGTGGGCACCCCGTCCTCCACCAGCGCGACGTGCACCGCCCAGTCCTGGCGGCCCGTGGCGAACTCCTTTGTGCCGTCGAGGGGGTCGACGATCCAGACCCTGTCCTTCGACAGGCGGTCTTGGTTGTCGGCGGCCTCCTCCGACAGGAAGCCATCGTCGGGCCTGTGCTGCGAAAGCACCCTGGAGATCCAGCTCTGGGCGAGCTCGTCGCCCGCCTCGCCGAGCTCGCGGCCCCGCAACAGGCCCACGCCGCGCACGCCTTTGAGGATCTCGCCGGTGCCCTCGGCGATGAGGTTGGTCAGCCGGGAATCCGAGTACTGAGCAGTCATGCACCCGACTCTACCGCTAAGGTTGGCGTGATGAACGCGCCGATCCTCAGCCGCTTCCACCCGCAGGTGGCCCAGTGGTTCGGAGACGTATTCGCCGCGCCGACCGCGGTGCAGGAGCAGGCGTGGCGCGCGATCTCCGACGGCGAAAACGCGCTGGTGGTCGCCCCCACCGGCTCCGGCAAGACGCTCGCGGCGTTCCTGTGGTCGCTCAACTCGCTAGTGGAGCGCGCCGGGCAGCAAGCTTTGCCTATCGACGGCGCATCCGCCTCCACCCACGGCGGCGTGCGAGTCCTCTACATCTCGCCCCTGAAGGCGCTGGGCGTGGACGTGGAAAACAACCTGCGCGCGCCGCTGGCCGGCATCGCGCGGGTGGCGCAGAAGCTGGGCCGCGACATGCCCGACATCTCGGTCGGGGTGCGCTCGGGCGACACCCCGCAGTCCGAGCGCAACCGGCAGGTGCGAAAGCCGCCGGACATTTTGATCACCACGCCGGAGTCGCTGTACCTCATGCTCACCTCGAAGGCGGCGGGCATTCTGAAGACGGTGGACACGGTCATCGTGGACGAGATCCACGCCCTGGCCGGCACGAAGCGCGGCGTGCACCTGTCGCTCTCGCTGGAGCGGTTGCGGCGGCTGGCGGGTGACTTCCAGCGCATCGGCCTGTCGGCCACGGTGCGCCCGATCGAGGCGGTGGCGAACTTTTTAGGCCCGAAGACCACGATTATCAACCCGCCCGCGGAAAAGCGCTGGCAGCTTTCCGTGAGCGTGCCCGTCGAGGACATGAGTGACCTGCCCGTGCCGGAGGACGCCTCCACGATCGGCGACGCGGTCTTCGACGACGCGCTGGAAGAGGCGGAGCCCGTCCAGCCGCCGGGCGCGGTGAACTCCATCTGGCCGCACATCGAGCGCTCCATCTACGACGAGGTGATGGCGCACCGCTCCACCATCGTGTTCGTGAACTCGCGTCGCACCGCCGAGCGGCTGACCAGCCAGCTCAACGAGCTCTGGGCCAAGGAGCACGACCCGGAGGCCCTGTCGCCGCAGACGCGGCGCCCGCCGGCGCAGCTGATGAAGTCGGTCGACACCGCCGGCCACGCCGCGAACGTGATCGCGCGGGCCCACCACGGCTCAGTGTCCAAAGACGAGCGCGCCCAGACCGAAACCATGCTGAAAGAGGGCACCCTGCGCGCGGTGGTGTCTACCTCCTCGCTGGAGCTGGGCATCGACATGGGCGCGGTCGACCTGGTTATCCAGGTGGAGTCCCCGCCGTCGGTGGCCTCCGGCCTGCAGCGCGTGGGGCGCGCCGGGCACACCGTGGGCGCGGTCTCGGAGGGCACGTTCTACCCGAAGCACCGCTCCGACCTGGTGCAAACGGCGGTGACGGTGCCGCGGATGCGCGAAGGCCTCATCGAAGAGCTGCACACCCCGCGCAGCCCGCTCGACGTGCTGGCGCAGCAGACGGTCGCCGCGGTGGCGGTGGAGGACCTGGACGTCGACGAGTGGTACGACACGGTGCGCCGCGCCTGGCCGTACCGGGACCTGGCGCGCGAAGTGTTCGACTCGGTGATCGACCTGGTCATCGGCATCTACCCGTCCACCGACTTCGCCGAGTTGCGGCCCCGCGCCATCCTCGAGGGCACCACCCTCAAGGCCCGCCCCGGCGCCCAGCGGGTCGCGGTTACCAACGCCGGCACCATCCCGGACCGGGGGATGTTTGGCGTGTTCTTGCTCGCGGGCGCCGAGGACAAGGCACCCCGTCGCGTCGGCGAGCTCGACGAGGAGATGGTCTACGAGTCCCGCGTCGGCGACGTGTTCACCCTCGGCGCCTCCAGCTGGCGCATCGAGAACATCACCCGCGACCAGGTGCAGGTCTCACCCGCGCCGGGGCATACCGGCCGGCTGCCGTTCTGGACCGGCGACGGGCTGGGCAGGCCCTACGAGCTGGGCAAGGCCGTGGGCGCGTTTCGTCGAGAAGCAAAGAGCTCCCTGGATGAGAGCCTGGACGAGCGGGCGCGGACCAACCTGCTGCAATACCTCGAAGAGCAGGAGGAGGCCACCGGCATTCTGCCGGACGAGACGACGCTGGTGCTCGAGCGGTTCACCGACGAGCTGGGGGATTGGCGCGTGGTGCTGCACACCCCCTTCGGCAAGGGCGTGAACGCGGCGTGGGCGCTGGCCACCGGCTGGCGGGTCGCGCAGGAGACCGGCATGGACGCCCAGGCGGTCGCGGGCGACGACGGCATCGTGCTGCGCCTGCCGCAAGGCGACAAGGAGCCGGACGGGGCGATCTTCCAATTCGACGCCGACGAGATCGCCGACATCGTCACCGAGCAGGTGGGCAACTCCGCCCTGTTCGCCTCCCGGTTCCGCGAGTGCGCCGCCCGCGCCCTGCTGCTGCCGCGCCGCAACCCCGGCAAGCGCGCGCCGCTGTGGCAGCAGCGCCAGCGCGCCGAGCAGCTGCTGGATGTGGCCCGCAACTACCCGTCGTTTCCCATCATCCTGGAGACGGTGCGCGAATGCCTCCAGGATGTCTACGACCTGCCCGCGCTGCAGGAGGTCATGCGCGACATCAACACGCGCCGGGTGCGCATCGCCGAGGTGACCACGGACCAGCCGAGCCCCTTCGCTTCGTCGCTGCTGTTCAACTACACCGGCGCGTTCATGTACGAGGGCGACACCCCGCTGGCGGAGAAGCGGGCGGCGGCGCTGTCGCTGGACCCGTCGCTGCTGGCCAAGCTGCTCGGCACCGTGGAGCTGCGCGAGCTCTTGGACGCCGACATCATCGCGGAGGTCGATGCCTCGCTTCGCCGGCTCGGCCGCGCCGAAACCTCGGAGCAGTTCGCCGACACCCTGCGCATCGTGGGGCCCGTGCCTATCGACGAGCTCCGCCTCCACACCACGGTGCCCCTCGAGTCCTTGGAGCAGGCCCTGGGCGCGCGCATGATGCGGGTGCGCATCGGCGGGCGCGAGCACGTCGCCCAGGTGCTGGACGCGCCGCTGCTTCGCGACGGCCTCGGCGTGCCCGTCCCGCCCGGCGTCGCCGCCCAGGTGCAGACCATCCCCGACGCGCTGGCCCAGCTGGTCGGCCGCTGGGTGCGCACCCGCGGGCCGTTTGCCCTGCGCGACCTGGCCGACGCCTTCGGCCTGGCGGTGGGCGCGGCGCACGCGGCGCTGCAGCCGCTGGTGGACAAGGACAAGGTCATCCCGGGCCGCTACCGGCAGGGCGTCGAGGAAGAGGAATACGTCGCGGCCGAGGTGCTGCGGATCATCCGGTCGCGCTCGCTGGCGGCGGCGCGCGCCCAGACGCGCCCCGTTTCGCAGTCCGCCTACGGGCGCTTCCTGCCCGCATGGTCGAACGTCGCCCCGGTGGGGGTCACGCCGGCGCTGCGCGGGGCGGACGGGGTCTACTCGGTGCTGGAGCAGCTCGCCGGGGTGCGGCTGCCGGCCAGCGCGTGGGAGTCCCACATCCTGCCGGCCCGGGTGGGCGACTACTCGCCGGTGATGCTCGACGAGCTCACAGCCTCGGGCGAGGTCACCATCGTCGGCGCCGGTAAGGCGGGCGCGCGCGACCCGTGGATCATGCTGCTGCCGGCGGACTACGCCGCCCAGCTCATGCCGCAGGTCGACGAGCCGCTGCTGTCGCTGACCCAGTCCCAGGTGATGGAGAAGGTGCGCGGCGGCGGCGGGTTCTTGTTCACCGATCTGCTCGAGCCCACCACCACGACCGAGGAGCTGCGCGAGGCGATGTGGGACCTGGTCGAGGCCGGGTTTTTGGCCCCCGACTCGTTCGCGCCGATCCGGGCGCGGCTCGCCGGGGGCAAGACGGCGCACAGGGCGAGGCGGAGGCCGTCGAGAAGCAGGGTGCGCTCGGGGCGGACCTCGTTCGCGGCGAGCGTGCCGCCGGACATGGTGGGGCGGTGGTCGCTCACACCTACGCCTGACGACGACGCGACGCGGCGGTCGGTTGCCTTGGGGGAGAGCCTGCTGGACCGCTACGGGGTAGTCACCCGCGGCTCGGTGGTCGCCGAGGACATCCTCGGCGGGTTCGCGCTGGCCTACAAGACCCTGTCCGGGTTCGAGGCCTCCGGCAAATCGATGCGCGGCTACCTGGTGGAGGGGCTCGGGGCCTCGCAGTTTTCCACCCCGGCGACGATCGACCGGCTGCGCGGCCACCAGGATTCCGACGACGTGGTCGGCTGGCCCTCGGGCGCCCGCGAGCCGCACGTGCACGTGCTGGCGGCGACGGACCCGGCGAACCCCTACGGGGCGGCGCTACCGTGGCCAGCGCAGGGGCCGACCCGCTCGGCCGGGGCGATGGTGGTGTTGATCGATGGACTCCTGGCCGCCCACGTCACCCGCGGCGGGAAGACGATGACCACGTTCTTCGATACTTTCCCGGACGGGGTCGGCGACCCGATGCCGTTGGTTGTCGGCGCGCTCACGGACGCGGTGCGGGCGGGCCGGATGCAGCCGCTGAGCGTGGAGAAGCTCGACGGCGGGCCGGCGTATTCGCTGAAGGAGTACGGGGCGACGGCGACCCACAAGGGCGCGAAGATCGGCGGGCGCGCCTCGGCACCCCCGAAGCGGCGCGGCCGCAGCGTGGCGGAGGCGCTGGGGGAGCTCGACGGCAACGAAGGTGCCGGACCAACCTTCGACGACTAATTCACGTTGGAGGCGCAGGCCTTTTAGGGCCGCATCGGCATCCGGTGGGTGGGGCGGTGGTTGGCCTGGCCCGCGCGCCCCAGTGGTGGCGGTGGGGAAGTGGGCCAGTGTGTTTCCGCAGGTGGTGGCGCCGACGTTGCGGCCCGTTTCGCCCGGATCCGGTTGACCGCCGAGTGCATGGCGGGATCCGTGGTGTTGGTGTGGCGGGTGCCGTCGGCTTTTACTAGGACGGCGCCGCCGGTGTTGGGGTCGTAATCCATGTACCCCTTGTTGAAGGAGCCGTCGCGGTGGTCGTTGTTGCACCTGTGGTGGGTGGGGCACAGGCCGGTGAGGTTCTCGATGTCGGTCGCGCCGTACCGCAGCCAGGAAATGATGTGGTGGGCCTCGCACTCGCTCATGGAGGTCGTGCAGCCGGCCCAGGAGCACACGCCCTGTACTGCGAACATGACGATGCGCTGGCCCACAGACGCGAGCCTCCGCGACCGGCCGAGGTGCAGCGGCACCCCGGAAAGCCCGTCGACGGTGAGGAGGAAATCGCTCGTGCCGTCCATCCCCAACCGAACCAGGTCGAAGGCGTCGAGCTCCACCCCGACGTTGGTCTGGAACAGGGTGTTGGCGTCGGCCCCGGCGAGGTCGTCCAACGTGATGGACACGACCACCGACGCCGCGCCGCCGTTCGCAGCCTGCTGCCCCTCCTCGTACTGGCGCAGGATGGCCATGTACTGGTCGTAGCGGCGCTGCCCCTTGGTGCGCGGGTCGCGGTCGCTCTGCAGCTCCTCCGGGATGTTGGAGTTCGGCGACAGCCCCTTGTCGGTGAGCGCCTTGTATAGCGCGTAATCGGCGCGGGTCATGGACAGCGTCACGTCGAAGGTGCCGTCGCTGTTCTCTCTGCCCAGCGAGGCGTCGCGCTTTTCAAAGCCCGCGTTCGGGTTTGCCTTCACGTGCGGCTTGTTGGCCTCGGCGACCAGGCGCTTCACAAACAGCCGCAGATCTTTCTCGTCGCGGTATTTCGCCTGCTCCATCGCGCGGGCGTAGATGCGCATCCGTTCGCCTTCGGCTGCCTTGAGCAGCTTGTCCAGCTCGCGGCGGATGATGTCCTGCTTGGCGGCCGGGACCTCGTCGGCACGCTTGCGCGCCTCCTCCTGGTCCTTGCGGCGGCGCTCTGCCTCCTCGTCGGCGGCCTTGCGTGCGGCGTCCTCCGCAGCGGAACGGTCCTCCTCCGTGTCATCATCGCCGAAGAGGTCACCCAAATCCGGCTCGGGCGGAGGCGGCGCGTCGAACAGCGCCTTCGCTCGCGCGATGCGGTTGTAGGCCTCGCCGCGGGAGATGCCGAGCTTCTCGGTCAAGTACGCGTCCGGGTGGTTCGCGCCGACCAGCTTGCCGGCGTCCGCCAGCACGCACGCCTGCGCAAAGGCGGCGTCGACGTAGGCCTTCTTATCCATCGCTCGTTCGAGGCGCGCGATGTCGCGGGTGATGGTGGCGAGGGGGAGGGCCGAAGGGTCGTCCAGAAGCTGGCGCAGCTGCGACAAGCCGTCGGCGACCTGGTCCACGAGCTCGGCGATCCCGTTCATGACACCCCTCCTTCCCGCAACATTTCTCGGGTGTTGGGTGTCAATGTATCGGTGCGGCCGACACGCCAAACCAAAAATAGAACAAATGTTCTAAATAAGCTGCTTGACCAGGTGGTTAGCAGCCGCAAGCCCGAGTCGCGGGTTCGCTTCACGCACGTCTTTCACCGCGCGCACGAACTGCGCTTTGGGGTCTGTGCCAGTTTCATCCAAAACGCCGCGCGCCCACTCGATCGCGGCGTCCATGTCGGGGAAGAAGCCGACGAGCGATTCTTCCGGGGTCGGGCCGGAGTTGAAGCCAGAGTTGAATACCTTGCGGAGAAAATCGAACATAGAATCCGATTATGCCCGAAGGCGACTCCGTCTATCAGCTCTCCAAGCGCCTGCAATGGATGCAAGGCCGCGAGGTCACAGCCACCTCCATCCGCGTTCCCCGCTACGCCACCGTCGATTTCACGGGCATGACCTGCGAGCGCGTCTGGCCGTACGGCAAGCACTTGTTCATGCAGTTCGGCGCGCCAGGCCACCAGCCGCAGATCCTGCACACCCACCTGAAGATGGAGGGCACGTGGTCCATGCACCGCGCCGGCGCTAGGTGGAAAAAGCCCGCTCATGCCGCCCGCGTGGTGCTTTCGCTTAGCGACGCACCAAAGGCCGACATCGAACTCGTCGGCTTTTGGCTCGGGCTGGTCCGCGTCTTCCCTGCCCGGGAATACCGACAGGAGATGGGCTATCTCGGCCCGGACCTGCTGGACCCGGATTTCGACCTCGACGAGGCGGTGAGGCGCATCGAAGCCGAGCCCGACCGCGAGATCGGCCGCGCGCTGCTAGACCAGCACAAACTCGCCGGCATTGGCAACGAGTACCGGGCGGAGATCAACTTTTTGGCTGGAACGCATCCGGCGGAGTTGGTGCGTGACGTGGACGTCGAAAAGCATGTGCGCCTCGCGCGTCGTCTGATGTGGGCGAATAAAGACGCCCCCGTCCGCGTGACCACCGGGATCAAGCGGGCGGGGGAGACGAGCTATGTGTTTGGCCGCAACAATAAGCCGTGCAGGCGGTGCGGCACCCTGATCGCCAAGGGATTCCTCGGCGGGGTGGGCGACCTGGAGCGGGTTATTTGGTGGTGCCCGCGGTGTCAGCCTGCACCTTCGCCGCGTTTTTCTCCCGCACCGCACGGCGGATGAAGAACACCAAAAAGCCCAGGATGATCAGCACCAGCACCACGTAGATCACGTTGGAGTAGGTGTCGGCGTACTCGGTGGCCTTCTCCCAGTTATCGCCGAGGACGAAGCCCAGGTAGATCAGGATGGCGTTCCAGATGCCGGAGCCCAGTGTCGTCCACAGGCCGAAGGTGACCAGGTTCATCTTGCCCAGGCCCGCGGGGATGGAAATGAGCGAACGCACGCCGGGGATGAGGCGGCCGAAGAACACGCTCGGCTTGCCGTATTTGGTGAAGAAATTCATCGCGGAGTCCACGTCGGAGGCGCGGACGAGCCACATCCAGTCGGCGATTTTGCGCAGCCGCTCGAGTCCCAGCCACACGCCGACCCCGTAGAGCACGTATGCGCCGATGACGGAGCCCAGCACGGACCAGATGAACACATTGACCATGTTCAGCGAGCCCTGCGCGACGGTGAAGCCGGCGAGCGGCAGCACCACCTCGGACGGGATGGGCGGGAAGAGGTTCTCCAAGAGGATCGCGATGCCGACGCCGGGTGCGCCGAGGGTCTCCATGAGGCCCACAATCCAGTCGATGATGCTCTGCATTGGGCCTATCTTGCCCTACTCAACCTCAAGCGTCCAAGTATGCACCGGCGCGTCTGCCTGGGAATTTTTCATGTACTGGCGTAAAACCCGCGCGAGTCCATCGGCGCGCTCTGTGGTCAGGGCCTTCGACCCGCCGGCCACGCGCTCCAGCGCGGCGAGCTGCCACGTCGCACCGTTTTGCCGCGCCCGCACGCGCCCTTCGATCACGCCGAGATACTCGTCGATGCAGGCCCCGTCCACTTCGAGCGTGCGCAGACCCTCGTGCGCGAGTTCGAGCAAATGCTTGTCGACGAGCTCCGCCACCGCGACCGTCCCCAGCGTCGGCCACTTCAGCTCGGCGTTGATGCCATCTTTCGCCCCTGCCAGGAAGTTCTCGTTGGCGTCCTCGAAGCTCAGGCGCGACCACACCGGCCGAGTTTGGTCGCCCAGCGCCTTAACCAGCCCGTAGTAGAACGCCGCGTCCGCCACGATGTCTGTCACGGTGGGGCCTGCGGGGAGTAGGCGGTTTTCCACGCGGATGTGGCTGAGCTCGCCGGCCGGGTCGTAGATGGCGCGGTTCCAGCGCCAGATGGTGCCGTTATGCAGGTTCAGGTAGTGCAGGCCGGGGTTATCGCCGTTCATGAACGGTGCGCCTGCTGCCATGCGTCCCTCGGGCAGCAGGGGAGAGAAGTAGCGAACGTTCTCCTCGAACAGGTCGAACACGCTGGTGATCCACCGCTCGCCGAACCATACGCGCGGGCGCACGCCCTGGTTGATCAGCTCCTTGGTGCGGGTGTCGATGGCCTGCTTGAACACCGGGATGCGCGACTCGTGCCACACCTTGTGTCCCATGAACAGCGGCGAGTTGGCCGACAGCGCCACCTGCACACCGGCGATCGCCTGGGAGGCGTTCCATGCCTCCGCGAAGCGGTTCGGCGCGACCTGTAAGTGCAGCTGCATGGAGGTGCAGGTGGATTCCGGGGCGATGGTTTCGAAGTAGTGGGTGTACTTCTCGTCCCGGCGCAGGTCGATCTTTACCAGCTCACCGCGCGATTCCAGGATGGAGTTGTTCAACCCCGCGTAGCGGTTTTCCTGCGTCATCCATTCGTCGCTGTCCAAAAACTGCGAAGTCATCGTGGGCAACGTGCCAATCATCGCCAAGTGCGAGCCCGCCTTCTCCGCGGCGTCGCGCACGGTGGCAAGGCGTTTTTCCACGCCGTCGGCCAACCTCGCCAACCCGTCACCCTCAATACCGAGCGGCGGGTGGTTCATCTCCACGTTGTAGGCGCCGATCTCGGACTGGTACTCGTCGCCAAGTATCTCCAGCACAGCCTTGTTGTTGGGGTGTGGCTGCATGTCGCCGTCCACCAGGTTGAGTTCGAGTTCGAGCCCGATCGTGCCGTGGTCCACGAAGTCTGCGTCTTGGAGGTGGCGGTCGAAGCGCTCCAGCTCGTCTTCAAGCCGACGCCGGTACGTGGTGCGCTGGCGCGGAGTGTAGGTCTCCGAAGAAACGGCGTCGCCCATTAGCGGTGCTTCCGGTACCAGGCGATCAGGCTGTCGGTGGAGGAATCGCCCGTGTCCGGCGCCTCCTCGCCCGCGACGGCAGCGGCCAGGTCGTTCGCCTGCGCCTTGCCCAGCTCCACGCCCCACTGGTCGAAGGCGTTAATGCCCCAGATCGCGGCCTCGACGAACACGATGTGTTCGTACAGCGCAATAAGCGCGCCCAGGCTGAACGGGGAGAGCTCCTCCGCCAGGATGGTGGTGGTGGGGCGGTTGCCCGGCATCACCTTGTGCGGAGCCAGTGCGTGCGCCACGCCCTCGGCCTCAATCTCCTGCTGGGTCTTACCAAACGCCATGACCTTCGTCTGCGCGAAGAAGTTACCCATGAGCAGGTCGTGCATGGAACCCTCGCCGGTGGCGGTGGGCAGGTCCGCCCGGGGTTTGGCAAAGCCGATGAAGTCCGCCGGCACAAGCGTGGTGCCCTGGTGGATCAGCTGAAAAAAGGCGTGCTGGCCGTTGGTGCCCGGCTCGCCGAAGTAAATTTCGCCGGTGTCGTGGTCAACGCTTGCGCCGTCGATACGCGTGTGCTTGCCGTTGGACTCCATGGTCAGCTGCTGCAGGTACGCCGGGAAGCGGGCGAGGTCCTGCGAGTACGGCAGCACCGCGTGCGTCTGCGCCTTGTGGAAATTGCGGTACCAAATGTTCAAAAGGCCCATCAGCACCGGCACATTTTCCTCGAACGGAGTGGTGCGGAAATGCTGGTCCATGGCGTGGAAGCCTTCGAGCATGCGCATGAAATCTTCCGGGCCGATCACGGCCATGAGGCTGAGCCCGATCGCGGAATCCATGGAGTAACGCCCGCCTACCCAGTCCCAGAACGGGAACATGTTGGCAGTGTCGATGCCAAACTCCGCCACTTTCTCCGCGTTGGTGGACACGGCCACGAAGTGCTTCGCAATCGCGGATTCGGCACCGTCGAACTGCTCGAGCAGCCAGCGCTTCGCGGCGTGCGCGTTGGCCAGCGTCTCCTGGGTGGTGAACGTCTTGGAGGCGACGATGAACAGCGTTTCTTCCGCATCGACCTCCGCAAGCACGCGCGTCATGTCCGCCGGGTCCACGTTGGAGACGAACTCCGCGGTAATCCCTGCGGTGGCGTAAGTGCGCAGCGCCTGCGCAGCCATGGCTGGGCCCAGATCCGAGCCGCCGATGCCGATGTTGACCACCTTGGAAATCGTCTTGCCGGTGTGGCCCACCCACTCGCCGCTGCGCAGCTTGGTGGAAAACTCGCGCATCTGCTTCAGCACCGCGTGCACGTCCGCGGTGACGTCCTGGCCGTCCACGGTCAGCTCGGCGCCTTCGGGGGCTCGCAGGGCGGTGTGCAGCACCGCGCGGTCCTCGGTGGTGTTGATGCGCTCGCCGCTAAACATCGCCTCGATGCGGCCTTGCAGGTCCGCTTCTTCCGCGAGCGTGAGCAATTGCTTTGCGACGTCTCCGTCCACCAAGTTCTTCGAAAGATCCACCCGGAGCCCGGCTGCGTCGAACGTGTAGCGCTGCGCACGCTCGTCGTCCGCCCGGAACAAATCCCGCAGGGTGGTGCGGGACTTTTCAGCGTGGAGTTTTTCCAGCTTGCCCCAGCTTTCAGTGGACGTGATGTCGTGCATGTCAGCCTCCCAGGTGGCAGTCCAGGTCGCGGTCGGGTTGTCCTTGTTCAAAGGTAGCCAAAACTCGCAGGGAACGTCCGTGTGGCGGGAATGCATGGATAATGGCGCCCATGAGCATTGTGAAAATCAACGCAATCACCGTCCCCGAGGGCGCCGGCGAGGAGCTGGAGCGCCGGTTCGCCGCCCGCAAGCACTCCATCGACGGCCACCCCGGATTCGAGGGCTTCCAGTTGCTGCGCCCGGTCAAGGGCGAGGACCGCTACTTCGTGGTCACCCGCTGGGCGGACGAGGAGTCCTACAACGCGTGGTGGGAAGGCGCCGGCCGCGCCGGGCACGGGGAAAACGCGGGGGAGAAACCCCGCAAGCCGGTGTCGCAGTCCGCGGACTTGCTGGAGTTCGAGGTCGTGCTCGACTCCACCGACGGCGCAAGCGCCGCCGACGAGGCGTAACGGGTCTTACCCCAGCTTGCCCCGGCCCAGGCGCAGCAGGATCTGCGCTAAGCCGGGGCCTTCCTCACCCAGTTCGTCGCGGAACTGGTTAATTATGGCCACTTCGCGGGTATGCACCAGGCGGGTGCCGCCGGAGCCCATGCGGGTTTTGCCGATGGCGCGGGAGATTTCGCTGCGGCGCTTCACCGCGTCGAGGATCACGCGGTCGAGCTTGTCGATTTCTTTGCGGTACGCCTGAATCTCCGCGTCCGATAATGGGTCGTCTGTGCCGGAAGGCATGCGGATTTCAAGCTCGCTCATGGATGCTCATTATGCCAGTTCAAACACCCGCACGGGTCGTGTCGGAGGCGTTAGTACAGTTACGGCCATGACTGATCTGACCCTGGGATTGAATCCGCAGCAACAGGCCGCCGTCGTCCATGAGGGCAGCCCGCTGCTCATCGTTGCGGGCGCAGGTTCCGGCAAGACCGCGGTGCTCACCCGCCGAATTGCCTATCTGCTGCACAACCGCGGTGTTGCGCCGTGGCAGATCTTGGCCATCACCTTCACCAACAAGGCCGCCGCAGAGATGAAGGAGCGCGTGGGCCAGCTGGTCGGCCCGGAAGCGGAGCGGATGTGGGTGGCCACGTTCCACTCCGTGTGCGTGCGCATCCTGCGCCAACAGGCGCAGCTGGTGCCGGGGCTGAACACCAACTTCACCATCTACGACTCGGACGATTCGCGCCGGCTGCTGGGCATGATTGCCAAGGACTTCAACCTTGATCTGAAGAAGTTCACACCGCGCACCCTGGCCAACGGCATTTCAAACCTCAAAAACGAGCTGGTCGGCCCGGAGCGCGCGCTGGCGGACGCCGAGCGCACACACAACCCGTTCGAGACCACGGTGGCCAAGGTCTACGCGGAGTACCAGCGCCGCCTGCGCCAGTCCAACGCCTTGGATTTCGACGACCTCATCGGCGAGGTAGTGCGCATCTTCAAGGAGCACCCCCAGGTTACGGACTATTACCGTCGCCGCTTCCGCCACGTGTTGGTGGACGAGTACCAGGACACCAACCACGCTCAGTACGAACTCATCCACACCCTTGTCGGCGACGGCCCGGATGCGCCGGAGCTTGCGGTGGTGGGCGATTCGGATCAGTCCATCTACGCGTTTCGCGGCGCGACCATCCGCAACATCGAGGAGTTTGAGCGAGACTACCCGAACGCCACCACGATCATGCTGGAGCAGAATTACCGCTCCACGCAGAACATCCTGGGCGCGGCGAATGCGGTGATCGCGCAGAACGAGGGCCGCCGCCCGAAGAAGCTGTGGACGGATCAGGGCTCCGGCGAGAAGATCGTCGGCTACGTCGCGGACAATGAGCACGACGAGGCGCGCTTTATCGCCTCCGAGATCGACACCCTTGCCGACAGGGGAGTGCCGTACTCGGACATGGCGGTGATGTACCGCACCAACAACGCCTCCCGCGCGCTCGAGGACATCTTCATCCGCTCCGGCATCCCGTACAAGGTCGTCGGCGGCACGCGCTTCTACGAGCGCCGCGAGATCCGAGACATCGTCGCCTACCTCAAGGTCCTGGAGAACCCGGACGACACGGTGAGCATGCGCCGCATTGTCAACGTGCCCAAGCGCGGCATCGGCGACAAGGCGCAGGCGATGGTGGCGCTGCATTCGGAGAACAACAATCAAAGCTTCGGGCGATCGCTTGTCGACGCCACCTCGGGCAACGTTGACATGCTGGCCAAGGCCGCCACAAACTCGATCACGCGCTTTGTGGACATGATCCGCCAGATACGAGACGACATGCCGTCGATGCGCAACGAGGTCACGGGCATGCCGGACTTGGGCGCGTTGATCACCCGGGTGCTGGAGGACACCGGCTACCGCGCCGAGCTGGAGGCGTCCAACGACCCGCAGGACGGCGCGCGCCTGGACAACCTCAACGAGCTGGTCTCTGTCGCCCGGGAGTTCTCCTCCGAGGCCGCCAACCAGGTGGCGTACATGACAGACGAAGAACTCAACGAGGTGATGCAGGAAGGCGAACCCGCCCCGGGCTCCCTGCAGGCGTTCCTGGAGAAGGTCTCCCTGGTGGCGGACGCGGACCAGCTGCCGGAGCACGAGCAAGGCGTGGTCACGCTGATGACGCTGCACACGGCGAAGGGCCTGGAGTTTCCGGTGGTGTTTGTCACCGGGTGGGAGGACGGGCAGTTCCCGCACCTGCGCGCCCTGGGGGATCCGGCGGAGCTCGCCGAGGAGCGCCGCCTGGCGTACGTGGGCATCACCCGCGCGAAGGAGCAGCTCTACCTGACGCGAGCGATCCTGCGCTCTTCATGGGGCTCCCCGGTGACCAACCCCGCCAGTCGCTTCCTCGCAGAGGTCCCGGAGGACCTCATCGACTGGCGGCGGTTGGAACCGGAGCGTTCGTTCAGTTCTGACGCATGGGGCGCGCCCACCCGCTCCCGCCCGCCGGCCCGTTCCCGCCGGGGCGGGTCCGGGGCCAAGGTGCACAAGAACCTCAACCTGGCTGTGGGGGACCGGGTCAATCACGCCAAGTACGGGCTTGGCACCGTAATGGCGGTTGAGGGCTCGGGCGTGCGGGAGACGGTGACGATTGACTTCGGCTCCTCGGGCACCGTCCGTTTGATGACGATCGGCGGCGTGCCCATGGAGAAGCTCTAGCCCGCTAGATCTTGATGCCTTGGGCGGCGAACCACGGCACCGGGTCCACCTGGTTTACGCCGTCCGGTTTGATCTCGAAGTGGAGGTGCGGGCCGGTGGACTGGCCCTCGCTGCCGATGGAGGCGATTTTCTGTCCGGCGGTGACGCGCTGGCCCACGGAGACGTCGTAGTGGCGCATGTGGCCGTAGACGGACACCTCGCCGCCGTCGTGCTTAATTACGACCCAGTTGCCGAACCCGCGTGCCGGGCCCGCGGAGATGACGGTGCCGTCCATGACGGAGTAGATCGGGGTGCCCAGGTCATTAGCAATGTCGATGCCCTGGTGAATGGTGCCCCAGCGCGGGCCGAAGCCAGAGGTGAATCGGCCGGATGTCGGGGTGACCACGGTGCGGCCGTCGGCGGTGCGGCCTCGCTGCGGCGCCACCCAGTCGCTGTCCGTTGCCGGAGCGAACGCGGCGGAGAGCGGGGCGTCGAGAGCGCGGGGGTCGTAGACGATCTTGTAGTCGCCGACGGTAATCGTCGCGCCGTTTTCCTTGATGGCGCCTGCGGCTTTCGCAACTGCGCCCGCAGCTTGGCCCGCGTCGGAGATGGTTGCGCCGCCCACGGTGACGGTCAGGGCGGTAGCAGGCGCGGGCGCCAGGGTGAGCGCCATTGCCGCTGCGGCCGAGACGGCTGCGATGCTCGAAGTGAGACGTCGATTCATTTTAGGGGATACCTTTTCTAACTCTGTAGAGGGCTAGGCGCGGTCTCGGCCACGCACACAGGCAGAGAATCTAACCGGCGAAATGGGCCCTGGCAATGCTGTGACGTGCACGTTTGTTCGAATTTTGGGCATAACTTAGGAGTCCGTCCAGCTCACCCGGCGTGTTGCTGATGTGAAAATTGTTGCGCATGGTATTAGAGGTCGGGGGTAGAGCGTTTACCCCCGTCAAAGAGGCTGCGCGCGTCAACTGCGCAAAAACGGGGCCTCCCGCACGTCGAAAAGCGCGGAAGGCCCCGTTGGAAAAGGGCTGAAAAGTTTAGAGGCCGATGCCTCGGGCTGCCAGCCAGGAAGCCGGGTCGGACGGGGTGGCGCCGTCCGGCCAGATCTCAAAGTGGAGGTGGGAGCCGGTGGAGAAGCCCTCGCTGCCCATGCCGGCGATGAGCTGACCGGGCTGCACAACCTCGCCGACGGCGACGTAGAGGGACTGCATGTGGCCGTAAACGGAGATGGAGCCGTCCTCGTGGCGGATACGGATCCAGTTGCCGAAGCCCTGCGCCGGGCCGGAGTCGATCACGGTGCCGGCAGCAACTGCGCGGATCGGGGTGCCCGGGGTGTTGGCGATGTCGATGCCGTTGTGCATCGAGCCCCAGCGCATGCCGAAGCCCGAGGTGAAGGCACCCTCGGCCGGCTTAGTAAACAGCGGCGCGCGGGCGGCTTCGTCCAGGCGGGCAACCTCGTCGGAGTGCTGGATAGCCTTGTCCAGCTGTTCGGTGAGGTTCTCCACCGGCTTGTACTCGGCGATAGAGAGGATCTGCGGGGTCTCCTCGGCGGAAACCTCGTCCACGCCCGGATCGGTGCTCTGCAGCTCGTCGGCGTCTGCGGCGAGCTTGATGTTCTGTCCCTGCTCGGCGTCCTGGTTGCTGGTGAGGGCACCGGCGACCAGGCCGGAGAAACCAGCGGTGGACACAGCGCCAGTGGCTGCTGCGACGACGGCAACGCGCCCCTTGTTAGGGGACTGCTTGCGGTGCTTGCCGCCCTGCTTCTTAGAGTTGAACATGAGCCCTCTTTGAGATCTTCCGTTGGCCGTTCCTCCCGCTGTTCACGGCAGAATCGTAACCTTCCTGTTATCTACGAGAGGCTACTGTAACGAATTGGTTTCGTCGGAGCAAGACAGAAGCTGAAATAATTCTTAAATCGGGCTTATTTGGGTGAACGTTACATCCCCGTCTTTTTGGAGATGCGCGCCACGCCGTTGCGCGGTGAAGGTGCAACGCCGCTTTTTACCAGGTGGCATGGGCTCAAGGCGGGGCGTGCGGGTGTCATTGTGGTGGGCGATGCGCCTGGGGTGGCAGAGTGGGACGCGATGAGCACCACACCCAACCAGAGGCCGCGTCAGTCGGATGCGCGCCGCCAGCGTCGCAAAGGCGCAAGCAAGCGCAAGATCACGGGCATCAAACGCCCGGCTGCGAACGACAAGGTTCCTGCCACCGCGAAGGAGCGCGTGCGCCACTACCTGCCGTACGCGATCGTGCCCAATTTGGCGTTGGTGCTCGGGCTTGTTGCGTTGTGCTTCGCGGTGATCCTCATCGCCGGTTGGAGCCTCACGTATTTTCCCGGTGCGGTCGGTGAGGCATGGTTCGCGCTCCACGGCGTGCCGTTGCTTATCGACGGCGTCTCGCTCACCGCAATGCCGCTCCTGCCCGCAGTGGGCGTCGCGGCTGTGGTGGCGGTGCAGGTGCGCAAAGCCACCGCGGGCCGCGTCAGTGTGCTTGACCTGCTAACTCTGCTCGGCCTTGCGCTCGGCCTGCCGCTCGTGATCAGCGGCATCGCGTTGTTCATGGTCTTTGACGCCTCGCACGTGTACCCGGTTGGGACGCCGCCTGTCGTCGCGGCGTTCGCCTACCCGCTGATCGTGCATCTGCTGGGCTTCATCATCGGCGTACGGCGCGTGGTGTGGCACGCCCTGGCAAAGCGCAGCGGCATCCCAGCCGAGACTGTCGATGCCGGGGCGAATGCTGCGGACCTCATTCTTCGCCTGCTCGCGGCGGCGGCCGTAGTCTTCGTTATCGCCCTCGCCGTCGGCTACGCCCGCGTCGGTGAGCTGGTTTCGCAGTTCCCGCAACTCGGCGTCGCCGGGGGAATTGCTCTGGCGGTGCTGAGCCTGCTGTACCTGCCTAACGCGGCGGTCGCACAGCTGGCTGTGCTACTCGGCGGCAGCTTCGAGGCCGCCGGGGCGGGCGTGAGCCTGTTCGCCGCCTCCAACGTGGCTTACCCGCCGCTGCCGCTGTTCGCGGCGATCCCGGCGCAGATGCCGCAGTGGGCTCCGGTGCTGTTGGTTGTGCCGGCGGCGGTGCTGGCGCATGCGTTCGTGGTCAAGCCGCTGACCCTCGAGGGCGTCGCGGCGACCGCGACCTGGGCCGCGCTCATGGGAGCGCTGCTGGGCATCTTCTCGGCTGGGGGTGCCGGTGCCTACGGGCTCGTCGGAACTGATCCGTTCGCGCTCGCATTGTCGCTGTTTATCTGGGTGGCGCTGACCGGCGCGCTTGTGCGCGGGGTGGCGCTGGTGAGGCAACGCGCGTCCGCGCGCAGCGGTAGTTAGACTTAAGCCCGTGAGTGACTCTGCGAAATCGGTGGCCGTCCTCGCGTCGGGCACCGGCACCCTGCTGAAAGCGATCATCGATAACCAAGAGAACCGCTACCGCGTTGACATCGTGGTGGCGGATCAAATTTGTCCAGCGCTGCAACGGGCTAAAAACGCTGGCATCCGTACGGCCGTGGTGCCGATGGAGGCAAACCGCAACACCTGGAACGACAAGATGGTGGCCGCTGTGGCCTCCGTCGAGCCGGACTTGGTGGTTTCTGCGGGGTTCATGCGGCTGCTCGGCCCGGCGTTCGTGCAGGAATTCGAGGGGCGAACAATTAACGCCCACCCGTCGCTTTTGCCGTCGTTCCCGGGGGCGCACGCGGTGCGCGATGCGCTGGAGCACGGCGTGAAGGTCACCGGCTGCACGGTGCACTACGTGGACGCCGGCCTGGACAGCGGCGAGATCATCGCCCAGCGCGCCGTTGAGGTGCAGCCGGGGGATACAGAGTGGGAGCTCCACGAACGCATTAAGAAGGCGGAGCGCGAACAGATCGTTCACCTGCTCCGCAACCTCGAAATTGCAAACGGAAAGGCTGTATTTAATGTCTAAGCGGGAAATTAAGCGCGCGCTGATCAGCGTCTACGACAAGACCGGGCTGGAGGAGCTGGCACGCGCGCTCGGCCAGGCGGGCGTGGAGATTGTCTCCACCGGCTCCACCGCCAAGCGCATCGCGGACGCGGGCGTTTCCGTCACCGAGGTCGCGGACGTGACCGGCTTCCCGGAGGTGCTCGACGGCCGTGTGAAGACGCTGCACCCGCGCGTGCACTCCGGCATCCTCGCGGACCTGCGTAAGGACAGCCACGTGGACCAGCTGCAGGAGCTGGGCATCGAGCCGTTCGACCTCGTTGTGGTCAACCTCTACCCGTTTGAAGAGACCGTTGCTTCCGGCGCCACCTTCGACGAGTGCGTCGAGCAGATCGATATCGGCGGTCCGTCCATGGTTCGCGCCGCGGCCAAGAACCACCCGTCGGTCGCCGTGGTCACTTCGCCTGCCCGTTACGGTGAGGTCGTCGAGGCCGTCAAGGGCGGCGGTTTCGACATCGAGCAGCGCAAGCAGCTCGCGCTCGAGGCGTTTACGCACACTGCGCTTTACGACGCCGCGGTCTCCTCCTGGCTGTCCAACCAGCTCGGCGCGGACGCCTCCGGCGCCGGCGAAGGCACCACCGACTTGCGCTACGGCGAGAACCCGCACCAGGCCGCCCGCCTGGAAAACGAGGGCTGGGGCCTTGCCGCCGCCACCCAGCACGGTGGCAAAGAGATGAGCTACAACAACTACCAGGACGCGGATGCCGCGTGGCGCGCCGCCTGGGACCACGAGCGCCCGTGCGTGGCAATTATCAAGCACGCCAACCCGTGCGGCGTGGCCGTCTCCGATGTCTCCATCGCGGACGCGCACAAGAAGGCCCACGCATGCGACCCGGTCTCCGCCTACGGCGGCGTGATCGCCTGCAACCGCGAGGTCACCCTGGAGCTGGCGGAGCAGATCAAGCCGATCTTCACCGAGGTGGTCGTCGCGCCGTCCTACTCCGCGGACGCGCTCGAGCTGCTGCAGACGAAGAACAACCTGCGCATCCTCGAGGTCGAGCCGAAGCAGCAGGACGAGGAGCGCAAGCAGATCGCCGGCGGCTGGCTCGTGCAGGAGCGCGACCGCTTCCAGGCAGAGGGCGACAGTGCTGCCAACTGGACCCTGGCGGCCGGCGAGGCTGCCGACGAGCAGACCCTCGCGGACCTCGAATTCGCGTGGCGCGCAGTGCGTTGTGTGAAGTCGAACGCGATTCTGATCGCGGCCGAAGGGGCGTCGGTAGGCATTGGCATGGGCCAGGTCAACCGGGTGGATTCCGCAAAGCTCGCCGTGGACCGCGCCAACACCCTCGACGAGGGCCGCAACCGCACCAACGGTGCCGTCGCCGCCTCTGACGCGTTCTTCCCGTTCGCGGACGGGTTCCAGCTGTTGGCTGACTCCGGTATCAAGGCCGTGGTCCAGCCCGGCGGCTCCATCCGCGACGAGGAGGTCATCGCCGCCGCCGAGGCCGCCGGCGTGACCATGTACCTGACCGGCACCCGCCACTTCGCACACTAGAAAGATCGTTTCCCGTGCCCTCTAAAGTTGCAGCCTTGGCCCTGACCGCGGGCCTGGCGTTTCCCATGTCGTCGGTGCCGACCTACACGGCAATCGATCAGATTCCCGTGATTGGCCAGCCGATCGTGCAGGCCTACAATCAGCTGCCCCCGCAGGTGAAAAACGCCATCCGCTTGCCGCTGCCGCTGACCACCCCGAAGCCCGGCAAGGCGCAGCATGTCGCACCGGCCGTGGACGTCCAGGCGCAGCTGGACCGACTCGTGGCGGACGTGGTGGGGCGCCATGGTGGCCGCGCCACCGTGGCGGTCGGCCCCTTCACCGCAGGCGACAACCGGCCGGAGCCGGCGTTTTCCACGATGAAGGTGCCGCTGGCCATTGCCGCGCTGCGCCAGGACCAGGCGTTTTACCCGGACGCTGAAGCCGCTGTGACCCGCTCCGACAACCCCGCCGCGCACCGCATGTTCGGCCAAGTGCCGGCCGCGAGTTACGAGGGCGTGATCCGCGAGGCGGGTGCCCGTACGACCACCCCGGCCGGCTACCAGATGGGCACGATGTGGACCACCAGCGACCAGGCCGAGTTCGCCTCGGGCCTGCGCTGCGTTGCGGGGCACGAGCCGGTGCTGGACATGATGGGGCGCATCGTGGACTACCAGCACTGGGGCCTGGGCCGCGTCGGCGGCGCCCGCTTCAAGGGCGGCTGGAACCACCACGAGGGCGGGCACCTGGCCCGTCAGTTCGGCCTGATCCCGGGCCCGAACGGTGACATCGCCGTGGCGATTACCGCCCACAGCCCGAAGGGCTACGAGGGTAGCTTCGCCATGCTGGACGAGCTCGCAAACGGGCTGAACGCCATGCGCGGCGACCTGCCCACGTCGCGCTGTTAGGGGCACGCCATGACCGGTCAAGGCTCCAGCAAATGGTCACCGGACCAGCCGCACTTCACGGATCCGGACGTAGGACACACACAGCAGTTCAGCGCGGTGCCACAGCAGCAGTACGGCCAGCCCAACGAGTACCAGACGAGCTACCAGCCGCCTGAGCCAGTGGAAGAGCGCGGCGGGCCGAGCCCGTGGCTCTACGTGCTCGCGGCGCTGCTGCTCGCCGCACTTGTCGGTGTGCTCGCCTTCATGGGCGGTTCCGGCGCGTTCAACCGCTCTAGCGAGCCGGTGACCAGCACAGTGGTTGAGACTCGTACGCTGCCCAAATCGGAGTCTCCCGAACAGCGACCCAGTGAGCCGGCGAAGCGCACGTACTCGCAGTACGCCCCGGATACGGGGGTGACCACCCCAGGCTTTGCCGCCAACGTGTACGAGGCATTCCAGGGTACCTACGCCCGCACCGGCACGCCAGACTTCACGGTGTCCGTGTATAGCCCGGCCACCGAAATCACCTACCGCATGACCTGCTCTGGCGGGGAGACGGTGTACTGCACTGGCGGCGACAACGCCCGGGTCAAGATTTGGTAGCTCGCTGGCGCTTGGGACTCGCCGCAGCCGGCGCAGTGTTCTTGGCCGCCTGTTCGGGCGGCCAAGAAGCCGCGACCGTTACTTCCGTGGTCACCTCTGAGGTCACGGAGGCGCCGGCCTCCGTCCCCGATGCGCAATTGCTTCTCGACGCCACGGTCGCGCACGTCGAATCCATCTACGGCGGCCAGCTGGGTATCGCCACGGTAGGGAATGAGGGACCGGTAGCGGCCGGATTCACCGCCCCGAGCCCCGCCTGGTCCACTATCAAGGTGCCAATCGTCGTAGCCGCCATGCGCGCTTTTCCCGGACTCGAGGAAGACGCCCGCGCCGCGGTGAGCGCGTCGGACAACGCGGCGGCGCAACGCCTCTACGACGCCGTCGGAGCAGAGGCCGTCGACGGGGTGCTTTCCCAGGTCGGACTTGCCACGGGATTGAACACGGAACCGCTCCGGCCCGAGTTTTCCACCTACGGACAAACCCAGCTCAGCGTGGCCGACGAAGCCGTGCTCGCAGGCCAGGTCGCCTGCGTGGACGGTGCTGGCCCCGTGCTTGCGCTCATGGGCCAGGTCGACCCTTCGCAGGCGTACGGACTGGGGACTATTGGGGCGCTGTTCAAGGGAGGTTGGGGTCCGGACACCACGGGGGCCTACCAAATACGGCAGTTCGGACTCGTCCCGCGCGGCGACGGCACGTGGGCGCCGGTCGCGATTACGGCCTTGCCCGCGGACGGGACCTACGAGACGGGCCAGGCCATGCTGAGCGCTGCTGCGGAAACACTGGCCGCCGATCCGATGCAGTTGCCGGTGGCGGCCTGCCAGCCCTAGTTCTGCTCGTTCTTGCGTGAGACCAGGTCCACCAGCTCGAGCATGCGCTCCGTGCGGCGGTCCGGCAGGTCCGTGTGGAGGACGTCCAGCACGGCGTCGGCGATGGTGACGGCGGGGGCGGGCAGGGCGTCGTCGACAAGCGGGTAGGGCGCGGTGCCGGTGTTGTCCCTCATCTCGATGGCCGCGAGCGTCATGTGGAATGGAAGGTCGATGCGCGGGTCGTCCTCGCCGACGATCTGCCCCGACAGCTTGCGGAAGATCCCCTCCAGCTCCTGTCGCGCCTCGTGGTACTCGGTGAACTCCTCGGACAACAGCACCGGCAGCTGATAAAGCCTGCCGATGTTCCAATTCGAGGACAGCAGGATGCGCGACTCCGCGGCAACCAGCGCCCACAGCTTCACCGCGGCCGACTCGTCGGTCTTGGCCAGGTCCGACGCGAGCGCCAGGGCCGGCTGGATCGTGCCCATCAGCAGCGTGAGGAAGATGTCGCGCTTGGAAGGGAAGTGGTAGTACAGCGAGGCCTGGCGCATGCCCACCGCGTCCGCGATGTCATGGGTGGAGGTGGTGGCGAAACCTTTGCGGGTGAACAGTTCGGAGGCGGCGTCGAGGATCTCCTCGCGCGCGGTGGCGCCTCTGCGGCGGGGGCTTTGCTTGCGTGGCCGTCCGACCGGTTTCGCCATGCCTTGCGTCCTTTCCAGGGAGCTCTCTGTGTACGGTTGCGCGGGATAACTATAGACGAAAAGCACCCGCTCTCGACCCTCCGGGGAGGGGAGTGCGGGTGCTTCTTTTGAGCCGAAGACTCTACGCTGTCATCGTCAACCGGCTAATTAGCGGGTGGTGAACGGCAGAAGAGCCATCTCGCGCGCGTTCTTCACAGCGGTAGCGACCTGGCGCTGCTGCTGCGGGGTCAGGCCCGTGACGCGGCGGGAACGGATCTTGTGGCGGTCGGAGATGAACAGACGCAGGGTCTCAACATCCTTGTAGTCGACCGACTCGATGCCCTTCGCCTTCAGCGGGTTCTTCTTCGGGCGGCGGGACTGCTCAATGCGCGGCTTACGCGAATTGTTGCGCTTCATAATGTGAGTCCTCCTTACCACGAAGACTTACGGACGCCAGGCAGCTCACCACGGTGAGCCATCTCGCGCATACGGACACGGGAAACACCGAACTTGCGGAGGTAGCCGCGGGGGCGGCCGTCACGCGAGTCACGGTTGCGCACGCGGGCCGGGGAGGCGTCGCGCGGCTGACGGTTGAGCTCGAACTGTGCCTCAAGACGGTCCTCGTCAGAGGTTTCCGGGTTCTTGATGATGGCCTTGAGCTCCTGACGACGCTCCGCGTAGCGGGCGACGATCTCTTTACGCTGCTCGTTCTTAGCGATCTTGGACTTCTTCGCCATGGATTATCGCTCCTCGCGGAATTCGACGTGCTTGCGAACAACCGGGTCGTACTTCTTCAGCGTGATGCGATCCGGGTTGTTGCGCTTGTTCTTGCGGGTCACATAGGTGAAACCGGTGCCCGCAGTGGACTTGAGCTTGATGATCGGGCGGATATCGTTACGTGCCATTAGATCTTCTCACCTCGTGCGCGGATCTTGGCGACGACGGACTCGATGCCGTCGCGATCGATGATCTTCAGACCCTTGGTGGAGACGTTCAGGGTGATGGTACGGCCCTCGGAGGGCAGGTAGAACCGGCGCTTCTGCACGTTGGGGTTCCAACGGCGCGAGTGGCGGCGGTGCGAGTGCGAGACGGTCTTGCCGAAAGACGGCTTACGTCCCGTGACCTGGCAATGTGCCGACATGGGTTAGCTTCCTTACTCTTCTTGCCGCCCACGACACGATCGCTATGTGAGGAAAAGCGCCAGGTGAGAAGCGGAGTGAGGGTCCGCGACCAGCGCAAGTGCAATCGGTTGACGCAGGCGTATACGTGTACTTCGACAACAGCGAGAGTAAACAGTACATGTTCAGCGCCGAAACTCCTAATCTCGGGTGGCGAGGCTTCCCAGCGACACAGCGAGTGACGCCAGTACACCACTAAACGTCATATACACAGGCCAAGGGGGAGTTCGTGCTACCTAGGCGGCAGAGGCATCGTTGAACGCAAGACGCACGAAGTTGAAGTCTAGAGCCCGAGAGCTTTGGCAAGGTGCAGCGCGAGTACCGTGCGGTCGCGCGCTTCGAGTTTCCGGAGCAATGCAGACACGTGGTTTTTTACGGTTCCTTCAGCCAGGAAGAGAGCACTAGCAATTTCCCGGTTGTTCATACCTCGCGCGACCTTCTCCGCGACGGAGCGCTCTGTCGGGGTCAGAATCGTCAGCTGAGGGTTACCTGCGGCGTAGCGCGCAATCCGCGGGTCGAGGACGAGACCGCCCTGGGCGGTGGCGACAATGGCGCTCGATAATTCTTCCGGGGACACATCTTTAAGGATGTAGCCGGAGGCCCCAGCGTCGAGTAGTTTCTTGACCAAGTTTGCATCGTCAAAAGTGGTGAGGACGAGCACAGGGAAGTGCGGATTGCAGGCGTTTGCGACCCCGACGCCGTCGGTTCCCGGCATGGCAGCGTCGGTGACCACCACGTCGACGTCCCAGCGCCGGGCCAGTTTGATCGCTTGTGCGCCGTCTGTAGTTGTAGCGACAACCTCAACCCGGTCGTCGGTTTCCAGGATGAGTCGGAGTCCGCGCAGGAGCATCTCGTGGTCGTCGACAAGCAGCGCCCGTGTGGTCATGACTTCTCCTTGAGGTGCAATTCGATGCGAAACCCGCCGTTGATGCCGTCGTGGGGGAGCGTAATGATTTCGCCTTTGAGCCCCGCAGCGCGTTCACGAAGCGAGGTGATACCGAAAGCCTCCGGCCCGGTTGCGCCCATTCCATTGTCAGTTACAACCAGCGTTCGGCCATCAAGAACGATTCGGGCTTTCGTTGCGTGTGAATGACGCAGCACATTTGTCAACGCCTCCTGGCAAAAATGCAGCATGAGCATGCGCTCCTCGGTGGAGTACTTGGCCTGCGTAGTGTGAGCGAACTCAACGTCCAAAGAAGTTGTCGCGAAAGACTCCGCTAAATGAGACAGTGCGGACTCGATTTTTTCATCCGGGTTAGCTACAGGCTTCATTGCGCGCACGGTTGCGCGCATCTCGTGCAGAGCCTCCGACACGTTGGCACGGGCCCGTGCGATCTCGTCATTGCGCTTCTCCGCGTTAGGGGTGCGGAGTGCGTAGTCGAGGCTTAGGCCGATGGTGGTGAGACGGTGCCCGAGGGCATCGTGAAGCGTCGCCGCGATCCTCTCGCGCTCCTTTGTCATTGCCATGTCCTGCTGACGGGTCTCGTGCCAGCGTTGTCGAGAGACTGTGGAGGCGAGGTTGAGTCCCACAGCGGCCGCGGCGGCGCCGCCGAGCGTTTCGAAAGCGATTTTGCCGGCCGGTGCGTGGACTGTGACCTGTGCAGCGAAGGCGGTTACCACAATCGCGCCCGCGTACACATACGCGACCCGCTTGCCAAGGCTCATATGCACCGTCACCACCGCACACCACAGGACTAGGATGCTGATCGGGTTGTTCGCAGTGGTGAAGACGGCGAACGAGCACAAGGAAAAGCAAACCGCGGCAGCCCCATGCTCTGTTTCGCGCCAGGCCACCCAGGTCGTGACGGTGAGAATCGCGACGGCCAAAAGCACCCCCTCGCGCGCGAGCGCTGTAGGAGCGAAGTTGAGGTACAGCAGGATGGCGAAAACCAGGATGCTGTCCATCAAGTGCAGGTGGACGCGGTTCATGGAGCCGAACCTACCCGTTGATACCCATGACTTGGGTCATGGATTTTGGTGACGGCATCTACTGTTGCAGCGAGTTTACGCTCCATAAAGTCGCCCAACATGAATCCAAGAATTCCTGTCAATGCATTCGGTCTCGTCCTCCGCGCCGTCATTGCGGCGGCAGTGCTAATGGGCGCAAACCTCGCTCGGCTCCCGCTCGCCCCATACGTGGACGAAACTCTCCTGTTCTGCCTGACTCCTTTGCTGGTGGTCGCGTTCGTTGTGGTGTGGGTGCACTACGTTGAACGCTCCGGTATTAGGTGGCACGGGGTCTGGGGGCTGGTCGGTGGCACGCTTGTGGTCGCCGTACCGATGGTCCTGGGCTGGGCAGTGCTCTGGGTGATCCTCGGGCGCGGCCCGGAGATGCCGGAAGCGGCCGAGGCTGGCGACTATCCGGTTGTCGCAATCGTGGCGTGGATCCTCGTTCGCGCATACTTGCTGCAGGGGATCCCTGAAGAGCTGCTCTTCCGCGGCTGGCTTTTCGACGTCACGCGCCACCGCGAAGCGCTGACCGTGGTGTGGACAACCGCCGCCTTCACATTGATTCACTTAACCTCTTCGGGAGGGCAACAAAGTACTCTCGACCACGTCGTGTACTTGGCTATGCCTTTCGGGATGTCCATCCTCGGCGCCGCGCTGGTTTACTGCTTTGGCAGCTTCTGGTGGGCGGCAGGCTCGCATGGCGGAATGCACCTCATGCTCGCGGTGTTGAGCTTGGCCTTTCCGGTTGAGCTGGGCAATCTTGCATGGCTCGTGCTCGGCTTGGCGCAGACGTTGGCCGGAGCGCTGCTGCTGTGGTGGCGAAATGTGCAATTGCGCGATTCGGAAAATCTCGTCTAGGCAAGTATAATCCTGCAGGTTGTCCGGCAACCGCCGGATGAAAAGACCATTTCGCACCCAACTCGGGCACGATCTTCGCGCTCGCTTCTCGTCTCGAGAGGCGCGGAGAACCGACCCGTAGTTCAATCCTGAGGGAGACGAATCAAATGAGGAAAGACATTCACCCGGATTACCACCCGGTGATTTTCCAGGACGCAAACACGGGCCACAAGTTCCTGACGCGCTCCACCCTGACCTCCGCACGTACTGAGCAGTGGGAAGACGGCAACGAGTACCCGCTCGTGGTCGTGGACGTCACCGCCGAGTCCCACCCGTTCTGGACCGGCGCGCAGCGTCTCATGGACACCGCTGGCCGCGTGGAGAAGTTCAACCAGCGTTTCGGCGGCATGGCCCGCCGCAAGAAGAAGGCCAACTAGAGGGGATAAAGGAGACTCGTCATGGCAACACCGAAGTTCAAGAAGTCCCGCGCGAACACGCGTATGCGTCGTTCCCAGTGGAAGGCCGACAACGCCGACCTGCAGACCGTCAAGATCGACGGCCAGGAAGTGCGCATCCCGCGCCGTCTGGTCAAGGCTGCTCAGGCCGGTCTGATCGACGTCGAGCAGTTCTAAGCTTTTAAGGGTCGCATTAGACCCATCGAAAGAACCGGGACCCCCAGGTGGGGCCCGGTTTTTTCAGCTTAATTCAACACTAAGGAAAATATAAGTCATAATAACCCTATGAAAATTCTCGTAGCTGACGACGAGCAGGCCGTCCGCGAGTCGCTCCGACGCTCGCTGCGCTTCAACGGATACGACGTTGTGCTCGCCGTAGACGGCGAAGACGCGCTCGACCAGATCCGTATTGAGCAGCCTGACCTGACCATCCTCGACCTCATGATGCCCAAGCTTGACGGCCTGGGCGTTTGCCGCACCCTGCGTTCCTCTGGGTACGACGGCCCGATCCTCATGCTCACGGCTCGCGACGGCGTGTCCGACCGTGTGGCCGGCCTGGATGCTGGCGCGGACGACTACCTGCCCAAGCCCTTCGCCTTGGAGGAGCTCCTGGCGCGTGTTGGTTCGCTGCTGCGCCGCACCCGTTCCGAGGCTCGCAAGGCCGCGAGCAAAGATCAGACCCGCCTCCAGTTCGAGGACCTGGTCATGGACACCTCCACCCGCGACGTCACCCGCGGCGGCCGGGCAATCTCGCTGACGCGTACCGAGTTTGCGCTGCTGCACCTGCTGCTGCAGAACCCGCGCCATGTGCTGGCCCGCCAGACCATCCTGGAAGAGGTGTGGGGCTACGATTTCCCGACCTCTGGCAACGCGCTGGAGGTCTATATCGGCTACCTGCGCCGCAAGACTGAAGCGGGCGGCGAATCGCGCTTGATCCACACCGTCCGCGGCGTCGGCTATGTCCTGCGGGAGACCGCTCCGTGATTTTGCGGCGTTTCACAGGCGAAGCTGATCTGCAGGAGCAGGCCAATACCGGCCGGTCCCTGCGCAACAGCTTGGCCGTACTCGCCGGCGGCATCGTCGCCGTGGTCATTTTGTTGACCGCGCTGTTTACCTACCGGCTTTCAGAAACGACTCGTCTGACCGTCATGGACGACGACCTGCGCACCCGTACCTACGGCGTATCGCTGCAGTTAAAGAACCTGGATGCGGACGACCAGGAGGGCTTTGAAAAGGCCATTGCCGAGTTCAGCCGATCCAGCCCGTGGGTGAAGATCTCGGCCGCGCCCGCTGGTTCCAACGTGTTTTACGGCGACCCGGTGCCGGTGGCGGGGCCGTACACGGTGACGTCTTCAGGCGACATGCTCTCCCAGCGCACCGTGGCGGGGGAGCGCGTGGTGGTGCGCCGCAGCGCCTCCGGTGTCACCGTGGCCATCGCAAAGCCGTTGGACGTGTTGGGCATCGTTTCCGGCAGTTGGGGAGCGGCCGCGCTCGTCCTCGCCGGCACAGGCGGGCTACTCGCCTGGATTGCGGGCACGGTAATTTCCGCCGTTGGCCTCCGACCTGTGCGCAGGCTGCACCGAGCTATCGACGCCGCCAACGAGTCCGACCAGCTGACAGAGCTGCCCGTCGACGGCGACGACGAATTCGCGGACATCACCACCTCCGTGAATAAGATGATCGCCACGCTGGAAGACTCTAAGACGCGCCAGGCGCAGCTGGTGGCGGACGCCGGTCACGAGCTGAAAACCCCGCTGACCTCGATGCGCACGAACATCGAGCTGTTGATGATGCTGTACAACTCCGGACAGCAAGATCAGATTTCGGAGCAGGATCGCAAGGACTTAGAGCGCGACGTGATGGCGCAAATGGAGGAAATGTCCATCCTCATCGGCGACTTGGTGGATCTGACGCGAGACGAAGCGCAGCAGGGCGCCGAGCCCGAGGATTTCCGCCTCGACGAGGTGCTGGAGGAAGCACTCGACCGCGTGCGGCGCCGCCGCCCGGACCTGGCGTTCCAATTCGAAGCGGACCCGTGGGTCATCACCGGCGACCGGTTCGCCATGGGCCGCGCCCCGATCAACCTCATCGATAACGCCGCGAAGTGGTCGCCGCAGGGCGGCACTGTGCGCGTGTCGCTGAAGGCGGCGAAGCGCAACGCGGTGCTCATTGTCGACGACTCCGGCCCCGGCATCCCCGAGGACCAGCGCGAGAAGGTTTTCGAGCGCTTTTACCGCTCGCCCGAATCCCGCTCAATGCCGGGGTCCGGTCTGGGCCTGGCCATTGTGAAGCAGGTCTTTGACCGCCACAATGCAACCATCGTGGCGGAGGAGTCCGACGACGGCGGGGCACGCTTCCGTGTGGTGTTCCCAGGCCGCCCGCCGCAAACGGACAACGAGGATGCTGACGTCACCGCCGCCGAAACCCAGGCGCGTGTGATTCCGCGCAAGAGCTACAGCTAGACCCGCAGGCTAACGCGCACAGCAATCGTTCAGGAATTGTTACGAAATGCGGTGCATGCCCTCAAGTTCTGCCACAGGGCGACGGGGCATAATGGCCCGTCATGAGTGAAACGAACTTCCCGGAAGACACCTCCAGTTTTCCGTCGAACAATGGCGTCTACCAGGTGCAGCCGCAGCCCCAGGCGTACAGCCGCAGCAACGACGGCAAAGGCGGCAAGGGTATCGCAACGGCATTCGCCGTCGCGCTGGCAACCGCTCTCGTTGCCGGCGGCGGCGCGGGCTATTTCGCCGGCTCGACCCAGGCGGGCAAGGGGGCGCAGAGCGCGCTGGAAAGCGCCTCGGAGGGCTCCTCGGAGGATTCTCGGAATGGGTCTGGCGGTGCGCCGTCGCAAAGCGAACTGCGTAACCCGACAGTCGCGGATCCGGCCGATGCTCCCGAAGGTTCGGTAGAGCAGGTGGCCGCCGCGGTGCTGCCGGCAGTGGTCTCCATCGAGGTGGCCACGCCCCGCGGCAGTGCGGAGGGCTCCGGCTCCATCATTTCCGCGGACGGCTATGTGCTGACCAACCACCACGTCATCGCCGGCGCCGACACGCCCGGGTCGAAGGTGCAGGTCACGCTTAACGACGGCTCACGTCGCAACGCCCAGTTCGTCGCCTCCGACGTCAACACGGACGTCGGCGTGCTCAAGATCGACGACGCCAACGACCTGCCGGTGATGCAATTCGGCAACTCCGACGAATTGCGCGTGGGCCAGGAGGTCGTCGCCGTCGGCTCCCCGCTGGGGCTGTCCGCCACGGTGACCAGCGGCATCGTCTCTGCGCTCAACCGCCCGGTGCGTGCCTCTCAGGGCGGCGGGGAAAGCTCGCTGATGGACGGCATCCAAACCGACGCCGCGATCAACCCAGGCAACTCCGGCGGCCCGCTGGTGGACCGCAGCGGCAACCTGATCGGCATGAACTCCGCGATTGCTTCGCTGTCCGCCGGCGGCATGGGGCAGGGCGGCCAGGGCGGCTCCATCGGCCTCGGCTTTGCCATCCCGTCGAACTTTGCCAAGCGGGTGGCGGAGCAGCTCATTGAAACGGGCGAGGCTACCCAGCCGATGCTCGGCGTGCGCGTCAGCGTGATGCAGGGCTTCGGCGGCGGTGCCGTGGTGGCGGGGGTGGAGCCCGGCAGCCCCGGCGAAACGGCTGGGCTGAAGCCCGGTGACGTGATTACGCGCCTGAACGACCGGCCCATCGACTCTGCTGACGCTCTCATTGCAGCGACCCGCTCCAAGGCGTTCGGAGAGACGGTGACGCTGCAAGTGCAGCGGGAGGGGGAGTCTCAACCGATTCCGGTAGAGGTGACCTTAAGTTCCGAGTAACTTCATATCTGACCTATCCGCCCCGTTATGTCTTTAGGGAGTCTAACCACGATGCCGGAATTGTTTGACGCGCTCGACATCACCGAGCCGGACGATGCGACGCTGCGCGCCTCCGAGCTGGAGAGCGATTCCCCGACGTCGCCGTGCGCCATCGTTGTGCTGGTGGGCGACCGCCGCTACGACGCGCCGGGTGACAACACCGACGAGATGGTGGTAGAGCTTTTGCGCGAGGCTGGCTTTGTGGTCGATGGCGTGGTGCGCGTGAAGTCCAAGAAGTCCGAGATCCGCAAGGCCATTGAGACTGGCGTGGTCGGCGGCGTGGATCTGGTGCTCACGCTGGGTGGCACGGGCGTCGGCCCACGCGATAAGACGCCGGAAGCGACCCGCGCGGTCATTGACAAGGTGGTCCCCGGTGTCAGCCAGGCCATCCGCTCGTCCGGCCAGGCGTGCGGTGCCGTGGACGCGTGCACCTCCCGCGGTATTTGCGGCGTGTCCGGTTCCACGGTCGTGGTCAACCTCGCGTCCTCGCGCCAGGCGATTCGCGATGGTGTGTCGACGGCGACTCCGCTGGTACGCCACCTCATCGACGAGCTGAACCAGCACTCGGTGTAAACCCGGCGCAGTACAGCAGGCAGATGGAACGCAAACGTAGGCGCGCTGTGCGCAAAGCGGACGTGGAATACGACCGCTCCGCGGACGCCGCGCCAAACACCCAGGCAGAAGAAAACCCGGCCCTGGACGCTGAGCGCGAGGTGCTGCTCGGCGACGAAGAGCCGGGTTTGACGGGCCGCGATTTCTATGAGGCGGAGCGGCCTCCGCACTACGGGGAGTAGCTTTTCAGCCAGTCCCGCTCAAGGACGAACTAGTTCAGCGGCTTGTTTACGTTGTTCGGGTTCTGGCCTGCGAGCAGGTCGCGGATCTCCGCGAGCAGCTCGGTGTCGGTCGGCTCCGGCTCATCCGGGTCGATGCCCTTGCGGCGCTTCTGCGCCTCGTCCAGCTTGTTCATCGGAGCGACGAGCAGGAAGTAGATCACTGCGGCGATGAGCAGGAAGTTGATGATGGCGGTGAGGACGGCGCCGAAGTCGACGAAGGTCGCCTCGTTGCCCTCGCGGACGAAGAAGCCCAGGCCGGAGTAGTCCACGCCGCCGAGGGCTGCGAGGAGCGGGTTGATGATCGCGTCAGAGAACGCGGTGACAACTGCGGTGAATGCCGCGCCGATGACGACGCCGACGGCAAGCTCGATGACGTTGCCGCGCATGATGAAATCTTTAAATCCTTGAAGCATGCTTCGGGATATTAAACGCACGCTCACGGTTGCTCAATACAAGCGTGAGCGGTTCCGACAGGGAAGCGGCCGCCACAGCTGCAGCCTCACCCTCTTTGAGCAGCACTAATACCGCGTCGCCTTCCCCAGATGTGACGACAATCCCATTTTTCGCAACCACGCGTGGCCCTTGGCCCACAACGTCAACTTCTGCCCCGTGGTGCAGCATGGGCAAGATGTCCGGTTCCGCCAGCGGCACTGGAACCATGGAGAACTTCTCGCCGTCCGGTTTGTCCTGGGTGAGCAGGCCCGCCAGATCGGGCCCGACTAGGCGGGTGGCCGTGACCACCTCGCCGCGGGAGGCGGCCGCCGCGAGCAGCTGCCCCTCCGCCAACGCCGCGTCGTCGAGTGCGTTATCGGGCACCGACTCCGCCGGGAGCCGCCGGAGTTCCAGGTCGTCCGCGCTGAGCACGGTGCCGGGGGTGACATCGCGGGAGAAGGTCAGCGCTGGCGGGTCGGACCGTGAGGCGTCGATAAGCACATGCAGCACAGCGGCGACGACGAGGAAGACGGCTATTGCCCTGCGGATGAGCACGGAGCGACGGTAGCCGGGGGAGCGGAGGTTGTGAAGGCGCGCGGAGAGGTCCATGGGAATAAGACGGCGGAAACCACGTCCCGGTTCCCTAGACGCGGAAGAAACCCTCCGGCGTGATTACGGCATCCACCGCCTGGTCGTGCGCGTCATGCGGCACCGCGTCGACGACCTCCCAGTCGTAGACCACTGCCGCAACGGGAACATCAAGGGCCGACAACGCTCGGTCGTAGTAGCCGGCGCCTTTGCCCAATCGCATGCCCTGCCTATCGACGGCTAACGCCGGCGCCACCACCAGCCCGCAGGAGCGCAACACGTTTGAGGTGAAGCGCGGGCCCGTCGGCTCAGTGATCCCCAGGGCGCCGGCAGTATCCGCGGCCCCGAGCTGCGCCCAAGCGAGCACCCCGTCCGGTAAGGAAATGGGCAGAAACGGCGTGCGCGCCACGGCGGCGAGCTGTGCTGCGAAATCCGCCGGGCCAGGCTCGGAGGCGAGCGGGTTGTAGGCGGCGATATTGGTGCCGCGCGCGTTGAAATCGTCGATGCACGCCAAGGTAGCCGCGACAATTGCCTGGTCGAGCTTTTGTTTTCGTTCCGTGCCGCGTAGCTCGCGCCGGTTGACGAGATGCGCCGCACGCATGGCGGCCTTCCGGGATTGGGCGGTTGCGTCCACTTGGGTGTGCTTACTCCATGATTCTTCCGGGTCGCAGCCCGGTTGTGAAGGTTGGGGGCTGTAGGCTTTGCGTTTATGCAGAATTCTACTGACCTTCCCGTTGATGCTGCGAACGCTTCGGTGAAGACTGTTGTGGTTCCGGCGGCGGGTATGGGGACTCGTTTTTTGCCGGCGACGAAGACGGTGCCGAAGGAGCTTTTGCCTGTGGTGGATACCCCGGGCATTGAGCTGATAGCTGAGGAGGCTGCGGCGGCTGGGGCGCAGCGTTTGGCTGTGGTGGTCGCGCCGAATAAGGAAGAGATCATGCGGCACTTCGGCGAGTTTTCGGACTTGCAGGAGCTGATGGTCGCCCGTGGCAAGCAGGCCCAGGCGGACAAGGTGGCGCGTGCCAACGGTTTGATTGAGGCTGTGGCGGTCACCCAGGATGAGCCGCTTGGGCTTGGCCATGCGGTTGGTTGCGCTGAGGAAGCGTTGGATGACGACGAGGATGCGGTTGCTGTGATGCTGCCGGATGATCTTGTGTTGCCGGCGGGTGTGATGGACAAGATGGTCGCTGTGCGTGAGCGCCTTGGTGGTTCGGTGTTGTGCGCGTTTAACGTCTCGCGCGATGAGGTGTTCAACTACGGCGTGTTCGACGTGGAGGATGCCCAGGCTGAGATTGATGGCGTTGAGGTGCTCAAGGTGCGCGGCATGGTGGAAAAGCCTGCTGTGGAGGATGCGCCGTCAACGCTGGTGGCTACCGGTAGGTACCTGTTGGACCGCGGGATTTTTGATGCGCTGCGGCGCATTGAGCCCGGTAAGGGTGGGGAGTTGCAGCTGACGGATGCGATTGAGTTGATGATCTCTGAGGGCCACCCGGTGCACGTGGTGGTGCACGAGGGCAAGCGCCACGATCTGGGCAACCCCGGCGGCTACATCCCGGCGAATGTGGATTTCGGCCTGCGCGATGAGAAGTTCGGGCCTGCCGTGTACACCGCGGTGAAGAAGATCATCGCCGACTTCGAGGCGGAACACCCCGAGGTTGCCGCAAAGGCGCAGGACAACGGGTAGACGAAAGGGGCACGGGCCATGCGCAGCGTAGAGGACCAGCTTGCGGCTGTAGTGGACGCGGCGACCGCCCCCGAGCCGATCCGGGTGGCGCTGACGGACGCGCTCGGCCTGATGTGCGCCGAAGAGGTCACCTCCACCACGCAGGTTCCCGGGTTCCCTCAGGCGGCTGTGGACGGTTTCGCCGTGCGCGCGGTAGACGTGGGCGGCACCGCCGGGCTGCGCAGGCCCGAGCGCCGCGACCACAACGAAAACGACCACAACGATAACGACCAGGACGGTAACGGCGAGGAAGCCCCCGCCGTCCAGCAGCCGAATCGCGAGCGCGCCCTTCCCGTGGTAGGCGAGGTGCCCGCCGGCTCCCAGAAGCCGCTGCGCCTGCAGCCGCGCCAAGCGGTGCGCGTCGCCACCGGCGCCCCGCTGCCCACGCTCGCGGACGCTGTGCTGCCGCTGGAGTGGACGGACCGCGGCCGCAAGCGAGTCACCCCGCAGCGCCCTGTGCGAACTGGTGATTTCGTGCGCCGGCCCGGCGACGATATCCAGCCTGGCGACATCGCCGTGCGCCAGGGCGCGGTGCTCGGCCCCGCCCAGATCGGCCTCGCCGCCGCCGCGGGCCGCGACAAGCTCCTGGTGTACCCGCGCCCGCGCGTGACGGTGATGAGCTACGGCTTGGAACTGGTGGACTTGGACCGCCGTCCGGGCCTGGGGCAGGTTTTCGACATCGCCTCCTATGTCGTGGCCGCTGCCGCGAAGGAGGCGGGCGCGGACGTGCACCGCGCCGGCATCATCAACGCCGAGCCGCGCCGCATGCGCGAGACGGTGGCCGGCCACATTGCGAAAAGCGAGTTCGTCATCATCACCGGTTCTGTCGGCGGCTCCGGCGCGGTGCCGATCCAGGAGATTTTGCGTGAGCTCGGGCAGATCGACACTACGCGCGTGGCCATGCACCCCGGTTCCGTGCAGGGCTTCGGCCTGATGGGCGAGGAGCGCATCCCGGCGTTCCTTTTGCCGTCCAACCCGGTGAGCGCGCTGGTGATTGCGGAAACGTTCATTCGCCCCGCCATCCGCCGCTCGCTGGGCAAGACCGCGGTGACGCGCCGGACCGTCGAGGCCCGCTCGTTGCGCGAGCTCAGTTCGATTCCGGGCCGCCGCGGCTACATCCGTGCCCGTCTCATGCGCGACGCGGACACTGGCGACTACCTGGTCGAACCGCTGTCTGCGCTGGAGGCCGGGCCCGCGCACCTGCTGGCTGGTTTCGCGGAGGCCAACGCCATGATCTGCCTGCCGGAAAATGCCGTGCATGTGCGCCCCGGCGACATCGTGGACGTCGAGTACCTCCGCCAGCGCAGCTAGGCACCACCCCATGTTTGCGATGTTTCGCCAGCCCACCCCGGGCTGGCCTGAGTCCACGCCGACCGTCACGCTTCCCGACGGCGCATGCGTCCGTCTCCGTCCCCTCACCTCCCGCGATGGGGAGGATTGGGCGGGCACGAGAAACGTCGATAAGCGATGGCTCGAACCAGTCGAGCCAACCGTAGAGGGCAGTTGGGAGGACGCGCACTCGCACGCGGCGTGGCGCAACACCTGGCTGAACCTGAAGCGGCTGGCCAACCAGGGCACGGTGGTGCCGCTGGTCATCGAGGCGGACGGCGAGTTTGCCGGACAAGTCACCCTGGGCAACATCCAGCACGGCATTGTCTCCGAATGCTGGGTGGGCTACTGGGTGCACTCGCCTTTCATGGGCCGCGGGGTGGCCACTGTCGCGTGCGCGTTGGGCGTGGACCACGCGTTTTCCCGCGTCGGGCTGCACCGCGTGACCGCCACCTACCTGCCGCACAACCCCGCGTCAGGCCAAGTGCTCAAGCTCAATGGCTTCCGCGAGGAGGGCTACCTGCGACGCAACCTGCACATCGACGGGCAGTGGCGCGACCACCACTTCGTGGCGTTGAACGCCGACGATTTCCCCACCACAGCCGTACAACGCCTGCGCGAAGCTGGCAGGGTGCGATAAGGGCGAAAAACAGCTGCGCCCCACCGGCGCGCCGACCCGTTCGCCTGCGCAAGTGCCGATACCGTGGACTCCTGACTTTAAGGGTGCAACTGACGCGGAAAGGTGGCATCGCCCATGGGCAGCCCGAGCTTAATGATCATCTTGATCCTGGTCGTGTGGATCATCGTCCTCGCGCCGTTGATGATCGGCAACAACAAGCCGATCCGCCGCTCCGGCGACGGCTACGACGAAACGCGCGTGCTGCACGAGGGCGGCACCGCGCCGATGGCTGAGCGCCGCCGCCCGAAGCTCACCGCCGCCGACATCCACCGCCACAGCGAGGACACCGACTACGAGGTCGTCGAAGCAACAGATGCCGAGGAGCAAGTGCTTATCGACGACGCTCCCGCCCTGCGCACCCTCTTCCGCCGCCCCGGCGCCGAGGACGGCGATCCCGCGGTAGACCACATCGACGGTGAAGTCATCGAGCACGCCGAAGACGAGGCCGAGCCCACCGAGGTTGAGGCCGATGACGCTGAGACCGCGGGCGGGTCCACCAAGGTCGTCGCCAACGAGACCGGCGGCTCCACCTCTGTGAAGGTCCTCGCCGCGGAGGATGCTGCAGAGGACGATGCCGCCGACACCGATACCGACGCCTGCGGCGCCGACGAGGCTGAGGCAGAGTCCGACCGCTACGAGCTGGACGAGTCCTACACCGCACCCGAGGACTTTGGCTACGCGGACGAGACCGGAGGCGTCGAGAAGCAGGGCGCCCCGGAAACGGACGTTGAGGAAGCACCGGAAGATTTTGACGACGAGGTCGACACCGCAGAGGTCGCCGAAGCGGGCGACGAGGACCTCGCCTTCGCCGCTGCGCGCCGCGGCCGCGGCGGATTCGACCCGGAGCGCGACAAGAAGAACACCGCCACCCGCTTCCAGCGCCGCCAGCGCACCCTGCTGGCGCTCATCGCCGCCTGCGTGGTCACCTTCGTCGTGGCGTTTGTGGCGGGTGGCTGGACCTGGGTGCTGCCCGCCGTGTCGGTGGGGCTGACCGCATGGTTCATGATCGCGTTGCGTCGCGTGGTGCTGCAAGAGCGCGCACTGCACGCCCGCCGCCTGCGCCAGCTGCGCCGTGCCCGCATGGGCGTGGCTATGAGCAACCACGTCGAGCACCCGCGTGATGCACGCCTGCGCGCCGGCTCCGTCGTGCTGGACCTGGACGACGAAAGCCCCGACTTTGACACCCTGCCGTCCGCCCGCTACGCGCCGGACAACGACCCCGGCTACGACGACTACGAAGACCTCGGCGGCTACGGCACCCGGGCCTCCTAAAACCGTGAAAACCTCCACTGCGCTGGCGATTTAGCCGGCGCGTGGGGGAGGAGTAACGTAACGAGCGTGCCCAAGGGGCTATAGCTCAGTTGGTAGAGCGTCGCGTTCGCAATGCGAAGGTCAGGGGTTCGATTCCCCTTAGCTCCACAATGTCATGAGTCGCGTCATGCTTGACGCATGAGTCGCGACATGCTGGACGGATCGGCATCTCAGTTGTTTTTATTCTGGGGTGCCGGTTTTGTTCATTCGGGGCGTAGTGGTGGGTCGCCGTGTTTCCAGTAGGCCTTTTGGTAGTCGCGGGCGGTGTCGATGTAGTGCTCGGTGATGACTTCTCCGGTTTCGACCAGTGATGTGATGATGTGGTTGTCGGTGATGACCATGAGGATTTTCTTGTGTTTGTAGGCGCGTCCGATGCCGAGGTGGAAGAGTTTGCCGGCGTAGCGCACGGAGACTTTGCCGTTTTTGTCGACTGTGTCGTTTCGGGTGCGCCATTCTTCTTTGGGGTTGTCGTTGGGTGTGGCTTTGACTCCGGTGGTGTATGCCTGCTGCGGGGTGCGTCTG
>NZ_JANRML010000110.1:0-611 GCF_026930265.1 Corynebacterium pilbarense
AGCATAAAATTTCTTGAGGTATAACCCATTGACGGGTTCTTTGAGTGCGAGGCCTTCAGGAGAGGCCAGGATGTATGCGCCTTTGGTGAGGCACTGTTGGATGATGTAAGGGCCATGCCATAGTGATTCGAATTTGCCGTGGCCAAAGGTGTCATGAGCGATATCGTATGCGAGAACAAGGTCGCCTTCGTGAAATGATCGAAGGTTGACATGGCGATCAAAGGTAGCCTTGGATCGTTTTTTAGCTGCCTCGTTGTTCTGTAATGAGGATCGACGATCTTCATCCAGAGACTCCAAGTTTAGCAAGCGCTGCTCCATTGGAGCAGTGTCAGGTAAAATCTCGATTGCGGTGCGAAGGGTGGGAATTTCGCACTCGATGGGAAGAGTTGCCTCGACCCCATGGACTAAGTGAAATGGCGTAAAACTAGTGGCGGTCTTTACTGTCGTTCGATAAGCCCATAGCGTGGAAAATAACATATGATGCCAATTGGTTTTATGTTTATTAACCGTGCGTTGTAACATGGTCTTGAGGACTTTGTTGACTGCCTCGACCTGTCCGTTTGACTGAGGATAGTACGGTGAGGCGAACTCATGGGAGAAGCCTAACCGAG
>NZ_JANRML010000111.1:0-611 GCF_026930265.1 Corynebacterium pilbarense
CCCAATCCCAACGGACCCAAGTCCAACTCCAGGTATAGCTCTCCGTGAAGGTGGTGGTGGCATTGGATCCACTGGAAGTCCAATCTCCTCCTCAGCCTCTACATCCACTGAAATATCCCTGATCCGGATGATCAAGATATTTGCTACGATCTTACTGCTCCAACGTGCAGATCTGATACACTGGGGGTTTCTGGATGCGTTTTAGGGTTTGATGTAGATGATCTTTGTTTATAGTGTTTGCATGTCAGTTATTATGGTTGCATGTAGGTTATTATAGTAGCATGTAGCATAACAAAGGTTTTACAATCATAAAAATATGCATGCAAGAGTATAGAATGTCAACTGCTCAATATCATGAATAATAATGGTTCATGCATGGAAATACAAATAGCCTACTGAAAATATAGAGTCTAGACGTCAGTCAGATCTCCTGGATCTGTACTGGAATATAATCGAATAACAAAAAATACCCGTGATCGTAAGAAGATAGCAGATCTGCTGCATGCACGGATAGATAGGCAAAAATGAGCGATCTCGGAGAAACACGGTAACCGCTACCAGCTGGAAAACCCGATTTGAAGAACCCACCATCAGAATGTGCTTGGAACTGC
>NZ_JANRML010000112.1:0-608 GCF_026930265.1 Corynebacterium pilbarense
TATATTTGGTATATTACATATTATAAAATAAATGTTCAAGCAATAAATGCCTATGTGGTCCCACATAACATTGAATGTTACAAATGTCATAACTATGGACACATAGCCAGTGATTGTAGAAGCATGATCGATACTTCCATGAAAGACAATACTGATATCAGATATAAGAAAGTATGGATAAGAAAACAGGAAGAACAGGTGAACAAAGACCAGGTACCAGAGATCGCAAGATTGATAATAAAACGAGATGAAGAAAATTCTACAGAGAAAAAGAAAGATGTCAGATACAGAAAGGTTTGGAAAATAACTGAAAGAAAGGAAGGACAGGTAAATAAGGAACAGGTTCAAGAGATTGTACTTTCAGACATTGTAGTGAAAGATGAATCCACAGATAGAAAGAAAGAAGTCAGAGCTCAGAGAGATGATGAATCTACCAATGAAGATGATGATGAATACACATCAGAGCAGGAATTGTTCTGATCCATCCAACTTAGATACTCCTAGGTAATATGAATATTAGAAAGGGGGAGTCTATGCGATAGTTGTGACAGACCAAAGAACCATCCTTCGAGCAACTTGCAGAGTTTGAGAAGATAGATCCAGAGCAG
>NZ_JANRML010000113.1:0-607 GCF_026930265.1 Corynebacterium pilbarense
AAATCCCATCGATACAAACATTACAAGGCAGATCTAGATCCTACACTAATTCGGATCTTCTTTCTAAATCAGTATAGGGTATCCGATTCTCATGCAACCGAATGCTAATACAGGGGCTGAGCAAGGTATCGCTGTTACGGCTGGTGTAACGACTTCTTTTCATAGCTGCTGATGTTGTTTCAGCATCGCAATTCACGGGCTGTTTCAGCCACGCGAATTGTGCCCCTTGACTGTGTCGGCCTTGACTGCTGACTGTCAGGGTTCGTGTTTCAGCAACGTAGCGGTCTCCACTGTGTCTCAGCATCTGTATTTCTGAGTGATAGCTCTGTGTTTCAGCATCTGCGAGTTTGGGCTGTATAATAGTTCTGTGTTTCAGCATCTGCAACCTGAACTGTGTTTTGGCAACAGGCTTCAAATGCTAGTCTGCAGTCTAATCAATGGTTAAGTACAAAAGTGATGTAAAATATTATGCAAAACAAATTAAGCGTATAATCATGAGAAAGGATGTTGTCTACCTTGGAATGATCAGATGAAGTGATGTTATGAGTCTACATACAAGTGATGAAGGGTATAATAATGGCAAAAAGATATAGGCAAAAAGGTGCAA
>NZ_JANRML010000114.1:0-606 GCF_026930265.1 Corynebacterium pilbarense
CCAGTGTCACTGAGAGTTCTAGCTCGTTCATATAAGCGAATTGATGATTGGCATAACTATCAGACCTTGGTGCTCACCCAGTATGAATCCAGTGAAACGAGTAGAATTTACTTAGTAAGACGAACCGAACAAGTTCCCTCCTACTCGTGATTCATGCAGTTGAAGAAAGTAATAGCGTGAGACATAAATCCCATTGGAATCTCCAGCTCTTCCAAACTAGTGTTTAGTGCCAGTTGATGAATGAGGGAGAGGGTTTAATGCATTTGTAAATCTGCATTCTATCAATTGGTGTGGATATGGATCCAATATAGAATGATACTTAACAACATGCAAGAACCCAGCTGAGAACAAGGAATGCTTTAGTCTGTTGGTGTGATTGGTCTGATATTCCTGGTATAGGGTTTAGTAAAAGATCGGTCGTTAGTGTGTATAGGGTTTAGTAAAACAAGGGTAGTTAGTGTAAAGTTACCTCTTACGCTCTCTTTTACAAATAGACATATAGTCTCCCAAGAGCTCCCTTAAAGTATGTTACGACAGTAGTGTTCTCAAAAGGAGCCATAGAATAGGATTTTACCAATAGGAAGTCGATCTCCATATCGCCCTCGC
>NZ_JANRML010000115.1:0-601 GCF_026930265.1 Corynebacterium pilbarense
TGCATCTTAGATCATTGCATTCGACAGTTACGACATCGAATGATAGATCAGGTCAAGGTCTAGTGGGACAGTTATAGTCCACACTCGGCGACCTGGGAGGACGCATATGATATGCGCCAGCAGTTTCCATTTTTGTTTGATAGATAGACTCATGATACTGTGGTACTTTTATTTCGGCATTTATACTGAGAAACTTCGAGACAAAGTTTAGACCAAGAGGGGGTGTATGTAACATCCCACTCTTGCGCACTGAGAGAACTTATTCTTTGAGGACACTTGCTCGCAAGTGATCTGGATTATTATGCTATTAAAACATTTGATTTTGATTATGAGGTGTCATGGGTTGATGACATGGTTTAACTGCATTGACATAGACAGGTGCTATTGACTCGGTTCTCCTGAGTGTGAAGAATTTTGGACCTCGAGGATGCAGAGGCATCGATGAAAACCCCTTGGACTTCAGATCGAGTTAGGGAGTGGAATGTTTATGGTTTGCGTATTTATGTTACTGCATATGTGACATATGACTGATATAATATAATGTTGTTTATGGATCACTGAAATGTTTGTTGATGGATGCAGGATGACGATATCTTGCTAA
>NZ_JANRML010000116.1:0-601 GCF_026930265.1 Corynebacterium pilbarense
CTAAACCAAGGAGGAGATCCCCAACTGGTTCTAAACATAACTCAAGTGGTTAAGCCCTTCCCAACCTATATAAGCAAGCTCTATGGTGAGGAAGAGGAGGAAGGAATTACATATGTGAAACTTATGATCTTGGAGGAAACTTGCAGTCAGCCAAAGGAGAGTGATCAGTGAAGCTGCTGTTATCCAGGTTGTGGATCTTTCAGGCAAGGGTTAGACGAAGAGGACTTGACGAAGCTGTCGCATTCGCATCTACGATTGTAAGTACTGCTGTCGTTATTCTCATTAATATGACAAGCTTGGCCTGTTTCTTTCTAGTTCGTGTCTAATGTTGTCTAATGTTACATGAACTTATCATCTAATGGTAGATCTGTTTTCAAGCTAATGTCAATAGAGTAGGAAGTGGTCGTATCTTGTTTTTTTCACAAACCTCAGCGAGGAGCAAAAGGATTGGAGCGCAACTCGGAGCGTGCAGGGACAAACGTCGATTAAAAGGTACTTCTATCATCCTTCCTTCTCATGCATTAGGCTTAGATAGATTTGAAAGGAAGTCAGTGTCCACGATAAGCATTTTTCTGTCTAGGGTTAAGGTCAAGCCTTAGAG
>NZ_JANRML010000117.1:0-595 GCF_026930265.1 Corynebacterium pilbarense
GAGGAAGTAGAAGATAAACTAACATTGCATACCTCATGTTTATGCATGTAATTAGTAAGGGTTTCCTTTGCCTCATGGAGTTGAATCTCCATCTCATGCAACCTTTGCAAAAGCTGGTCTTTCTCCTGCTTCATGGCCATCAACTGCTCTTCAAGGGCAATGTTCTTTCACACATCTCTTTCATCAAATCTCTCATGATTATAATTTCTTCTTTGTCAAAGAATGAAGATAATGAAAATGTATGAGAACTATTAATGCTTGAAGCTTCTTCCATCCTTGCAAGATATCCAACTTCAACACAAAACTTGCACAAAAACCAATAGCTAAATCTCAAGCTATCACTGGCAAACACATGAGCAAAACAAACTTATGCTCTGATACCACTTGATCTGAAAATAGAAGGCTGACTTGTTATGCTATGCAAGCACCCTCTACTTCATTAAAATAAACTTTACAGGACCTTGCTTCATGTGTTAAAATATGCAAGATAAATTATGTGTTAAGTTCATGCTTCTTTTAAATGGTTATGTGTGAGGTGTTTGCAAGATTAAATATGTTGTTTTCATAAAAACATCAGCAAAAATAACTTGCAGCA
>NZ_JANRML010000013.1:0-59286 GCF_026930265.1 Corynebacterium pilbarense
CCACGCACACCATGAACCAAAAGATGACGCGATCCATCATTGGAATTCAACCACGCCACCACCGGCACACACCCAAACAGAGCGCACACCACACAGTGCACAAAAAGGGCAGGCAAACACACCCACGCAACAAAAGTACATTGGCACACTATCGAGTTCTCAAACAACACCAGCACACCCAACACCAACCCACACACAGTGAGCCAGCATCAAAGTGACTTTGGAATCCACCAGCGATTGTTTTCCTGCCCGCCACACAAACCAGAGAACCTCATCTGCTCTCCAGCGGGGCGTTGTCGGTCTCGCTGACTCGATATAAGTTACACACACCCCACACACAACACAAACCCGCAGCGCACATGCGGTTTTTAAGTGTTCTTAAGTGCTTGCTTTGGGTTCATATAGCCACCCAAATACGCCGCCTGTATCGCTACACCGACCAGCAACAGCACTCCGGCGACGACAAGGAGGTAAACGGCTTCACCGTCCGTGAAGCTTTCCACTTCGGTCGCTCGCGACATAGGGATGGCCAAGAACATCGCCGGAAACAGCCCCGCTTCGCTGCGCCTGGCTTTCATGGCCGCTCCCAGCACAGCGCAGGCAAACGCTCCTGCCGCCCCGACCACCACCGCGGCCCAGCTCAAACTCGAGACAACGCCCACAACGACCGTATAGAGCACCATCGAGACAACTGATGCCGCGAGAGATACTCCAAGCCAGCGTCGTCGTGGCATCCCGTAGCTCGCGCCCACGTCCGGGCCAGCGATTCCCGAGCCGTGCATGCAATACATGCCGTACCAAACCAACAGCGGCAAAGCCCCAATCCACGCCCTGAGCGGCTCGGAACCAATGAAGCTCGCCAGGTACAGCGTCACGCAATGCGCCGCCGCGATACCCAAAGCCCACAGCAGCTGAGGTTTCCACACCAGCTCCAGAAGGAAGCCGCGCGAGCCTAAGCGCGACCGCACACGCTCACTCGCCTCAGGCACCTCGCCGGTGACGTAGCGCTGCCCCATGAGCAGGCCCATCGCGAGCGCCCCCAAGGCGCCTACAACTCCAATCCAATCGGGCCGCAGCAGCAACGCAACAACCACGCCAATCACCACCGCCGGCACCACTGCCATCGCGGCCAGTCGTAGCCGCCGATCCCGCGGCATACCGTAGGCCGCGTAGGCCGTCTCTTCCGTCGAGAGCGCACCGATCACAAAGAGGGTCACAAATGAAGGCGTCATCACCGCAGTAAGCGGGTGGTCCGTAATCGTCGCGCCGAGTGCGAACATCACGGCCAGCGGCACCATCCACAGCAGCCTGTACAGCGAGGACGCGGTGAACTGGTGACGGAAGAATCCGAGCAAGGTCGTGTTCATCAGTACACCTCCAGGTAGTGCTCGATGAGGTCGTCGAAGCGGGCGGGGCGGGCATGGCGCGGAGCGTCGTCGATAGGCAAAAGCTCCCCTCCCACAACCGCGAAGGCGTCGGCGACTTCGGGAGCACATTGCTTGACGACGGCCCCCTCACGCCCCAGAATCACCGCCGTATCCAGCACCTTCGCGGCGTCGTCGATGTGGTGGGTGGCCATGATGATGGTGCGGCCGGTGTCCGCCTGGTCCAGCAGGTGGCGGTAGAACACCTCGGTGTTGTGGGTGTCCAGGCCGACGTAGGGCTCGTCCAGGAGCAGGAGATCGGTGCCGGATGCAAGCCCGATAACGATGGCGATCATGGCGCGCTGCCCGCGGGAGAGCTTCCCGTAGCGGGTTTCCAATGCCTGATCCATGGCAAAGTCGGCGGTCAGTGCGTCGGCAAGCTGCTGGTCCCAGGTGCGGTAGCGCAACCGCGCACCCTTGATTACATCCGCGCCGGACCACGTGCCCGGGTAAGCGGTATCAACGCCGGTCAGGCAGGTGTTGTCCATGACAAAGGCGTTGTCGAAGGGGCGCACGCCGAACACCTCGACGGTGCCGGAGGTGGGTTTGAGCTGACCGGACAGGATACGCAGCAGCGTGGATTTTCCCACGCCGTTGCGGCCGAGCAGGCCGTGGATGCCGGGGCCGAGATCCAGGTCGACGCCGGTGAGCACGTCCTTGGAGCCGAAGCTGCGGGTCAGGTCGCGGGTGTGGATGGTCATTGGTACATGCCTCTGCTTTCTGCGACGCGGTCGATTAGGTCATGGAGGTCGGAGCGGGTGTAGCCCAGGTGCAGGGCTTCGTCGATGAGCGGGGCGATGTAGTCGCCGGCGAAATCCTCGCGGCGCTTCTCCAGGATTCGGTCGCGGGCCCCGTCGGTGACGAACATGCCGAGGCCGCGGCGCTTTTCCAGCACGTGATCGTCGACAAGCAATGCAAGCCCCTTGCGCGCGGTCGCGGGATTGATTTCGTGGAACTGGGCGAGCTGATTCGTCGATGGTGCTTGCTCGCCGGGTTTCAGGGTGCCGTCGACGATGAGGTCGGCGACGAAACTGGCGATCTGCACGAAGAGTGGCTCTGCATCAGTGTTCATGCCCTGCCCTCCGGTTGATTGGTTAGTTACTCGAGTAACTAACCAACTATCACGGCGATCTGTCGCGCGCAACAGCTTCGCAGGAAACCGTGACGATTACGACGTGGAATGACTGAGGTTTTTCAGGCAAGATGGTGCGTGTAACGCAACTTAGTAACGAATAAGAATCGGAATTTAGGAGCCATGCTTGAACGCACACTTGTGTTCGTCGACACGTCATACCTGCTCGCGAGCTTTTACAACTCGTGGGAAATCGGCGCCCGCGCACAGTTAGAAATTGACCTGCCGGAGGTTGTGGCAACCCTCGGCAAAATGATCACCAACCAACTCAACCAACCAATCCACCGCCAGTTCTGGTACGACGGCATCCCCGACTCCGGCCCGCACCGCTACCAGCGCGCCCTTCGCACCTGCGACGGCGTGCAACTGCGTACCGGTCAGCTGATCGAGTGGGGCGAACGCCGCACCCAAAAAGGCGTGGACACCCGCCTTGTCGCGGACCTTGTTGTCAACGGCGTGAGCGAGAACTTCACCGACTTTGTGCTGGTCTCCGGCGACGCGGACATGATCCCCGGGGTCGAGGAAGTGACCAGCCGTGGCGCGCGCATGCACCTCTACGGCTTTGGCTGGGACTCCATGTCTTCCGCACTGCGCCACGCCTGCGACAGCACCACCATCCTGGACCCGCGCGAAGACTTCGCCGACGCCATGCGCCTCCAGGTACTCGAGGGCCCGCTGCCGCCGAGCATCAGGGAGCGCCCGCTTAACGACGCTGCTCCGCTTGAAGAGGCCGTCGGCCCCACCGCGGTTCCAGGGCTGGGCCCAGACCCGCTCGGGTCGGACGCGGTTTCCGAGGCCGCGGGCACCTCAGGGGACGGCTCGGACGCAGCCGACGAGGACAGCCAAGACGGCGACCAGCCGGAGCAGGCCGCGCCGAAACCGGCGCCGAAGCCCGGTGGCGTGCCGAAGCCGTCCGACATCGTGGGCACCCCGGCGTCGCAGCAACGCACCCACCGCCCGGACGAACCAGAAGTGGATGAGCCGTCTGAGGCGCAGGTGGAAGCCAACAACGAGTCGAACAAACCCGGCAATCACAATGTCTCTAGCGAGTCGGCCGGATCGGCTCCGTCGGTCCCGTCGCCCTCGGACGCCGCCAGCGGCGCGAAGCCGTCGCCTGCGTCGCTCGCCGGCACCAACTCGGACAAGCCGGGGAGCGCGCCGAAGCCGGGCCCCAAGCCTGCGCCGAAGCCGTCGATGATGGCTCCGCGACGCAAGCTGCGCTCCCGCTACGTGCCGCTGCCCGAGGAAGTGTGGACCTCCGCCGGCTTCCAAACCCCCTACGACGTAGGGCAGCAGTACGCCAACTGGTGGTTTGAAAACGCCGCTTCCAGCGAACAGCGGGACAACGCCCACCTCCTCTCCGGCGGCGGGCTTCCCCCGGAGATCGACAGGCCGCTGCTGCAGTTCGCCTGCGAGACCCTGCACGAGTACACCCTGTCCGAGACCCAGCGCGTCAACCTTCGCGACGGGTTCCACTCCGGCATCCGCGGCGTACTTATCAACATCCGCCGGGAGAGCTAACGCGGTTCCGGCATTTCGCGGCGCCCCGGGGTTTCGGCCCCAGCTCAGCACAAACGGCCGCCGTAATCTGTCAGGCGGCCGTTTGTGATCTGCTAGTTGGAGGCGGTTAGTCCTCGTCGCGCATGTACTTCTCGGCGTCGGCGAGGATGTCGTCGGTGTTCGCGGAATCGTCGGTGTTGCCGGCGGTGACGCGGCGGGAGCTGCCGGACGGCTTCTGCTCGGCGGCTTCGCCCTGAGAGCTCTCGCCCTGCGAGTCCTCACCCGAGCCCGCCTCGAGCTGGCGGTCGGCGTCGCCAGCACCGGCATCCGTGCCGGAGCCGGCCTCAAGCTCGCCGGAGATGGACGCGCGGATCTGGTCCAGGCGGCTGGCGGCGGCAGCGTCGGTGGAGCCGGACTCGATCTCGGCCATGCGGTCGGTCATCGAGTCCTTCATCAGCTCCTGCTGGCCCAGCGCGTTGGCGTAGCGGCGTTCGATCTTGTCGCGCACGCCGTCGAGGGTGGGCACGTTGTCGTCGTTGAACTGGTTCATCGAGTCCATGGTCTTGGCCGTCTGCTCCTGCATGCGGGCCTGGTTGAGCTGAGACTCGAGCTGGCCCACCTGGGAGAGCTGCTCCTTCAGGTTCGCCTCGGACTGCTGTTGTTTCTGCTGGGCTTCCTTTGCGGCGTGGTCGGCAGAAGCGTAGGCCTGCTTAGTCTGCTCAAGCTCCTGCTCCACGGACACCAGCTGGGTGGCGATGACCTCGGCGGCGTTGTTGAACTGCTGGGACTTCTCGGCGTCGCCGGCTGCCTCCGCCTTCTGGGAGGCCTGCAAGGCAGTGCGCGCCTTGGTCTGCAGGTCCTCCTGGGACTTGATCAGACGCTCCATCTTCATCTGCAGCTGGTTGCGGTTGCCGATGATGTTGGCAGCGTGCTCGGAGATTGCCTTGTGCTGCTCTTTTGCCGCTGCGACGGCCTGCTGGATCTGCACCTTCGGGTCTGCGTTCTGGTCGATCTTGGTGTCGAACGACTGCATGAGGTACTTCCAGCCCTTGCTAAACGGGTTCGCCATTGGAGTGTCCTTCCGGTGGTGGGATTCGTCGTTAGGCAAGTGTACGCATGAAAAAAGCGCCCGTCTTGCGGGCGCTGAATAAAAAGGCCTACTACTCGGAGGCGTTCTGCTCGGCGATCTGGCGGCGGACATCGTCCATGTCGAGGTCCTTAACCTGCTGGACAAGGTCGTCGAACGCGGCCGGCGGCATGGCCCCTGCGTTCTGGTAAATCAGGATGCCGTCGCGGAACGCCATCAGCGTCGGGATCGCCTGGATTTCCAGGGCGGAAGCGAGCTGCTGGTTGGCCTCAGTGTCGAGCTTGGCGAAGGTGACGTCGGTGTGCTCCTCAGAGGCCTTCTCGTACGTCGGCGCGAACTGCTTGCACGGGCCGCACCAGTCCGCCCATGCGTCCACAAACACGATTCCGTCTTGGGCAACGGTCTCCTGGAAAGTGTCCTCGGTTACATCGATCGTGCTCAAAGTACACTCCTTAAAGCGTTTGGTTATTGTTGTAGAGATTGCAACGGGTACAACCCTAACAATGTCCGAGCTATTCCAAGCCGGGCTGGAACGAGTGGAAACCAGGAGGCGAGCAGCAGCCATGACGAAGACGTACCGGATCTCGGGTCCGAAGGACGACGTCGCGGTCGATTCGCTCAAAGATGAACTGTCGCTGGTGGACGGCACCCACGAGGTGGATGTGGACCTCGAGGCCGGGCACCTCACCGTTGTCGGCTTCACCTTCGCCGACGAAGATATTGTGCAGGCGGCGAAAAACGCCGGCTACGTAATCGAGATTTAAGGAGGACACACTATGGCCGGACGCGAGTTCAACGTTGAGGGCATGACCTGCGGGCACTGCGAAATGAGCGTGCAGGAGGAGATCTCCGAGGTCGCAGGCGTCACCGCGGTGAAGGCGGACCACACCACCGGAAAGGTCACGGTCGAGGGCGACGGCTACTCCACCGACGACATCGCGGCCGCGGTGAAAGAGGCCGGTTACACACTGGCCTAACTCGGGCCTAGGGTGGGGGTTATGACTGAAACCCCCACAGCATTGCAGCACGTCGAGCTGGGCGTTACGGGGATGACCTGCTCGTCGTGCTCTTCGCGCGTGCAGCGCAAACTGAACAAGCTTCACGGTGTGGACGCCTCGGTGAACTACTCCACCGAGACCGCCACGGTCGATTTCGATCCGGCGAAGGCGTCGTCGCAGTTGCTTATCGACGAAGTGCGCTCCGCCGGGTACGACGCGTTTGAAATGACTGATAGCGCGGTGGGGGGGGTGAGGCGGCGGCCGAGGGGACGTCGACAAGCGAGAAGCTCGAAGACGCGCGCCTGGCCGAAGCCGAGAACCTGAAACACACCACGATTTGGGCGGCGCTGGTGTCGCTGCCGGTGATGGTGGTGAGCATGGTGCCGGCGCTGCAGTTCACCAACTGGCAGTGGGCTGCGTTTGCGGCGGCGACGCTGGTGTTTTTCGCCGCCGGCAGTGTGTTTCACCGCGCGACCTGGGTGAACCTGAAGCACGGCGCGGCGACGATGGACACGCTGATCACGCTGGGCACTTCCGCGGCGTACCTGTGGTCCGTGTGGGCGCTGTTTTTCGGCAACGCGGGCGAGCCGGGGGTGGTCATGGAGATGTCGATCTTCCCCTCGCACGCTGGCATGGACGAGATCTACCTCGAGTCCGTGTGTGTGGTGATCACGTTCCTGCTGCTAGGCAGGTGGTTTGAGACGCGGGCGAAGGGGCAGTCCTCCGAGGCGCTGCGCGAGCTGTTGGACATGGGCGCCAAGGCCGCCGCGGTGATCCGGGGCGGCAAGGAAGTTCGCGTGCCAATTGCCCAGGTGGCGGTGGGCGACAGGTTCATCGTGCGGCCGGGCGAGAAGATCGCCACTGACGGGCGCGTGGTGTCCGGGCACTCGGCGGTGGACGAGTCGATGCTCACCGGCGAGTCCGTGCCCGTGGAAGTCTCGGAAGGCTCCGCGGTCACCGGCGCGACGCTGAACACCTCCGGGCGCCTGGTGGTGGAGGCAACCCGCGTCGGCGCCGAGACCACGCTCGCGCAGATGGGCAAGCTCGTGCGCGACGCGCAGGCCGGCAAGGCGCCGGTGGAGCGGCTGGTGGACAAGATCTCGCAGGTCTTCGTGCCCGTGGTGGTGCTGGTTGCGCTGGTGACGCTGGCCGGGCACCTGCTGGTGGGCCACAGTGTTGCCCACGCGTTCACGGCTGCGGTGGCGGTGCTGATCATCGCCTGCCCGTGCGCGCTCGGCCTTGCCACCCCGACCGCGATTCTGGTGGGCACCGGCCGCGGCGCCCAGCTGGGGCTGCTGATCAAGGGCCCTGAGGTACTCGAATCCACCCGCCAGGTGGACACGGTGGTCATGGATAAGACCGGCACGATCACCTCGGGCGAGATGGGGGTCGCGGACGTCGTCGCAGCGTCTGGCTTCGACACCGACGAAGTGCTGCGGCTCGCCGCCGGCGTGGAGGCCGGCTCCGAGCACCCGATCGCCCGCGCGATCGTGGAGGCCGCCAGCGATGTGCCGGCCTCGGAGAACTTCCAAAATGAGGTGGGCAAGGGAGCGTCCGCGCTTATCGACGGCCACCCGGTCCGCGTCGGCCGCCCCTCCGTGCCGCTCGGCAGGCTGGCCAGCGCCTTCGAGGACGCGGAGCGTGCCGGAGCGACCCCAGTGGCGGTCGAAGTGGACGGTGCCCTGGCAGGACTTGTTGCGGTACGCGACACCGTGAAGGAGGATTCCGCGGACGCCGTGACGCAGCTGCGCGACCTGGGGCTGACGCCTCACCTGCTCACCGGCGACAACGCCGGCGCGGCCGCGGCTGTCGCGGCTGAGGTGGGCATCGACCCGGCGAATGTCACCGCCGGGGTCCTTCCGGAGGACAAGGTGGAGGTGGTCAAGCGCCTGCAGGCCGAGGGCAAGCGCGTGGCCATGGTCGGCGACGGCGTCAACGATGCCGCGGCGCTGGCCCAGGCGGACCTTGGCTTGGCCATGGGCGCGGGCACGGACGTGGCCATCGAGGCCGCGGACATCGCGCTGATGCGCAACTCGCTGACCTCAGCGGCAGACGCGATCAGGTTGTCGCGCAAGACCCTGAAGACGATCAAGGGCAACCTGTTCTGGGCGTTCGCCTACAACGTCATCCTCATCCCGGTGGCGGCGCTGGGCTTCCTCAACCCGATGCTCGCCGGCATCGCGATGGCGTTCAGCTCGGTGCTCGTGGTGTCGAACTCGCTGCGGCTGCGGGCGTTTAGCTCTGTGGCTGCGTCTTCCGCGCAGTAACCCGGCCCAGCATCAGCAGGGCAAACCCCACCGCGATCCAGGCCGCGAGCACCCACCAGCTGGAACCGGCGCCGAGCCCGTCGAAGAAGGACAGCGAACGCACGAGGTGCCCCGTCGCGCCAATGGGCATCCACTGCCCCACTGCGGACCAGCCGGCGGGCAGCAACCACGGGCCCGTGGCCAAGCCGGAGAGGGGGTTGGCCAAGAAGATGGTCAGCACTGCACCCACTGCGACACCTGGGGTGCCAATCACCGCGGCGAGGCCTGCCGTCAACATCGAGGTGGCCAAAATACCGCACGCGATGCCGAGCCATTCGAGCACAAAGTTACCGGTCAGCGTGCCATAGCCGAAGTGGAGCATCCACGTCACCACGAGGGCGCCCACCGCCGCGATTCCGGTGAGGACGACGAGCTTCGACCACGTTTTCCCGCGGAACGCGAAGGTAGCGATGACTGCGGAGATAATGCCGCCGAATGCGAGCGGCAGTCCGAGGGCCGCCAGACCGGTGGCCTGCGGATCGTCCTGAGACGTGGGCGCGAGGTCCTCCCGGGCGACTTCCACACCCTGGGCCTCAAGGCGGCTTGCCATCCCCTCAATCATTTGGACGTACGGGGCGCCGTTGCCGGAGGCGGTGTAGGCAACCGCCCCCTCCGGGCCCATGACCAGGCCGCCGACCGCGTCACGGTGCTCAATCGCGTCGCGGACCTCATCGCCAGAGGCGTGGACGGTGACCTCCGGGCCGTCGTCGCCCAGCGCGGACTGCAATTGCTGGACGACGGGCTCTGGTGCCGCGACAGCAATCGGCACGCCGGCGGGCCCGGAGGCGAAGTTGGGGGCGAGGAACGCGAACAGCATGAGGCCGATGACGATCGGGATGCCGAAGATCGCGCCCAGCACGCGCGCAGCGGCTGGCTTTTGGCCGGGCGAGGTTGTGGTGCTCATCAGAAAACTCCTATACGGAACACGGTGTCTCACTTACAAACATGGAACATAGTGTTCCGTTTGCTAAGCTGTCAAGCATGAGACAGGACGTAGCCGACAATCGCAACGCCCTCATCGCCGCAGCCAGGCAGTTGTTCGTCAGCGAAGGAGCTGGCGTTTCCATGCGCGCCATCGCCAAGGCCGCTTCAGTCGGAGTGGCTACGGCGGCCCGGCACTTCCCCGAACGCATTGATTTGCTCGACGCTGTGAGCGCCCAGGCTGTCGACGAGATCACCGAGGTGGTCGAGCAGCACCTCGCGAACTCCGACCTCGACCGCCGCGGTACCTGGCGCGCGACCGTTCACGCCATCGCCGAGCTGGAGCTGGCGGCGCTTGCTCAGGCGATCTTCACCGACACGATGCAGCTGCCCGACGCATCGACGCAGCGGCAGCGCATCATGGAAAACCGCATCGCCGACATCAGGAAGGTGTACGAACAGCTGCTTGCGCCGGCGAAGCGCGCTGGCCTCTGCCCCGCCGACGTGGATCCGCTCGATTTCCACCTCGCACTCGGCATAGTCACCCGCCCACTCCCAGTTGATGCCCCCGACCTGCCCACCCGCACGCCGATGAGAAACCGCCTCATCGACGTCATGCTCGACGGCCTGGAAGCGCAGGCCAACGCGGCTGAATAATAACGCGCAAATACACAGGTCGGACCATACAATCCCCGCATGACCTCCCCTGCGCAGCTCACCCGCACTCAGCGCCTCGACCGTCTGCCGGTCACCCCGAAACACAAACGCCTTCTGGTCGGATCCGGCATCGGCTGGGCTCTGGACGCAATGGATATCGGCCTGGTGTCCTTCATCCTCGCCGCGCTGGCCGCGCAGTGGAATTTGAGCAACACCACCACCGGCTGGATCGCCTCAATCGGGTTCGTCGGCATGGCGGTTGGCGCGAGCTTGGGCGGGCTGCTCGCCGACAAGATTGGCCGCCGCCAAGTCTTCGCGGCAACACTTCTGCTCTACGGACTGGCCACGGGCGCGTCGGCGCTGGCGTGGTCGGTGGCGTCGCTGATGGTGTTCCGCTTCCTGGTGGGCCTCGGGCTCGGCGCGGAGCTGCCGGTGGCGTCCACGCTGGTCAGCGAGTTTTCCCCGCGCAAGGTGCGCGGCCGCATGGTCGTGCTGCTGGAGGCGTTCTGGGCGGTGGGCTGGATCATGGCCGCCGTCATCGGCACCTTCGTAGTGGCGCAAAGCGACAACGGCTGGCGTTGGGGCTTCGCGCTCGGCGCAGCGCCGGCGCTGTACGCGATCTATGTGCGCATGGGGCTGCCGGAATCCGTGCGCTTCCTCGAGTCGGTGGGCAGGCACGACGAGGCCGAGCGGATCGTCCGCGACTTCGAGGCCGAGGCTGACCCCGCACACTACGACACCGCCGAGCCGCCCCAGGAGCACCCCGTCGATGGCGGCATCTGGGGCCCGGCGCTACGCGGGCGCACCGCCGCGTTTTGGACGATCTGGTTCTGCGTGTCCCTGTCCTACTACGGCGCGTTCATTTGGATCCCGTCACTGCTGGTGGAGCAGGGTTTCTCGCTGGTGCGCTCGTTCACCTTCACGCTGATCATCACCCTGGCGCAGTTGCCCGGCTACGCCGCGGCCGCCTGGCTCATCGAGCGGTGGGGGCGCCGCGTCACGCTCGCGAGCTTCCTCGCGGGGTCGGCGCTTGCGGCGTTCGCATACGGCATGGCCAGCAGCGAGTGGCAGATCATCGCCGCGGGCTGCCTGCTCAGCTTCTTCAACCTCGGGGCGTGGGGCGCCCTGTATGCGATCGGCCCAGAGCTTTACCCCACCGCTATCCGCGCGACCGGCACGGGCGCGGGCGCGGCGTTCGGACGCATCGGCTCAATTCTCGCCCCGCTAGTGGTTCCGCCTGTGCTCGCTATCGGCGGCGCGACGGCAGTGTTCGGGGTGTTCGCCGCCGCTTTCGCGCTGGCCTGCGCGGCGGCGTTTACGCTGCCGGAGCAGCGTGGGGTGGCGATTGGCTAGGGAAAGCGGAGCTCGTCGCTAAGCAAAGAAGCGCGAAATGCGGGACAGCAGCGACTTGTCCTCCGTCGCCTTGTCGATCTCCTCGATGTTTCGCGGCAGGTTGAGCAGGAGGGTGTTCTCCCCCGTCTTGGCGACGGTAATGCTCGGGTCGAGCTTGGCCACCGTGCTCGCGCAGGCGGCGGGGCCGTTGATGGAACGCACGGTCATGGCTTTCTCCTTTGCTATTTCGGCGTTGTGCTGTTGAATCATAAACGCGTTTTCGCAGCGTGTCACCGTTGGAAAGCCATGCCTAACTGTTCATAGGGCAGGTTTACTAGCCGTGGGCCATGTTGACGAAGCGCGAGTAGTGCAGCTGGTGCGCCACCGGAATGGTGTCGATCGGGCCGCCGCGGTGCTTCGCCACGATGATGTCCGCCTCGCCCGCACGCTCGTCGTCGCGGTCCTGCGAGTCCGGACGGTAGAGGAGGAACACCATGTCGGCGTCCTGCTCCAGCGAGCCTGACTCACGCAGGTCGGCGAGCTGAGGGCGCTTGTCGGTGCGGGCCTCCGGGCCACGGTTGAGCTGGGAGATGGCAATCACCGGCACCTCTAGCTCCTTGGCCAGCAGCTTGAGGTGGCGGGAGAACTCCGAGACCTCCTGCTGGCGGGACTCGACCTTCTTGCCGGAGCTCATCAGCTGCAGGTAGTCCACCACCACCAGGTCTAGGCCGTGCTGCTGCTTCAGGCGGCGCGCCTTGGAGCGGATCTCCATCATGGTGAGGTTCGGCGAGTCGTCGATAAACAGCGGCGCGTCCTGGATCTCGGTGAGGCGGTGGGTGAGCTTCTCCCAGTCGCGCTCCTCCATCTGGCCCGAGCGCATCGCCGAGAGCTTGATTTCCGTCTCCGCGGACAGCATGCGCATGATGATCTCGGAGGCGCTCATCTCCAGCGAGAAGATCACGGACGTCTTGTTCTGGTGGATCGAGCACGAGCGCATGAAGTCCAGCGCGAGCGTGGACTTACCCACACCGGGTCGCGCCGCGATGATGATCATCTGGCCGGCGTGCAGGCCGTTGGTGAGCTTGTCCAGGTCGATGAACCCGGTGGGCACGCCCGCCTCGAGCGCGCCACCCGAGGCGATCATGGTCAGCTCGTCGATCGTCGGCTTGAGCAGGTCCGACAGCGGGCGGTAATCCTCGCCCGACTGGTTGCGAGTGATGTTGAAGACTTTCTGCTGGGCGTGGTCGACGATGGCGTCGACCTCCATGCCCTCTTCGCCTTCGTAGCCGAGCTGCACCACCTGCGTGCCGGCGTTGACCAGCTGGCGCAGGATCGACTTTTCCTCCACGATCTCCGCGTAGTAACGCGCGTTCGCCGCCGTGGGCACCTCAGAGATCAGCGTGTGCAGGTACGGCGCGCCGCCGACGCGCTCGAGCTCATTGATGCGGTCCAGCCGGCCGGCAACGATGAGCACGTCGATATTGCTGCCTTGCGCGAACAAGTCCAGGATGGCCTGGTAGATCAGCTGGTGCGCCGGGAAATAGAAGTCGTCTGGGCGCAGGCTCTCCGCCACATCCAAGATGACGTCCGGGTTAAGCAGCATCGCGCCGATAACGGAGCGCTCCGCCAGCTCGTCGTGCGGCGGGGTGCGGTACTCCTGCAGCTCGTTGTTGCCACGGTTGAAGTTGGAGTAGCGGTTGCTTTTCGACGAACTGCCGCCCCGCCCGCCGCGCCCCTTCGAGCTACCACTGTTGCCCTGGAACGCCTCAAAGTCGGAGTCGTTGAAGTCCCCGAAATCCGTGGCTGGCTCTGGCGGCGGCACGTAGTCATCGAAGCTGTCGTCTGCACCCATGGTCTCCCCTTTCGCTGTGTGTATGAGATTACCCCGTAACGCAAACCGCGAACCGAGTTATCCACAGGGGCTGTGGACAATTGGGGAATGTGCGGGTGAGTTTTCCACAGGGGTGGGGTTCGCGGTGTGGAATTTGTGTGGATTCATCTTCTTGAACCGCTGGAAAAGAGCATATTCGACCAGGTAGACAAGTATATTTTCACACCGTCAGATAGTGACGATATAGGTGGATAACTCCGTTGACCACGGCGTTTGACAACCACGAAATGTCCACTCGAGTGGACAATGTAGCCCCTAGCCAGGGTGTATAACACACCACTTATCCACATTGCTTTACGTCTTCCGTCAGCACGCCTCCAGAGCACCTCGCTACGCTCTTCACCATGTCTCCTCGAAGCATTCTCTGGGCGTATCTCGCTTCCGTGGTAGCCGTGCCGGGCGCGTTTGTCGCGGGGATCGGACTCGCCGGTGACAGGCTCACCCACGCCACAACATGTCTCATCGGGATCGGCGTTGTCGTTCTGACAAGCGTGGGCTCTGTCGGCTGGGCGGCCGCATACACCCGCGCAACCCGCGCGCAGCGCGGTACCACCGTGGCCGTCTGGATCGCCACTGCCTGCCTATTTGTGGGCCTGGGTTCCACCGGCCTCGCCTTTTGGGAGGAGTATCAGGCGGGCATGTCGCTGCCGATCATCAACCTGTTCTTGTTGCTCATCCCTCTCGGCCTACTCATCCTGCTCGGCTCGGCCGTTGCGCAGACAGCGGCGGCGAGGCCGTCACGCGCGCGAGGCGAACGCCAGCGGTAGCACCTCCACACCGAATCGCTCGGCGATATCGGCGGCGGCAACGGTGGCCAACCAGCCGGAATCCACCTCGCCGGCAAGCAGCAACACCGGGCCCTCGCCCACGTCGAGCCCCGAGTAGTCGAAGTACCGGTCCAGCGCATTGACGCGGAAGGCGGAGTTGCGCGCTTGAACCTCGGTCTCCCCGGCGCGCACTGCCCCGCCGTAGGACATCTGTCCGACGCGGGCGAGCGCTTCCGCGGTGGAGGCGACCATCTCCGTCCTCGCCGGTTCCGCCGACCCGAGCGCGACCACCGTCGCAGGGCGTGTTTCCCAGTCCCAGTCCGCCAGCACCGCCACGAAGCGGGTGAGCCACTGGTCGTCGCGCCAGTTTGCGGCGGGACGGTAGGCGTTGTCGCGCAGAAGCTGGGCCAGGGCGGGGCCGCGGGCGACGTCGTTGAGCCGGCCAAGCGCTTTACCCGCTTGAACACCTTTGATTTTGCCGCGTCGAGCGGAGCCCGTCGGCCACATCTTGCGCTGGCTGAGCGGCACACCGGGGGCTTTCAGGCGGGCGTCTATGCGCTCGGCGAGCGCCGGGTCCACATCCGTGGGCAGGTGGTTGCCGGTGCAGTTGTCGCAGCGCCCGCAGCGCTCCCCTTGACCGATCGTCGGATCGTCCAGCTCGCTGCGCAAAAACACCATGCGGCAGGCGTCCGTGGTCTCGTAGGCCAGCATGAGGTTCTGTTCGCGCCCGCGGGCGTCCGCCAGGCCGTCGTAGCGCTTGTGGTCGTAGGCCCAGGGCTCGCCAGTGGCAACCCAGCCGCCTTTGACGCGGCGCACCGCACCGTCGACGTCGAGCACCTTCAGCGCCTGATCAATGCGCGAGCGCGACAAATCCACGGCGTTTTCCAGCTTCGGGGTGGACACCGGCTCGTCACCGATCGCCCCCAGCAGCTGCTTAACCACTGGCTCCTCCGGCATGGACACGGACGCGAAGTACTCCCACACGCGCTGGTCTTCCGGGCCGGGCAACAGCACCACCTCGGCGTGGTCGGTGGCCCGCCCCGCGCGGCCGATCTGCTGGTAGTAGCTCACCGGCGAGCTCGGCGCGCCCAGGTGCACCACGAAACCGAGGTCCGGCTTGTCAAAACCCATGCCAAGCGCCGAGGTCGCCACCAGGGCTTTCAGCTCGTTGTTAATCAGCACCTGCTCGAGGCGCTCGCGTTCCTCCGCCTCGGTACGGCCGGTGTAGGCGGCCACGTTCCAACCAGCGGTCTCCAGCGCCTCCGCCAGGTCGTGTGCGGCGGCCACGGTGAGGCAGTAAATGATGCCGGAGCCCTCCACCTGCGCTAAGTACTGCGCGATCCAGGCGGCGCGCTGGGTGGGGTCTGCCAGCTGCACGACGTTGAGCGACAACGACTCGCGGTCCAGCCCGCCGCGGAGCACACCGGTGCCGTCCCCGAGCTGGGCGACAACGTCGGCCACCACGCGGTCGTTCGCCGTCGCGGTGGTGGCCAGGACGGGGGTGTTGGCCGGGAGGTCGTCGATAAGCAAAGAAATGCGCCGGTAGTCCGGCCTGAAATCGTGCCCCCAGTCGGAGATGCAGTGGGCCTCGTCAACGACCAGCATGCCGACGGACTGCGCGAGCTGAGGCAGCACCTCATCGCGGAAACCCGGCGCGTTGAGGCGCTCTGGGCTGATCAGGAGCAGGTCAAGCTTGTCGACGTCCGCCTGGATCTCCTCCCACTGCGTCATGTTCGCGGAGTTGATCGTGGCCGCCCGGATGCCGGCGCGTGCGGCCGCTTCGACCTGGTTGCGCATGAGCGCGAGCAGGGGCGAGACGATGATGGACGGGCCTTCGCCCGCCTCGCGCAACAGCTTCGCGGCGATGAAGTACACCGCTGATTTCCCCCAGCCCGTGCGTTGCACCACAAGCATGCGTTTGCGCTGGTTGACAAGGGAATTGATGGCCGTCCACTGGTCGTCGCGCAGCGCGGCGTGGGGCCCCGCGATGCCCTTGAGAAGTTCGTCCGCTTGTTCGCGTGTCGCAGTCATGGCGCACACCATATACGACGACTCCGACACGGGTGTTCGAACAATGGTACCGAAACAGTACTATTGTAACCATGGCGCTGAATTTGAGACTGACAGATGACGACGACAGGAAGCTCTCCGACCTGGCCAAAAGCTCGGGAACATCCAAGCAACAGACCTTGCTTCGCTTGGTTCACCAGGAATGGGAGAAGGAAGAAGCTCGTAGGCACGCCCATGCTGAACTGGATCGCATTTTCCAGAGCCGATCGAGACTCATGGACCGGTTGAAGGACGCATGACGGATCCTCGCTCACTCTTCCGGGTCGAAATCATCGCTGAATGGATCGAACTCCGGGGATTCCATATCAAAGATATGGGCCTTTTGGCATCGGCAATTGCACCCACCCTGAAGTATCCGATATCGCTGCCCGCTTACTGGAGCTAGCCAGCTAACCCAGCTCGTCTTCCGCCCAGTCCGCCATGTATTCGGCGATGCCCTCCGGATCTGCCAGGAAGTCGCGCATCGCCCGAAACGCGAGGGTGTCTTCCACCGCGAGTCCGCGATCCATGCCATGCTCACCGACTTCCACGATCTCCGCACCCGGTACACCTAGCACGATCGGCGAGTGCGTCACCGCAATCACCTGCGCACCCGCCTCCCCTAGTGCGTGCAACTGCGCCACCAGTGCCATCTGCGCCACTGGGGACAGCCCTGATTCGGGCTCGTCCAGCAGGTACAGCGCGTCCGGGATAAGCCGCGACGTCAGCTCCATCACGGACTCTCCGTGCGAGCGTCCGCCGAACTCCGTCACGCGCGTGTGCGTCTCGCCGCGCAAGAAGTACCCAGCCTTCGCGCGCGGCCCGGTCCGCAGCTTAAGCGCGCCAAACATCGGGTCGCGGGGGCCAGACTTACCGACGCCCCACGTTCCGCCTTCCACCGCAAACCCCCACGCCCGCGCAATCCCCTCAAGCAGGGTGGACTTTCCTACCCCGTTTCCGCCGGTGAGCAGCGTGATCGGGCGGGTAAACGGGAGGCCGAACTCCGCGACGAAACCTACTGCCGGCGCGTCGAGCGCCCATGCCGGGGCCGCCGCCGGGTCAACCGAGACGTGTTCGATGAACATCATGGCTCCACCAAAAACCGTGCTGTGCCGGCTGGGTCGCGGACGAACTCCTGGGTGGCGGTGACGGGCTCGCAGTCGCGGAAAAACACAGGCTCCAGCGTGGGGACGGACACGAGGCGGGCGTCGGGGACGGCGAGCAGCACAGGCGAGTGCGTGGCCATGAGCACCTGCGCGCCCCGGCGGGTCAACACCGCCAGCAGGCCGAGCAGCTCGAGCTGCGAAAACACCGACAATCCGTCTTCGGGCTCGTCCAGAATGACCAGCGAGCCCGGGCTGAAGCGTTCGCGGGCCATGCGCATGATGCCCTGTCCGTGGCTGCGTCGGGTGAGGTCTTGCAAGGAGTCCTCCGGGCCGAGACTCTCGTGATACTCGGCCAGGTCGAGGTAGGTCTCGCCGCGAAGGAAAAACACGTCGCGCGGGTTCTCGCGGCGGGTCAGCGTGAGCGAGGCGTGCAACTGGGAGTGGTCCGCGGCCTCGAAGCGGGCGTGGCGCGACCCGCCCGCGGCGTTGGCACCGGCGGCCACCGCAATGGCCTCTACAAGCGTGGACTTTCCGGAACCGTTGTCTCCGGTGAGGATCGTGGTCTGCGCGAGTTCAAGCGGCCTATCGGCCAACCGACGCACCACCGGCAGATCACGGGCATAGCCGCCCACCGGCGCGTCGATGCGGATCGCGGTAAGAAACACAACTACCTCAAGCCGGCCGGCAGCGGCAGAAGACCGTCTACCGCGAGCAGAACACCGAACGCCGTGCCGGAGACCACGCCGATGATGTTGGCGCTGCCATCTGGGTTCACGGTATAGACCGGCCCGCCGGAATCGCCGTGCAGCGCCAGGATCAGTACCGCCAGCTCACCGGTGTCCGGGTTCACCTTCAGCACCGGACCGCAGGTGCGCGAGGTGCGCGCGCCGTCCTTGCACACAATCTGGCCCGGCTTCACCGCAGTCACCGGGTGGTAGCCCGCCACGCGGCGGGTGGGGTTGATCCGCTGAACAGCATCCGACAGCGGGTTTACCGCGCCGATGACCGGGATATCCACCGCCCCGCCACGGGCAGCCGCAGCGTTGGTGACGCCGCCGTCCAGCGGGAACCAGGCGACGTCGCGAAGCGGGCTTCCCAGCGTGTTATCGCCGCGCATCTCATAACCCGAATCGCGCAGGTCGCCTGAGATCTTCGTGCGGTTATCCGCCGCGTACACCCCCACCGGCACCGCACCACCGATCGGCGCTAAACAGTGGCCCGCCGTCACGCCATAAGCTCGCCCGTCGCGGTGCGCCACCGTGTTGAGGGAACAGCCGTAGCGGGAACCGTCGCTATAGGCGACGCGGATGCTATCGCCGGCGAACACCGCCACCGCTTGCGCCGGGGCTGCAAGCCCAACCGCGGTAGCCGCCGCGAGCAGGAGGGACACGGCCAAAGTGCGCGCACGGCGCGCCACGGAAAACGTCATGGGCGGTATTGTATCGGCACACAAAAAGGCGCGGGCCCCACTCCTCACAAGTGGGACCCGCGCCTCAAATGCTGTTGTCGTTGGACTGCGTTATCCGTTCTCAGGCGGAGCAGTCGTCGATAAGCGAATGCTTTATGCGCTTACGACCTCGAAGTTCACCTTGCCCTCCACGGAATCGTGGAGATTGACCTTGACCTGGTAGCCACCGGTCTTGGTAACAAGGCCCTTCGGCACGTTGATGCGGCGCTTATCCAAGTTCGGGCCGCCAGCAGCCTTCACGGCCTCAGCAATGTCAGCCGGCTTCACAGAGCCGAACAGCTTGCCGTTGTTAGCGGTGCGCACAGCAACCTTGACGCCCTTGAGCTGGTCGAGCTGGTCACGCAGCTCCTTCGCGTGATCCAGGTCGCGGACCTCGCGCTCAGCCTGGGCACGCTTAATGTCTTCAATCTGCTTCTCTGCGCCGCGGGTAGCCGGGATAGCCAGGCCGCGCGGGAGCAGGAAGTTGCGTCCGTAACCGTCCTTGACCTCGACGACCTCTCCAGGCTCGCCAAGCTTCTCGACGGCAGCGGTGAGGATCAGCTTCATAATCCTAACCTTCCTTATGGTGAAAAATGCTTGATGTGTGGTTGTCGTTTAGAACGGTGGCTCATCGCCCGCGCCGCCGGAAAAACCGCCGGCCTCAGGGGCGGAACCCCACGGATCATTCTGAGGCTGGGACTGGTTCGGGTTGCCCTGGCCCTGGCTCTGGCCGCCGAAGCCGCCGTTTGCCGGGTTGTAGCCACCCTGGCCCTGGTTCTGGCCCTGGCCGCCCTGGTTGAAACCGCCCTGGTTTCCACCGAAACCGCCGCGCTGGCCTCCCTGGTTGCCGCCGCCGTAGCCGCCCGCACCGCCCTCACGCGGGTTGCGGGTGACAGACGCGCTGGCGTACTTCAGGGACGGGCCGACCTCGTCGACCTCGATCTCGAACACGGTGCGGTTCTCGCCCTCTTTGGTCTGGTAGGAGCGCTGACGCAGCTTGCCGGTGACAACAACGCGCATGCCCTTCGTCAGGGACTCTGCGACGTTTTCCGCCATCTGGCGCCAGCAGTTGCAGGTCAGGAACAGGGCTTCGCCGTCTTCCCACTGGTTCGTCTCCCGGTTGAAAGTGCGGGGCGTTGACGCGATGCGGAAATTCGCAACTGCGGCGCCGCTCGGGATGAAGCGCAGCTCCGGGTCCGCAACCAAGTTGCCGACAACGGTAATGGGGGTGTCGCCTTGAGCCATATCCTAAACCTTCCTACCTGCTGATCGTGTGGTTTCTGAGCCTACCGGTTCTTACTTATCGGTACGCAGAACCTTGGTACGAACAACGTTTTCGTTCAGGTTCAGCACGCGGTCGAGCTCCTTGACCGTGTCAGCCTCGCACTCGAGGGTGATAACGGCGTAGATGCCCTCTTCCTTCTTGTTGATCGGGTAAGCAAGACGCTTCTTGCCCCACACATCAACGTTCTCCACCTTGCCGTTGTCCTTGCGGACGGTCTCCAGGAACTTATCCAGGGACGGGGCAACGGTGCGCTCATCCTGCTGCGGATCGAGGATGATCATTACTTCGTAGTGACGCACGGACCTCATCACCTCCTATGGTCTTGGTTGTTTCGGCCATCACCCTTGTGGTCATGGCAGGAGGGTCGTTGCGTCAAGCAACCCGAACAGACTACCCCACGGTTTGACCAGCTCAAAACCCCGGGTTTCCGGTGCGCTCGCGCGGACAGTGCGCGGACTCCGCATTGCGGACAATCCCGCCACCACCAACTATTGGTGCGGACCCACGTTGTGCAAAAGTCGGCGGCGCCAAAATCCGACCTGGGGATTTGTGGGCCTGGACAGCCAGAGATGCCGAGTTCTACAACATCCGCCTAGTGCGGGTTGGGGACCGCCGAGAAGAGGGCGAGGGAGACGGGGATGACGGTCATGAAGAGGAAGGCGATCAGGCCAAAGCTTATCGACGTTCGCTTCCGCCCCTTCACCGCAAAGTAGAACGAGGCACTGAACAGGAAAAACGCCACCACGATGGAGGCGATCCCCAGGATTGTGGTGACGTTCATCGGCTAGGCCTTCACTGCCGTGGAGCCAGCGGACTCGGCCGGCTCGGCGTCGGCAGGGTCGGCTGCGGCGGGGGCCGGAGGGGCGTCGATAGGCAAGGGCTCCTTCCACTGGTACGGCAGGGACATGAGGGGGTCGTGGCCGTTGTGGGCGTCGCGGACCTTGTCGCGGCGCTTGCCCAGGATCTGCTGCACCACCAGCACCATGATGGCGATGATGAAGGCGTCGCGGGAGATGATCACGATGTTGAGGAACCAGCCCGGCACGCCCAGGTTGTCCGCGCCCATCATGTGCCACATCAGCACCGGCCACACGGCCATGTCCACGACCATCCAGGTCAAAAGGAGGCGCCAGTACGGCAGCGCCAGCACGGCTGGGACGACGAACCACAGGGAGTACTGCGGGCTCCACACCTTGTTGAAGATCAGGAACAGGCCGACGATCAGCGCGACCAGCTCCGCGATGCGCGGGGTCTGCGGCGCCTTCAGGCCCAGGATGAGCACACCCAGGCAGCCCAGCAGGAACAGGATCAGGGTCACGGCGTTGAGGATCACCGGGGCGCCCTCGCCGGAGTCGAAACCGGTCCAGCCGGTCATGCGCGAGAACACCGCGTAGATGGTGGTCCACTCCCAGCCGCGGTCCGTGTTGAGGCGGTTGAACTCGCTCCAGGCGTCCGGGTTGCGCAGGTAAACCGGCACGTTGACCACGAGCCAGGACACCACCATGGCGGCGAGCATCTTGCCGAATGGGGCGAGGTCGCGCTTGCGCAGCGCCACCGTCAGGTACGCACCGAGCAGGAAGATCGGCCACAGCTTGAACGCGGTGCCCAGGCCGATGAGCATGCCGGCGAGCCAGAACTTCCGGTTGCGCGCCGCCAGCATCGCGGCCACAGCGAAGAAGATCGACGGGATGTCCCAGTTGGTGAAGGCGTGGACGATCAGTAGCGGCGAACCTGCGACGAGCAGGGTGTCCCAGATGCGGTTGCCCGCGAGCTCGGCGACCATGCGGATGGTGATCACCCAGATGATGGACATCAACAGCGCGGTGACGTAGAAGTACCAGCCGGAGTCCGGCACGAAGTTGTCCACCAGGAAGTAGGTGCTGCGCGACAGCCAGGCGGACAGCTGCTGGAACAGGCCGGCGAGCACCGGGTACTCCATGTAGCGGGTCAGACCGTCTTCCACCCACGAGTAGTCGTAGACGAAGCCGCCCTTGTCCAGGCCACGGGCGCCGTAGAGCGGGATGATGTCGTTGTAGCAGGCGGCGGTGTACTGGCGGTTGCCGTCCCAGTTGAGCTGGATGATGCCGTTGTCGTCGGCTTTGCCGCCGGCGCAGTGCGACTTCTGCAGCAGGCCGAAGGACAAAAAGACGTAGGCGACGGCGAGGATGGAGCGCAGCGGCGTCCAGAAGCGGGCGCGGCCGATCTGGGCGAAGCGGCCCATCGGCCCGCCGAGGAAGTCCACCCAGCCGCGAGCGAGCGGCTCAGTGCGGCCCGGCTGGACGCGGTCCGCCGGGTCCGGCCAGGTGATCTGCTGGGTTTGCGTCGACTCGGACATTTACTGGAACGCCCCCTGGAATTGGTCGAGGACGTCGTTGATTGTGTCGTTGAGGTTCGGCGCCGGGGCCGGTGCGGGTGCCGGTGCGGGCGCGGGGGCCGGTGCCGGTGCGGGTGCCTGCTCGGGGGCCGGGGCGGGCTCGGGCCCAGGTGCCTCAGGCGAGGCCGGGTCCGCCGGGGACTCGGAGCTCGCCGCGGACGGCGCCTGACCGGTGCCGCCGGTGTAGCTCGGCGCCGGGTTGGAGTAGTAGCCGCCCAGGCCGACACCGCCGGAGTACGGGTTCACGCCCCAGTAGACGGGGTTGGCGTTGGGGAAGCTCATGAACTCCTGGCCCTCCAACTCGGTGTCCAGGAACTGCTTCCAGATTTGGGACGGGGTGTTGGAGCCGTACATGATGCCGCCCCACTCGTTAAAGATTGGCGAGGTGTTGTCGGCGGTGCCCACCCACACGGCCACGGCGAGCTGCGGGGTGGAGCCGACCATCCAGGCGTCCTTGTTGTTGCCGGTGTCGCCCATTTGGGCGGTGCCGGTCTTGGACGCGGACTGGCGGCCGCCTGCGAGGACGGCGTTGGAGTAGCCGGCCACACCCTGCATGGCCTGCAGTGTGTTGTCGGCGACCTGCTCGGCCACGCGGCGCTCGGTGTAGTCCTTGTCCACCTGGTAGAGGACCTCGCCGGTGGCGTCCTCAATCTTTTCCACGAAGTGGGTCGGGTGCATCAGGCCGCGGTTGGTCAGGGTTGCCATGGCGGTGGCCATGTCCAGCACGCGCGACTGGTACTGGCCCAGCACGATGCCCTCGTACGGCTGGCCGCCGTTTTCGCGCAAGGTCAGCGGGATGCCGGGGATGGACTTGGCCACGCCCAGGGCGTGCGCCATGTCGGCGGTGTCCTGCGTGGTGTTGTCCAGTTCGTCTTGAATGCGCATGTAGGCGGTGTTGGAGGATACGCGGGTGGCCTCAGTCATGGACAGCATTCCGCCTCCGCCGCCGTCCCAGTTGGTCACGACGTGGTTGCCCGGCAGGGTCACCGGGGAAGAATCGAACATGGACGTCAGCGGGATGCCCTGCTGCAGGGCGGCCGCGAGCGCGAAGATTTTGAACGTCGAACCCGTTTGCAGGCCCGCGTTGGCGTAATCCCAGCCAGACGCGTCGTCGCCGCCGTAGTACGCGCGCACTGCGCCTGTCGACGGATCCACGGCCACCGCACCAGTGCGCGCATCCTCTTGCAGGTTGGCCAGGCGGTCGCGAGCGATGCGCTCCATGTTGGCCTGGGAACCGGCGTCGATAGTCGTGGTGATCTGCAGACCGCGGTTGGTCAGATCGCTCTCGGTGATGCCGAGGGCCTCAAGCTCCTTGATCACCTGGTTCTTGATCAGGCCGTTCGGGCCGGTGGCTTCGGTGTATGCGGAGTAGGAGGCCGGGTCGCGGGTCTCCGGGTACACCATCCCGGCACGCTGCTCCGGGGTGACCTTGCCCATCTCGACGAGGCCGTCCATGACGTAGTTCCAACGCTGTTCAGCGGCCTGGCGGTTCGTCCACGGGTCAAGCTCGCTAGGCAGCTGGATCGAGGCGGCCAGCACGCCGCCCTCCTCGACGGTGAGCTGGGACGCCGGCTTGTCGAAGAAGGCGTGCGCTGCGGCCTCAACGCCGTAAGCGTTGCGGCCGAAGTACACGGTGTTCAGGTAGGCGCGGAGGATGTCCTCCTTGGACCACTGGTTGGTCATCTTCACCGAATAGACCAGCTCGTTAGCTTTGCGCTCGTAGGAGTGCTCGTTGCCCACCAGCGCGTTCTTCACGTACTGCTGGGTGATGGTGGAGCCGCCGCCTGCCGACGTGTTGCCGGTGATCTGGCCTAGTGCCGCGCGAGCGAAACCAGTGGGCGAGAAGCCGGAGTTCGTCCAGAAGTCGCGGTCTTCCGCGGCCAAGACGGCGTCCTGGACTTCCACCGGCACGGACTCGAGGGCGACCTGCTCGCGGTTGCCCTCCGGCGGCACGAGGCGGGCGAGTTCGTTTTCGCCGTCGTTGAAGTAGATCGAGGAGATCTGCGCCGTCTCAATCTCACCGGGGCCCGGGATTTCAGCCTTGGAGTACTTCCACATGAACCAGCCGACCGGGATCAACGCGAGGAGGAGAAGGAACAGCAAGAAAGCAAGCACCCACTGCCACGCGCGGGACTTCTTCTTTTTCTTCACTGCTGTAGTGCCGCCGGACGCCTTCGCCTTGGCTGCACTCTTGTCAGCGCTCTTGTCAACGCTCTTTTCAGTCACACGCTTTTCCTGCACAATTGCACCCGCCGCGCCCGCGGGGAGGGCAAACGGGCGAGCTACCTACCAAATTCCTACCGGACACCCTACCTGCCCAGTTCGGATTCACACTACTGGTACTGCTGTGACTTCTTGTAACAGATGGTTCCACTTGCACGCCGGGCAGACCTCCACCACGTGCACGGTCAGCGGCCCCACCTCAGCCACAAGCCTGTCTATCTCCTCCTCGTTGCGCGCGGTGCCTGTGCGCCTGCCCAACTTTTCGGAGTAGACCCAGCGCACGTCGCGCATCCCTTCCCCGCACACGGGGCAGGGCCGGGCGGAATCCTCGCCGTGGTGCTGCGCTGCGGCGCGGAGGAGGAAATCGGCGTCGCATACGTCGTCGATAGGCAAATGCCCCCGTTTGAACTCGCGCAGCCTCTGGCGGCGCTGCCACTCGTGGGACACCTCGTGCTCGTACGTGAACATCCTGGCAATCATAACCCCTGTCCTAGCTGCTAGATTTTGGTAAAGACTTGGAAGAAAGAGGTGCATAGAGGTGGCGCACGACGAACCCTCCGCGGAGGCCATGCGGATCGCGGCGGACATCCGCCCCGCACTGACCAGCCTGTACGTGGCGTACTTCCGCAACGCGGAAAACTCCGATCTCACCGGCCCGCAGCTGTCCGTGCTGCACCGGCTTGGTTTTCGCGGCCCCACCCGCATAAGCAAGCTGGCCGCGGAAGAGGGCGTGCGCCTGCCCACCGCCTCCAACACCGTCAACCAGCTGGAAAAGCGCGACCTGGTGCGCCGCGTGCGCTCAGTGGACGACCGCCGCGGGGTGTCTGTTGAGCTCACCGATTTCGGCCGCGAGGAGCTGGAGCGGGTCGGCGCCGAGCGCACCCGTTCGCTCGCGCAGATGCTCAACGCGCTCGATGCGGAGGCACTGGAGAAGCTGGACTCGCTGACCGGGGTCCTCAACGACCTAGCCCGCGCATACGCCACGGGGTCCGCGGACTAGCCCCTTTTCCCGTGGCAGGGGCACATGTTTATGATGTGTTTACTACCCGAAAACTCGCATACGCGGACACGTGCCAAGGAGGAAGGCCCTGAGCAGCTCCCCCGGCGCTGACGGCGCCAATTTCCCCAACGTCGCGTTGCCCGTGCGTGTGCTCGTGGGTTGGGACGTGTCAAACACCGAAGCGGTGGAGTTCGCCGCCTGGCTCGGCCGCTCGCTGCCGGTGACTGTGCAGGTCATGTCCAGCACCCAGTCCAAGTGGTCGAAGTCCCTGCCCAAGGCCTCCAAGGGCCGCAAGAAGCGCATGAAGGAAGCGCAAGCCACCTTCGACACCCGCGTGGAAAAGGCGCTGAAGGAGCACATTCCGCGCTCGCAGTGGTCGGAGGACGTGTCCCGCCTGGTGGACAGCAAGGACATCGTGCGTTCCCTGCATGAGACCGCCAACGACTTCGGCGCGGACCTGATCCTGATGGGCTCGCGCGCGAAGACGCCGAAGGGCCGGTTCCGCCCCTCCAGCGTGGCGGACGAGATGATGCGCTCCTGCCCCGTCCCGCTGGGCTTGGCGCCGCGCGGGGTGAAGCTGTCCAAGAAGGGGCTCACCCGCGTCACCTATGCGATTGTGCTTGGCGACGATCCGATGGAGCCGGATTTTTCCGGCCTGGACTACGCCACCGCGACAGCCTGCAAGCTGGGCCTGCCGCTGCGCATCATCGCGTTTTCCCCCACCGCCTACGAGAAGCACACCTCCGCCTGGAACGAGCAGACGCTGGGCATGCTGGACCACGCCCGCGACCGCGCGTGGGAGCTCGCGGCCGAGTTCGCGCCGGAGGCGTGCGACACCTTCGACGTGACCAGTTCCGTCTCTGCGGCAAAGAGCTGGAAGCGCTCCATCGACTCGGTGAAGTGGAAAAAGGGCGACATCATGTTCTTGGGCACCCAGCCGTCGCCGCAGTTCACCAGCGTGTTTGTGGGCACGCTTGAAGGCGAGTTCATCCGCTACGCCTCAGTGCCGGTGGTGGTGTGCCCGCACGCCGCGAAGGCGCAGTAGGTTGGGCGCTATGGAGCACCCGGAGAACGACCTTCACTCCCCCGCCGACCGTTTTTCGCGCGTGCGGCCGGAGCCGCGCTCCTTCGACGAGCTCGCGGACCAGCCGGATCCGCTCGAGGTGGACCGCAACAACCGCCGCTCCACCCGCCAAGCAATCGCGTTTGCGCTGGGCACGGTGGCCACTACCCTACTGCTGGCGCTGATTCTTGCGGTGATCTCGAGGGCCCAGGGCGGCCCGCTTTGCGACGGCAGCTCCGCCTGGCTCTGCACCGAGTCCTGGCGCACGTGGTGGGCCGTGACCACCTCGATCCCGCCGGTGGTGGGGCTGCTCGGCTGCGCGGTGATCACCGTGCGCAAGCTGAACCGCTACGAGCGCTGGGTCCCCTGGATCGGCGTGTTCTGGATCCCGCTGGTGCCGTTCACCATGGCGTGGCTGATTGTCACGCTGGGGATTTTGGCGACGCAGTAGCGCGCTGGGTGCACTCCGCGCAGTAGGGGTTTTTCTCCCGGCAGTCCTTACAGCTCAGGTACTGGCGGCGGCATTCCGGCTCGTTGGCGCAGTTGTAGAACTGGTTCGTGGCTTCCCCGCAGTGCACGCAGTGGCCGAGCTGGACGTAGTCCGGGTCGCCCGGGGCGCCGAACTCGGTGTGCATGCGGTCGTCGAAGACGTAGAGCGAGCCTTCCCATAATCCGGAGTTGCCGAACTTTTCGCCGTAGCGGACGATGCCGCCGTCGATCTGGTAGACCTCTTTGAACCCCCGGTTGATCATGAGGCTGGAGAGCACCTCGCAGCGGATCCCGCCGGTGCAGTACGAGATGACGGGTTTGTCCTTCATCCAGTCGTACTTGCCGGAGTCCAGCTCTTTGATGAAGTCGTGGGTGGTTTCCACATCCGGCACCACCGCGTCTTTGAACCTGCCGATTTCGGCTTCGCGGGCGTTGCGGCCGTCGAAGAACACAGCGTCGGGGTTGTCGGACACAAGTTGGTTGACCTGCTCCGGGCTGAGGTGCACTCCTCCGCCGACCACGCCGTTTTCGTCCACCTTGAGCTCCTCCGGCGCGCCGAAGGAAACGATTTCCTCGCGGGCTTTGACGCTGAGCTTGGGAAAGTCTTCCGCCCCGCCCTCGGACCACTTGAATTCGATGCCCTTGAAGTACTCGCGGGTTTTCTTGGCGTAGGTCTTGCAGGCGCGGATGTCGCCGCCGACAGTGCCGTTGATTCCGTCTTTGGACACGATGATGCGGCCTGTCAGCCCCAGACCTTCGCACAGGTCCCGCTGCCACAGGCGCACCGCTTGCGGGTCGGCGATGGGCTGGAACTTGTAGTAGAGCAGGATCTTGCTGGTCATGCCTGGCAGTCTATTACCCCCGCTTTTCCTTGAACGCGTGGGCGTCACGCGTGTACACGCGGCGGTGGGTGCCCACCTTGTGGCCGGGCAGCTTGCCGTCATCGATGAGCTTGACCACGAACGGGCGCGAGACGCCCAGCAGGTTGGCCACCTGCTGGGTGGTCATCTCCTCGTCCGGCTCTGGTGGGCGCACCAGGCGGCCCTCGGCGAGGTCCTCGAGCAGGTCGCGGACCCATACCGCGGTCTGTTTCGGCAGCGTGACGTGGTCTTTTTCCTGCGTGCGTGCGACAGCCAGGTTATTGTTGAGCTCGGCTAGCGCGTCTTCCACCGGAGATTGCTGTACCCGCATGGCCCCGACGATAAACCACAACCGAAACCAGCGCAATGGTTGTGTGGAAAAACTTAGCGCTTGTGATACAGCGCCTTCTTCCAGTACTTCGGCTCCGAGGTCGCCAACACGCCCAGGTTGCGGAAAATACCCTCGTCCACGGACCCCAGGATGGTGGTGATGTGCGCGTCGCATCCACGCAAGCTGCGCAAATGCTCCAACGCCAACGCCGCGTCCGGGTTGCTGGATGCAGACACGGACAGGGCGATGAGCACCTCGTCCGTGTGCAGACGCGGGTTCACCGAGCCCAGGTGGCGGGTCTTCAGCGTCTGGATCGGCTCGATGGAATCGGGGGAGAGCAGGTGCACGTCGTCGTCGATTCCGGCCAGCAGCTTAAGCGCGTTGAGCAGCACCGCAGCTGACGGGCCGAGCAGGTCGGAGGTCTTGCCGGTGACAATGCGTCCGTCCGGCAGCTCCAGCGCCGCACCCGGCTTGCCGGTGCGCTCCGCCACCTCCAACGCAGGAGAGACCACGACGCGGTCTTCCACGGAAAGGTCCGCCTTGCGCATCACGTTGAAGTTGCGGTCGGAGACGGTGGAGTCGGCGTCGGCGCGGCGCTCGTCCACAAGCGCGGCGTAGTAGCGGCGGATGATCTCCTGCTCGGCGGCGTGGCGGCACGCGGCGTCGTCGGAGATGCAGTAGCCCGCCATGTTCACGCCCATGTCTGTAGGCGACTGGTAGGGATCTGAGCCGGTGACCTCCCGCAGCAGCGTCTTCAGCAGCGGAAAGACGTCGATGTCGCGGTTGTAAGAGGACACCTTTTCGCCGTAGGCCTCGAGGTGGTACTGGTCGATGACGTTGATGTCGTCCAGGTCCGCCGTCGCCGCCTCGTACGCCAGGTTCACCGGGTGCGAAAGCGGCAGGTTCCAGATCGGGAACGTCTCAAACTTGGCGTAACCTGCGTCGATGCCGCGCTTGTGCTCGTGATACACCTGCGACAGGCAGGTGGCCAGCTTGCCGGAGCCCGGCCCCGGCGCCGTCATCACCACCAGGTCGCGGGAGGTTTCCACGTAGTCGTTTCGGCCAAAGCCTTCCTCGCTGACCACCTTCTCGGTGTCGTTGGGGTAGCCCGCAATCATGTAGTGGCGCGAGACCTTCAGGCCCAGGCGCGCCAGGCGCTCCACAAACGCTTCGACGTTCTGGTTGTGGCCCTCCAGCTGCGTGACCACCACGTTTTCCACCAAGAAGCCGCGGTCGCGGAACACGTCCACAAGTCGCAGCACGTCGTCTTCGTAGGTGATGCCCAGATCAGCGCGCATTTTCTGGCGCACGACGTCGCCGGCGTTGAAGCAGATGACAATCTCCACTTCGTCCTTGATCCGGTCCAGCATGGCGATCTTGTTGTCGGGGGTGAACCCGGGCAGGACGCGGGAGGCGTGGTTGTCGTCGAAAAGCTTTCCGCCCATTTCCAGGTAGAGCTTGCCGCCCACCTCGGCGCGCCGTTTCTGAATGTGCTCGGATTGCATCTGAATGTATTTTTCGCGGTCGAACCCGATCTCATACGGCATGGGAGCAATAGTACAGTCAGCCCCCGTGCCTGAGGGTCATGTGATTCACCGGCTTGCGCGCCGGTTCAACGCGGACTTCCGCCCCGCGCCAATTTCCGCGAGCTCGCCGCAGGGGCGCTTCGAGCCTTCGCTTATCGACGGCACTCCGCTCACCCACGCGTCAGCCCACGGCAAACACCTGTTTTTGCAGTTCACGGACGCGACAGTGCACGTGCATCTGGGCCTGATAGGGAAGTTTTCCTTCGAACCGGCGGACACGCTGCGCGGCCAGATCCGGCTGCGGCTGGTGCCGGACGGGGGAGCGGGCGATACCGCAGCGCACCTGCGCGGCCCGCAGAAATGCGCCTACGTCACCCCGGCGGAGCAGCAAGCGATCCTCGACGCCGCGGGCGAGGACCCGCTCTCTCCTGCGGCGGACCCGGACGCGCTGTTCGAGCGGGTGCGGCGCTCCCGGCGCCCCATCGGCTCGCTCATGATGGACCAGGCTTACTTCGCCGGCGTGGGCAACATCTACCGCGCCGAACCGCTGTTTCGCCAGGGCATTTCCCCGTTTACTCCGGGCCGGGAGCTTGGGCGCGAGCGTTTCGACGCCATCTGGTCCGACCTGGTTTCGCTGATGGCCGCGGGCGTGGCTACCGGGCGCATAGACACAGTGCGGCCCGAGCACGCGCCGGAGGCGATGGAGCGCGCCCCGCGCGAGGATGACCACGGGGGAGAGGTTTACGTGTACCGCCGCGCCGGCGAGCCCTGCTACGTGTGCGGGCACCCGGTGGAAAAGCAGCAGTTTGAGGGCCGCAACCTGTTCTTTTGCCCGTCCTGCCAGGCACTGTGAACCGCGCGTACCCTGTTACGCATGCACGACTTCACCTGGACCGCGGAGCACATCCGCCAGGCAGAACAACCGCTGCTGGAGAGCCAGACGGAGCCCGACCAGCTGATGCGCTGTGCCGCCGCGGCTGTGGCGCAGGCGGCGCGAGACATGCTGGACACGGCAGACCGCGACGGTGCAATCCTGGTGCTGGCGGGCCCGGGCGGCAACGGCGGCGACGGACTCTACGCCGGCGCGGAACTTGCCGAGCAGGGGGAGGACGTGGACGCCTACCTCACCACCGGTAGCGCGCACGAGCCTGCGCTTGAGGCGTTCCGGCGCGCTGGCGGCACCGTGTTAGACGCGATGCCGGAGAGCCCGTGGGACTACGTACTGGCCATCGACGCCATCACCGGCATCGGCGGCACCGCCGGCCTGCGCGGGGATCTCGCTGAGGTGGTGGAGTTCATCGACTTCCCGCTGACCAAGGTGTTGTCCGTGGACGTGCCCTCCGGCATCGACGCGGACACCGGCGACGGGGCGGACCTGCACGTTCACGCGGACGCTACCGTCACCTTCGGCGGGTGGCGCCGCGCCCACGTGCTGAATCCCGCGTGCGGCACGCAGCTGCTCGCGGACATCGGCATCGGCGAGGAGACGCTCTCCGAAACGCTGGAGCAGCTCAGCGACGAAGGTGAACTGGGCGATACCCTGCTCCTTTACGCCAGCCGCGCCGTGCCGCCACGCATGAAGTTCAGCGCGCCGCTCGAACCCATGCAGCCAGCGCGTGTCTACACCGTGGCGCCCCAGCCCGCGGACGACAAGTACAGCGGGGGAGTAGTGGGCGTCCGCGCTGGCAGCGAGCAGTATCCGGGAGCGGCGCTGCTGGCGGTGGCCGGGGCGCTGTACGCCACGCCGTCCATGGTGCGCTACGTGGGGCCGCAGGCCGCTGAGGTGGTGCGGGCACACCCGGAGGTCGTGGTCACGCAAAAGCTCGAAGAAGCGGGAAGGGTGCAGGCGTGGGTGTTCGGCCCCGGTGCCGGCACCGACAAGGTCGCGGCGGACGAGCTCGCCTGGATTCTGCGCCAGGAAGTGCCCGTGCTTATCGACGCCGACGGCCTCACCCTCCTCGCCGAGCACCCCGACCTTCTCGCCCAGGCCACCGCCCGCGAGCATCCGACGGTGCTTACACCCCACGACGGCGAGTTCGCGCGCCTGCTCGCGGCGACACGGCTGCCCGCCTCGAACCGCTTCGTGGAGTCCCTGCACCTGGCCAGGGAGTTGGGCTGCACCGTTGTGCGAAAGGGCCGGGCCACCCTGGTCGCCACCCCGGGGCACGACACCGCCTACGCCATCGATGCCGGCCACTCCTGGGCGGCCACCCCGGGCTCCGGAGACGTGCTCTCCGGCCTCGCAGGGGCGCGGATGGCGCACGCGGCCGCGCAACTGGGCGATCCGGGCTTTTTGGCCACGGAGGTCGACGAGTCCCTGAACCACTCCGCCAATATCCACGCCCTGGCAGCCGCGCTCGCGGCCGACACCCCGTTCGGCGAGGCCACCGCCCCCGCCAGCCGCATCGCCGAGCACATCCGTAGCGCCACGGCGGTGATGACCAATGCTTGACGCTGTCGTTGTCGGCGCCGGCCAATCCGGGCTGGCCGTGTCGTATTACCTGCGCAAATACGGCGCGGATTTTGTGGTGCTGGACGCCTCCGACACCCCCGGCGGGGCGTGGCCGCACTACTGGGACGCACTGACCCTGTTCTCCCGCGCGGAGTTTTCCAACCTTCCCGGCTGGCCCATGCCCCACTACGACGGGTACCCGCCGCGCGATCACGTCGTTGAGTATTTGACCGCCTACGAAAAGCGCTACGACCTGCCCATCCGCCGAGGTGAGCGCGTCAAACACGTGCGTCACGACGGCTCCGCCTTCCACCTCAACGGCCACTCCGCCCGCAACGTGGTGATGGCCACCGGCATTTGGTCCGCACCGTTTGTGCCCTTCATCCCCGGCTCGTTCGCGGGGCAGCAGGTGCACTCGGCTCACTACCGGCGGCCGGAGGATTTCGCCGGGCAGCGCGTCGCTGTCGTCGGGGGCGGAAACTCCGGCGCACAGATCGTCGCCGACCTTGGCCTAGCCGGGGTCGACGTGCAGTGGTTTACCCGTCGACCGCCCGCGTTCATGCCCGAGGATGTCGACGGCGAGCAGCTTTTCCGCCGCAACCGCGAGCGCTTCGTCGCCATCTCACGCGGCGAGGACGATCCCGGAGGCGCCGACTTCGGCGGCGACATCGTCCTCGTCCCCGAAGTCCGCCGCGCCCGATCACTCGACCTGCTGGACGCCGAGCCCATGGTCGGGTCGTTGGACGAGCTGTCGGATTTCGACGTGCTGATCTGGGCCACCGGCTTTCGCCCCGCACTGTCGCCCGTCCGCGGTCTGGAGCACGGCCTGGACACGCCGGGCCTGTTCGTCCTTGGGTTCGACTCGTTGAACGGCCCGGGCGCAGGCACCATCGGCGGTGTGAGCCCCTTCGCCCGCGACATCGCCTCGCGCATCGCGGGCAAGGGCTAGCACATAACCGCGGATCCAGCTATCAGGTCCTCAACAATCGCCGTTTTACGTCGAATAGCTGGGCCCTTGTAGCTGGAAACAGCCCACCGACCCAGACATCCCGGCGCGAATTTGGCGGGTGCAGACCAATAGTTGGTCCCCGCTTGATTGTCCGCAATGCGGAGTTGCGGAGTCCGCAAGCTCAGGGAAGATACCGCCTGGATGCTGTACCGACCGCCCCATAACCGCGGATCCAGCTTTCAGGATCTCGATAATCGCCGCTTAATGCCGAATACCGCAAACCGCCGAAACCCCGCAAGAACCCCCAGAAAACAGCAGAAACCGCAAAAGAGAACGCCCCACGACCCACTCGCATAAAAAACGTAAATACCTTTGAATTACAAGCGCGTAATTTACCACTCGACAAGCGAAAATGCCCCTTAAAGGGCGTACGAATGGTGAAAATTAACCTTTTATTTTGCTTAGAAGGTTGAGTTAACGTTCCGGCAACCTGCACTTTCCCCGAATTTAAACGGCTCAGGCCGTACAAGAGAGCCATGTCACCCATCTTCCGAATGCTGAGCAGTCATCCCCCTGCGCTACGCTAACGGTGTGTTAAAAAATCGGAGGATAGTAGCGCTCACCTGCGCAGCCGCAACGGCGGCGGCGGCGCTTGTCGTGCCTTCCGCCGGTGCCGCTACCGTGGGCGAGCCCAGCGAAGGCGTGTGCTCGTTGAAGGTAAATGACCCTGAACGTAAGTTCATTGACTCGCTCGACCGCAATGTCGGCATCGGTGCGGTAGATGAGCGGGCCCGCTGGGCTTCCGCGTTCGAGCAGTTGTACCCGGCCGCTTCGGATTCCGTCGCGCCGTTTTTGGAGCTGTACACCGGATCCTACGTGACCTACTTCAACAGCAACCTCGAAGCCAACATCGAGATGTGGGCGCAGCGTGTCGCCGAAAGCACCGGCGCAGACATCGATTCTTCCCGCGCGTACTTCACGCAGGTGTGGAATTCGGCTGCGGTCAGTGACCACCAGGCGTTCGACATGACCAAGTACTGGGACATCGTCGATAACGCTGTGCAAAGCGGCGAGATCACGGTGCCAGCCCGGGACGGCTTCGCAGAGTTCGCGCTGATTCCAGACCGCGATGAGTTGATTGAGCAGCAGTCGCGTGACTACCCGGCGATGCCCAAGGACCAGGTTGAGGCATGGGTTGATGCCTACGAGCAGCTGCCGGATGTGAAACAGGCGCGTCGTGTGGCTCGGTTGATGGTGGCGTTCGAAGAGGCCCGTAAGACTTGCGCCGAAGGTGGCGGCAACGCACTGCTGCCTACCGACGGCACGAACCCGGATGCCCCGACCACCACGCCGACGACGAGCACCTACGAGGTGCCGAGTGGACAGGCCGGCAAGAGCAAGGACACTGTGACCCACACTCTCGTCAACGGTAACGTCACCACGACGGTGACCACCGACAAGATGACCAGCCTGACGGTGTCTCAGACCACCCACAGGACGGAGCAGACCGCGGACACCACGTCCGGCGGCTCCTCCGCGAGCACGGGTGCGATCATCGGTGTGATCGTGGCGATCTTGGTGGCCCTTGGCGCTGCGGGCGCAGCGTTTGCGCTGGCTGACCAGCAGTCGTAACTTAACCGGGTGCCCAACACCGACCAGACCGCCAAGTTTCCTGTTGTCCCGCTGGCGGCGATGAGTTTCGCCGCGTTCGTGTACGTCACGTTCGAAATGTTCGCCATCGGCCTGATCTCGCCGATGGCGCGGGACCTAAACGTTTCCGAAGGCCAGATCGGCCTGCTCATGAGCGTGTACGCCGGGCTGGTGGCGGTGGTGACTATTCCGCTGATGCACGTCACGCGGAAGGTGGACAGGCGCTACCTGCTCATTGCGACACTGGTCTTTCTCCTCGGCGGCATTGTCCTGCAGGCCACGGCAACAAGCTACGCCACGCTGGTGGCGGGCCGTGTGACCGCGGCGTTGACCCACGGTCTGTTCTGGTCGCTGGTCAACCCGGTCGCTGCCCGCATTGCGCCGCCGGGGCAGATGGGCAAGGCGGTCGCTGCGGTGTCGTTCGGTTCGACGCTGTCGATGGTGGTTGGCTCGCCACTGACCACGGCAATGGGTTCCGCGATTGGCTGGCGCGCCTCCACCTGGGTGCTCGGCGCCGCGGTGGTCGGCGCATTGGTCATGCTGGTGATCTCCCTGCCCAGCCTGCCCGCTAGGCCACCGGCGCAGCAGACCGGCGCGAAGGCGACGCAGTCGGCCATCCCGTCCCTGGTCATCTACCTGGTGCTGGCAGTGATGGCCATCTTTGTCACCTTCACCTACCTGGCCCTGCTCATCGAGGCCACCGCCGGCCACCGGTTCGTGCCCTACGGTGTGGCTGTCTACGGCATCGCGGGGCTGGTCGGTGTGACCTTGTCGGGTCGCCTGGTGGATGCGCGCATGATCCGCCTCAACGGCATTGCCACGGCCACGCTGGTGGCCTCCGGCATCGCGGGGCTGCTCGCGCTGCACTATGGCACGGGGATCGGCATGTTCGCGGTGATCGTCGTCTTCGGCATCGCCGCGGGCGCGCTGCCCACGGTGGCCACCACGATCTTCCTGTTCGCGGGCCAGCGCAACCAGGATTTGGTCAGTTCGGTGTACGTGGTGACCTTCCAGGTGGGCATCGCGTCCGGCTCGGCGCTGGGCGCCGCCACGGTGGACCTGGGCTACTTGGGCGGCACGTTGCTGTCCACGGCGGTGCTCGGCGCGTTGGCGTTTACCGTCATGGCCACGCGCTCCCGGTCCCTTCTGCGGTAGCGCGCGGGTTCTATGAACCGCCCGGCCGCCTCCAATTCGAGGTAGCGGCGCAGGAACTCGGCGGTCTCGCCGGCAACATACGTGCGCTGGCCCCACTCTGGCACACGGAAGATGCCGTGCGGCACGCGCACAAGGTCGCGGCCGCGCAGCATCGTCGAGCCCATCTCCTGCAGCGAGGTCACGATGAACGCCTCGCCGACTGCGTACGCCACGACGTTGCTATCCAAAGCACGCAGATTATCCACGACACTGCGCCCCGCCAGCCAGTATCCGTCGCCGGCCGTCAGGGCGTCGTCAGGCAGTTGCGGAAGGGTGCGCACCTGGGGCTCGCACGACGAAAGCCCCGCCCTGCGCTCGATCTCCCTGGCAAGCAGGGTGGGATCCAGCGGGGCGGGGCCGGGGGCGCAGTAGAACACTCGCGCCAGTTTAGGCGTAGGCCGGGGCGTTGACACCGAGTTCGAAGACTTCGTCGGTGCTCTCGATCAGGGAGCGGTCGTGGGTGACAAAGCCGCAGGCGATGCCACGCTCCGTGGTGAGCTGGCGCAGCAGCTGCACGATCTCCTGGGAGCGGTCGGCGTCGAGGGCGGCGGTGGGTTCGTCCGCAAGCAAAAGTGCCGGCTCGCCCATGAGCGCACGTGCAATGCCGACGCGCTGGCGCTGGCCGCCGGACATCTCGCCGATGCGGCGGTCGCCCAGACCCTCCAGGCCGACGGTGGCCAGCAGTTCCTCCGCCCTCTCCCTTCGAGGACGCAGTCCTCGAATGTGGTCGGTGACCAGAAGCTGGTCGCGCACGTTCAGCGCGGCGATGAGGTTGGCCTGCTGGAAAATCATGCCGATCTTGTCGCGGCGCACATCGTTGTCCACCACCTCGCCGTTGAGCTTCGCGGTGCCGGAGTCCGGCGTGATCAGGCCGGCTGCCACGGACAGCAGGGTGGACTTGCCGGAGCCGGACTCGCCGACGATGAAGGTCATCTCGCCGGGCTTGGCGGTGAACTCCAGGTGGTCCAGGACGGTGCGCATTTCCTGGCCGTCCTTGAATGCGACGGTGACATCGTTGAGTTCGAGCATTATGCGACACCTCCAAGAGCCGCTTGAGGGTTAACTTTCGAGATGGAACGGGTAGCGATCAGGGCGCCGACCATGCCCAGCGCCCAGATGGCAACCGGGGGAGCGATCGCGGTGAGCGCGCTGAGGGAGAACGGTGCGCCGCCCTGCATGAGCAGGCCCAGGCCGAAGGCCGCAACGCCACCGATGAGCGCGCCGATGCCCAGGATTACCGCTGCCTGGCCGAGAGCGTCCTTGAGCAGGTACTTATTGGATGCGCCGATGGCCTTCAGGATGGCCAGGTCGCGGGTGCGCTGCATCGTCCACACGGTGAGGAAGGCGATGATCACCAGCGCGGCGATGGCGTAGAGGAAGCCCTGGATGAGCTTCAACGAGCCCTGCTCCGAGGAGTACGCCGGCAGGCCGGCGAAGGCCTCCTTCAGGCCCACTCCGCCGTCGACCTCGTGGTCTGCCAACAGCACAGAGCCGTCGGCGCCGGTGTGCATTGCGGCCTGCCAGAAACCGGTGGGCACCCACAGGACGGGGGAGTGGGAGAACGCGAGGTCCTCGCCGATGGCGCCGACGGTGATGTCGTTGCCCGCGACGGTCACGGTCTCGCCCTCGCCCACTTCGAGGGAGGGTGCGGCCACGGCTTCGTCGGAAAGCTGCTGCCCTCCGGGAAGCTCGGTGCCCTTCGGCAGCGACAGGATGGCCACGGCCGCGTCCTCGCCGTTGTCCTTGGTCATGAGCATCTGGCTGGCGCCGAGCGGGGTGAGCCCGTCGCGCGCCTCGACGCGGGAGGTGGTGAACGAGATGTCGTCCGGGTCCTGGAAGACCACGGACTTCGGGTCCAACGCCTCAAGCGCGGACGTGTTTTGCTTGCCCAGGCCGGCGGTCAGGCCCGTGAGCACGACCACCAGCAGCGTAATCAGCGCCACGGTGCCTGCGATCAGCCCGAAGCGCCCCTTGGCTGACGTGATTTCTCTGATTCCTACGAACATGGCTTCAATCCTGCCGTTGACCTGCACTGCTCCACATCGCGCGGGCGGTTGAAATCCCGGTCAACCGATCGGTTGATCTACGCTCAGACGCATGTTGTCCACCACCCGTCTGCTCGATTTTCTGCGCGTGAGCCTGCACGTGCTCGTCGCCGTGCTGCTTGCGGTGGGGCTTGTGGGGCAGCTGCGTGGCGACGCCCCGCTGGCAGCTCTAGCCCTGCCGTTGACCTTCGCCTGCGTGTACATGGCCGGCACCGTCTGGCACTTCCACGGCAAGGACTACCCGGCATGGGCGCCGTACGCCTGGCTCGCGGTGGTCGCGGCGCTGTGGGTGGGGCTGGTGCAGATGTCCGAGGAGTTCGTGTGGCTGGAGTTCCCGCTGGTCATGCTGGCGTGCGTGCCTTTGACCACGTGGTGGGAGCTCGCGGCCACCGCGGCGTTTTTGGCCGTCGCGCTATCCGCCACCGCGCCGGGCGGCGGGCCCGGCGCGGTCATCGGCCCCACCATCGGCACCGTGCTGGCGGTGATCATCGTGCACGCCTACCAGGCGCTGCGCGCTGAGGCGGACCACTACCGGCAGATGGCAGAGGACCTCAAGGCCGCCCAGCGCGAGGCGGCAAAGGCCGAGCACGCCGCGGGCGTGGCGGAGGAGCGGGCCCGCCTGGCGCGCGAGGTGCACGACACCATGGCGCAGGGTTTGAGCTCCATCGTGTTGCTGGGCCGCGCGATGGACAAACAGCTCACGCAGGGCGACCCGGCGCGGGAGACGCTGGACGTGATCCGCTCCACCGCCTCCGACAACCTGGCGGAGGCGCGCCGCTTCGTCGCCGAGAACTCCGCCGGCACGCAAGCGCAAACCCCTGCACGCGAGACGCTGCCGGTGCGCCTGGAGCGCCTGGCCCGCCACGCGCAGGACCGCCAGCGAGCGCTCGGCGAGCAGCTCGAGGTCCGCGTCCAGGCCGTTGACCTGCCAGAACCCTGCGCATCGGTGGCGGAGCGCGTCGTGCGCGAGGGCTTGAGCAACATCGTGCGCCACGCCGGTGCCTCGTCGGCGGTGGTGACCGTGGATAGGCTTGGTGCGACCGCAACCATCGACGTCTTCGACAACGGCCGCGGCATCACCGGGCCCGAGGGCTACGGCCTGAAGGGCCTGCGCGCCCGCGTGGAGGAGGTCGGTGGCGAGCTCACGGTGGAAGGCAACGTCCTCGCCGCAACCCTGCCTGTGGAGGAGAACGGATGACACTGAACGTCATGCTTATTGACGACCATCCGGTCGTCCGCGCTGGCCTGCGCGCCGTGCTGAATTCCTTCGACGGCGTGGAAGTCATCGCCGAGGCCGCCGACGGCGGCGCCGAGGTGCCCGAGGGGGTGGACGTGGTGGTCTCCGACATCCAGATGCCCGGCGCGGACGGCATCGCGCTGACGCGCCGCCTGGTCGCCGCCGGCGGGCCGCCGGTGTTGATCCTGACCACCTACGACACCCAGGCCGACGTGGTCGCCGCGGTGGAGGCCGGGGCGATGGGCTACCTGCTCAAGGACGCGCCGGAGGAAGAGCTGTATGAGGCGGTGCGGAGCGCGTCGCAAGGCAAAAGAGTGCTCTCGCCGCAGGTGGCCAACGTGCTGGCGGACCGGCTGGTCAACCCGGCCGAGACGCTGTCCGCGCGCGAGATTGAGCTGCTGCGCGCGCTGCAAACCGGCGCCTCCAACAAGGAAATCGCCCAGCAGCTGTTCATCTCGCAGGCGACAGTGAAGACGCACCTGATCCACATCTACTCCAAACTCGGGGTGGACAACCGCACCGCGGCCGTGGAGGAAGCCCGGCAGCGCCGGATCATATAAGCTGGCCGCCATGTCATTCATTGAGCTGAACGCTGGCCCCTGGCGCGGGGTCGCATTCCTCAGGGGCCTCGGCGGACCCGACGACACTCCCGCGGGCTGCAAATCCTTTGCCTGGCGGCACGACGGCTCCGCACGCCTCGGCGGTGTGCTCGAGCGCGCACAGGTGCAAGTGCTGATCAGCGATGAAGCGGTCCCCGACAAAATCCAGCGCGCCCAACCGGACGCGTTTGGCCTGCGTAGCGTGACCACCGAATCCGCGGGTGAGGCCTTTGTCTTCGCCGGACGCATGTTCGGCCGCGCCGGCACCGTGGAAACCAGCGAGCCCTGCGTGGCAGCCCAGCTGACCATCGCGCCTGAAACCGAACTGGCGGTCACCGTGTACGAGGAGTTCCAGTACGCCGTAGTCGCCCCCGACGGCGACATCACCGTCAACAACACCCCGGTGCCGCCGCACTCCGCCGGCATGCTGGACGCCGGCCACCGCACCCTGGGGCTGAAGAACCGCTCCGAGAACATCGCCCACGTGCTCATCCTGGGCGGCCAGCCGGCGTAATTTACCCGGCTTTGCGGAGACATTTGCCACACCCTGCGCATTCACCCTGCGGGGTGCGGTTTCACGCTGCATAATCGCAGCGTGCTTTATATTTTCTTCGCCATTCTCGCCGTCATCGCCGTCGGCTATTTCATTGCCAGGAAGGTCCACGCGGCCTCCTCCATCTTCGCCGTCGGCGTGCTGCTGCTCATGATCGCCGCAGCTACCGGGCGTATCGACCACTCCACCGCGGACATCGAATCCTCCGGCAACGCGTTTTACGACGAGCTGCTGATCATCGAGTCCCTGTTCAAGTCGCGCTTCGCCGGCACCGGCATGGCGATCATGGTGCTGTTCGGCTTCGTCGGCTACATGCGCCACATCGGCGCCGATGCCAAGACCGTGGTGGCGCTGTCCAGCCCGCTGCGCCGCTTCCACGGCTCCTACTGGCTCGTGCCCATCGGGTTTGCCGTCGCGACGCTTCTGTCCTTCGTCGTGCCTTCCGCCAGTGCGTTGTCGCTGCTGCTCGTGGCCACGCTGATGCCCGCGTTGATCGCCGCGGGGCTGACGCCGCTGACCGTCGGCGCGATCGTGGCCACCGCCTCCACCATCGCCCCGTCGCCGCTGGAGGCCGGCCTGATCCAGGCCGCGGACCTGACCGGCATGTCGGTGACCGAGTTCACCTTCGGCAACGTGGCCAAAGCCACCATCCCCGCGCTGATCGTCATCGCGTTTACCCACATGTGGTGGCAGCACCACTGCGATAAGAAAGACCTGGTCAAGTCCGGCGCTGGCGCGTCGGACACCGAGCTTGAGGCAGCCAGGGACGACGAGTCCGACCGCCGCATCCGCGAAGCCGTGGAACGCGCCGAGGGCCTGCCCGGCTTCTACGCCATCCTGCCGCTGCTGCCGCTGCTGCTGATCATCGTCTCCGCGGCGCTCAACCGCCTCGGCGTCATCTCGTTTGAGGCCGGCATCCTGCCAGTGACCGTGGTGTCGCTGATGATCACCATGATCATCGAGGCGATCCGGCTGCGCGACGTCAACTACGCCGCCGACTCGTTGCAGGAGTTCTTCAAGGGCCTCGGCGAGGGTGCAGCCGGTGTGGTTTCCTTGATCGTCGCCGCCGCCATCCTGGTGGAGGGCATCACCCAGATGGGCGTGATCGAGGGTCTGACCAACCTGGCGCAGGCATCCTCCGGCGCCGCCGTGCTGATGGTGCTGGTGTTTGTGCTGGCCACCGCCACCATGGCGCTGCTCACCGGCTCCGGCGTGGCGCCCTACTTCGCCTTCTCCGAGATGGTGCCGGGCATCGCGGCGGACTCCGCCGTGTCCGCCCCGCAGATGCTCACCTCCATCTGGGCCGCCTCCAACACCATGCGCCAGGCCTCCCCGGTCAACGCCGCGGTGCTCATCGTCGCGGGTGCGCTCCAGGTCAACCCGATTGACGTGGTCCGCCGCACCGCCGTGCCGCTGACCGCGGGCGCGGTGACCGCCGTGGTGTGCGCCTTCCTATTCGTAGTTTAGGCCGTAAGGTTGCCGGTATGACCGTTTCAGTGCTCATGTTCGTGGAGGGCACCTCGCCCGAAATTTCCCGCTGCGTCAACGTCGAAGAGACCATGACGCTGGGCGAACTCTCCCAGATCATCGACGCCTCCCTCGGTTTCACCGGCGCCGCCACCCACCTCTACGTCAGCCAAGAAGGCGCGCAGCGTTCCGTCTACACCGCCGCGCCCGGCCCCGGCGAGCACCAGGAAGACGAGCTCACCGTCGCCGAGATGCGGCCCATGACCTACGTCTACGACCCGGCGGCCAATTGGAACATCCATGTCGAGGTTCTGGGTCCCTCCAACATCGAGGGCCCTACGCCCATGCTTATCGACGCAGCCGGGCCCGACGTCGTCGAAGCCTGCTCGGGGCCAGAGCTGATGACCACCTTCCGCCACCAGGCCCGCCTTTTGGCCGCCGGCATCGAGCCGGACTTGGAGACCATCACCCTGATGTTTTCCTACCTGCCCGTCATGCCGCCGGAGCGCATGCTCGACCGCATGACACAGGCCGACCCGGTCTCCGTGGCCACCCGCATCGGCAACGTCGCCGAGGAGATGTTCTTCGACGAAGTCGCCGCCGCCGATGAAGGCACCGATGGCCCCGGCCTGGCCCAGCACTTCGACGACTTCCTCCAGTCCCGCCCGGACCTGCTCCAGATCATCGACATGGACCCGCACCCGGAGCGCAACCCCACCATGATCAATGCCGTGACCGAGTTCTTCGGCGAAATGCTCGGCGGGCCGGACGGGGTGGAGGTTCCCGACGTGCCGAGCATGCCTGGTCCGCCGGCGGTACAGAGCGTGCCGGGCGTGCCTGGCTTCCCCGGCTTCGGGCCAGACTCCTTCGACGATCTACCCGATCTCACCGATGTTTTCGCCGAGCTCATGCGCATTTTCTCCCCCGGGGTGCCGTACGAGCACGGGGGGATGCCTGCCTCGTTCGCCGTGGAAGTGCGCGACCTGACGGAGCTGCCGTTTCCCAACACTGTCGCTGACCTGCTCCTCGACGCCCGCCTGCTGAAAAAGCGCGGCGGCGAGCTGACCCCCACCAAAGCAGGCCTGGCTTTTCTCAACCACGACAACCCTATTCCCAAGGCCGCCGACAACATCCGCCTCGGCTTTGAAAAACTGATGGGCGAGGAAATTTGGCGTTCCATCGTGGAGTGGGTCGTCGACGACGAACCGCTTAACCCAGAGGCGGAGAGTTGGCTGTTCTGGCTGGAGGCTTTCGGCATCCTTCGCGAAACCGCCCCTGCCCAGATTTTCTGCACCGAGCAGGGCCTGCAGCTGCTGGAGATGCACTACGACCACTACACCAGCGGTCGGCGCTCGTAAAAGTTAACGGCTCGTTTTCGCGACCTGGGGAAATAGAGCGCCACAATCGCCGGATTGTCAACCGTTACGAGAGCCCGCCCGCTGACACCACCAGGTACAGACCCAGCCCGCCGGTCCCGAGCGTCATCGCGCTCAACAGGAACACGGCTGCGGCGTTGGGTTCGCTGCGCTCGTCGGCAAGCGCGGATGCCTCGAAGCGGTACGCCCGCCGGTTCAGCGCCACGATCACCAGCGCACCTGCCGCCAACGCCACCGACGCCACCACGATCAGCGCGGGGTAAGCACCGGCCCACCGCAAAAGCGTCGCCGCGCAGACGAGCATGGCCAGCGCGGTGCGCGTCCAGCTCATGGCGGTGCGTTCGGCCTGCAGGCCGGGATCGGCGACGGCGATCATGCGAGCAGGCTCACCGCCACAACCACCGCCGCGACAAACACCACCACGCACAAAACGGGGATGATGGCGGGGGCGGGCAGGGGCTCGTCGTGACGCAAGGCCCGCTCGATGCGCACCCAGCGCACCGCGGCACCTGCGGAAATGGCCATGGCGATCATGATGACTGCGGCGGCTGCAACGCGGCGCACGCCGGGTTCGATGCCAGGCAGCTCGAACGCCTCCAGCGCGATCCCGCCCGCGAGAAACGCCAGCGCGGTGCGGGTCCAGGCGAGGAAGGTGCGTTCGTTGGCCAGCGTGAAGCGCGGGTCGGGCTCCCCGCCGTCGGGGAAGACCCGCCTGGTAAACCATCCGCGCTCGCTCATGCGCTCAACCCTAGCGCCGCCCACACGGTGAGCACTACCGCGCCGGCCGCGGCGATGCTCCACAGCACCGTTGCGCGATTGCTTTTCGACGTCCCTCCGGCCACCCCGGCCCCCAGCGCCGCCCCGGCGGTGTTGCAGAGCACGTCGTCAGTATCGCTGTAGCCCCACGCGAACAGGTACTGCGTGACCTCGATGCCGAGGCTGCACACAAGCCCCACCAGCACCGCGCGTGCTACCGAGCCGCGGTGGGCGATGAAGCCGACCGGGGCGAACAGCGCGATGTTGCCGAACAGGTTTAGCCACGGCCCCCACCACACGCGCGCGTGCTCGAAGGTCTCCAGCGGGTTCAGGCGGACCTGGCTGAGCTGGTGCGCCTCCGCCGACCACAGCCCCGGAATGGACACGAACGCCTTGCCCACCGTGAACGCGAGCACGACCAAGGCAGTCACGACCACCGCCGCGACGTGGGCGGCGGCGTTGTTGGTTCTGCTCGCTGATTTCACCCGGCCCACCGTACTGTGCGCCTATGCTGGCGACCATGAACCGCAGCTTGATTGTCACTGAGAATGGACCGGAGATCGTAGAAACGCAGGCGGCATTCGCGGGCGAGGGCGACACCCTGATCAACGTGAGCCACTCCTCGGTGAACTACAAGGACGCGATGGCGCTATCCGGCAACCGCGGCATCCTGCGCGAGCTGCCGACGGTGCCGGGCATCGACGCGGTGGGCACCCTCGAGGACGGCACGCTTGTCACCGTCAACGGCCGCGGCATCGGCGAGCGCCGCCACGGCGGCTACACCCCGCAGATGCGTATCGACGCTAAAGACATCACCCGCGTGCCCTCCCGCTTCACCGCGGAGGATGCCGCCGCGATCGGCACCGCCGGTTACACCGCCGCCCTTTCGGTCGCAGGTCTGGAGCGGGCCGCACTTGCGCCTATCGACGGCCCCGTGCTCGTCACCGGTGCCACCGGCGGCGTCGGCTCCATTGCCGTGCAGCTTCTCGCCGCGCGCGGATATGAGGTGTGGGCGTTGACCGGGCGCGTCGATAAGCATAGCGCCTGGCTGAAGGAACTCGGTGCCGCCGAGGTGCTCGACCGCGCCGAATTCTCCGAGCCGGGCAAGCCGCTGCAGAAGGCGCGCCTGGCGGGTGTGGTGGACACCGTCGGCTCGACCGTGCTGGCCAACGCGCTGACGCAGCTTCGCTGGGGCGGGGTGGCCACCGCCTGCGGCATGGCCGCCGGCAACGACCTGCCCGCCAGCGTCCTGCCGTTCATCCTGCGCGGGGTGCAGCTGGTGGGCATCAACTCCGTCGACGCTCCAAACGACATCCGCGACGAAGCCTGGGCGCTTCTCGACGAGTCCGTAGACACCAACGCCATCCGCACCGAAGAAGTCGGTTTGGATGGCGTAGCGGAAGTTGGGCGTTCGCTGCTCGATGGTGGGTGGAGCGGACGCGCCGTCGTTAAGCTGTAGCTTCTTTCGGCACCGGACCGCCGGAGATCTGGCGGTACGCGTGCGCCGCAGCCAGCGTCGTTGCCGGCGCGGTGACAATAAGGCCGATGAACAACAGCGCCGCACCAACGATGTTCACCAAGAAGGCCAGCACCACGAAGCCCAAAATCTTCAGGTAGTTCGACGCTCCAGCCTTGAACCCGCCGGAAAAAGCGTTACCGAACGAGCCGTTATTATCCGCCGCGTACCACATCTGGAACATGAAAAACGGCGTGACCAAAAGGCCAATCAGGCCCGTGACAGCCAGCGCGCCCAGAATCGGACGCGCCAGGTTCCACATCTCCTCCGCGGAGACATTTTCCGGGTTATCCGGCAGCGTTGCCGGATCGATGGAAGCCAGCGCGCCGAACGCGAGCACCATGAGGAGAATCATGGAAACAATCCCGGCCACGACGCCGATCAGCGCCGTCACACCCAGCGTCTTGCCGTACGCCGGCGCCTTCGCGTCGCTGTAAGTCAGCTGCTTCACCAGCGTCTGCTGCAAGGCCACGCCATACATCCACGGGGTAAACGCCAACATGCCGATCGGGCTGATCAGCGAGCCCGCGCCCGGCAAAAACTGGCCCAGCAACACTAGCACCGTGTACACCACGCCCAGCGGGATCCACAGCTTCGCGTTGGAGAACACGGCCTTCACGCCCCAGGTCAGCGCCTCGATGACCTCGAGCTTGCCGGTGCCCTTCACGTGGAACCAGCCATTCGACGCCGGGTCGTTGATCGGGTGCGGCGAGGTGCCGTCGCCGGGGACGTTGTCCGTGAGCTGCTGGCCGTGGAAACGCAGCGCCGAGGCGCCGGCCATCGACGCCGCGGTGTTCACCTCGAAGGCGTCGTAGGAGTTGGCGGAGCTGGGGGAGCTGGGGGAGTTGTAGGCGGAGTAGCCGGGCCCGTTTTCGGGGTGGCTGCCTTCCGGGTGCTCCGGGTACGGCTCGTACCCGCCGCCATTGTATGGGGTGGACATGCACTCATCCTTCGTGATCGTTGGTCGCGTTCACTTGGGATTTTATCAGTCACACCAGTCACAGACCTCGGTGGCGGGCGGGCCGTCGGCACGGCTCTCAATGCGAAATTGTTCACCCCGCCGTGAACAATTCCGCAGCGGAAGTTCAGCGACCTGGGGAAAGTGAACAAATCTACCGCTCAAGGGGGATTTGTTCACCGGGGAGGCCCCGGCGGGTGAACAATTTTGCAGGGGAGGGGCCCAACCCCGCCGGCGACGGGGCCCGAGACCCCTACTTCACCACCAGGTTGACCATGCGGCCCGGGATGGCGATCACCTTGACCACGTTCTTGCCGGCGACCAGGTCGGCCACGCGCTCGTCGGCAAGTGCGGCGGCTTCGAGGTCGTCCTTGGTGGCGTCGGCGGCGACGTCGATGCGCGCCTTGACCTTGCCGTTGATTTGGACGGGGACCTCGACGGTGTCGTCAACCAGCCACTGCTCGTCGAACTCCGGGAAGGGCTCGAAGGTGATGGTCTCCGAGTGGCCCAGCACCGACCAGAGTTCCTCGGCGATGTGCGGGGCGAGCGGGGAGACCATTTGCACCAGCGGCTCAACGGCATCGCGCGGTGCGCCGTTCGGGTAGGTCTTGGTCAGGTAGTTGACGTACTCGATGAGCTTGGCGGCGACGGTGTTATCGCGCAGGTGCTCGTAGTCGTCGCGCACGCCGACGATGGTGCGGTGCAGCGCCTTGAGGTCGTCTTCCGTCAGCGAAGCGTCCACCACGGAGACCTCGCCGGACGCCTCAGAGACCACCAAACGCCACAGGCGCTGCAGGAAGCGGTGCGCGCCGACGACGTCCTTCGTCGCCCACGGGCGGGAGGTGTCGAGCGGCCCCATGGACATCTCGTAGACGCGCAGGGTGTCGGCGCCGAAGTCACGCACCACATCATCCGGCGCGACGGCGTTCTTCAGCGACTTGCCCATCTTGCCGTACTCGCGGTTGACTTCGGCGCCGTTGTAGAAGAACTTGCCGTCCTTTTCCTCCACCTCCGCGGCCGGGACGTACACGCCGCGGGAGTCCGTGTAGGCGTACGCCTGGATGTAGCCCTGGTTGTACAGGCGGCGGTAGGGCTCCTGGGAGGTGACAAAGCCGAGGTCAAACAGCACCTTGTGCCAGAACCGCGCGTACAGCAGGTGCAGCACGGCGTGCTCGACGCCGCCGACGTAGAGGTCCACGCCGCCCGGGTCGTTCGCGCCGTGCTCGTCGGGGTGCGGGCCGGTCCAGTAGCGCTCGTTCTCAATGTCCACAAAGGCGTCGGCATTGGTCGGGTCGATGTAGCGCAGCTGGTACCAGGAGGAACCTGCCCACTGCGGCATGACGTTCGTGTCGCGCCAGTACTTCTGCGTCCCGTGGCCCAGGTCCAGCTCCACCTCGACCCAGTCGGTGGCCTTCGCCAGCGGCGGGGCGGGCTCGGAGTCGGCGTCCTCCGGGTCGAAGGCGACCGGGTTGTAGTCCTCTACCTGCGGCAATTCGACCGGCAGCATGTCCTCGGGCAGCCCGTGCGCCTGGCCGTTTTCGTCGTAGACGATCGGGAACGGCTCGCCCCAGTAGCGCTGGCGGGCGAACAGCCAGTCGCGCAGCTTGTACTGGATCTTCTCGGAGCCCTTTTGCCTATCGACGAGCCAAAGGACCGCCTTCTCAATCGCCTCGCCCTTGCCCAGACCATTCAAATCCAGGCCGTCTTCATTGGCGGAGTTGATGTGGGCGGCGTCGCCGGTGAACGCCTCCTCGGAGACGTCGCCGTCGAGCACCGGGGTAATCGGCAGGCCGAAGACGGAGGCGAACTCGTAGTCGCGCTCGTCGTGGGCCGGCACCGCCATAATCGCGCCGGTGCCGTAGCCGGTGAGCACGTAGTCCGCGATGAAGATCGGCACCTCTTCGCCGCTGACCGGGTTCACAGCGTAGGAGCCGAGGAACACGCCGGTCTTTTCCTTGTTCTCCTGGCGTTCCACGTCGGACTTCGCGGCGATGGAGCGCAGGTAGTTATCCACCGCTTCGCGCGGGGTATCTGCCCCGCCGGTCCAGCGGCTGTCTACGTCGGCGGGGTAGGAGGCGGTGACCAGCTCGTCGACAAGCTCATGCTCCGGCGCAAGCACCACGTAGGACGCGCCGAACAGGGTGTCCGGGCGGGTGGTGAAGACGGTGATGTCGCCGGCGGGGGACTCAAAGACGACGTCCGCGCCGCGGGAACGGCCGATCCAGTTGCGCTGCATGCTCTTGACCTTCTCCGGCCAATCCAGCAGGTCAAGGTCGTCGAGCAGGCGGTCCGAGTAATCGGTGATGCGCATCATCCACTGGCGCAGACGCTTGCGGAAGACCGGGTAGTTGCCGCGCTCGGAGCGGCCCTCGGCGGTGACCTCCTCGTTGGCCAGCACGGTGCCGAGCCCCGGACACCAGTTGACCATGGAGTCGGAGAGGTAGACGAGGCGGAACTCGTCGATAGCCTTGTGCTTCTCCTCCGTGGTCAGGTCGCGGAAGTTGCGGCCGTCCTTCGTGGTGCGCGCGCCGGACATGAGATCGCGCACCAGGTCCTCGATCGGGCGGGCCTTCTGCTGCTCCTCGTCGAACCACGCGTTGTAAATCTGCAGGAAGATCCACTGCGTCCACTTGTAAAACTCCGGATCCGTCGTGGCGACGGCGCGGCGACGGTCATGCCCCAGGCCCAGCTGGTCCAGCTGGCGGGTCATGTTCTTGATGTTCGCCTCAGTAGTCGTGCGCGGGTGCGTGCCCGTCTGAATCGCGTACTGCTCCGCCGGCAGCCCGAACGCGTCGTAGCCCAGAGTGTGCAGCACATTCTTGCCCAGCATGCGGTTGTAGCGGGCGTAGACGTCCGTGGCGATGTAGCCAAGCGGGTGGCCCACGTGCAGGCCAGCGCCCGACGGGTACGGGAACATGTCCTGGACGTTGAGCTTGTCCTTCGGCAGCTCCTCGCCGGTGGCAAGGTCGCCGACCGGGTTGGGCGCGTTAAACGTGCCGTGCTCGCGCCAGTGCGCTTGCCACTTCTGCTCGATGGTGTTGGCCAGTTCGGCCGTATAGCGGTGCGGGGTCGCCTCAGTCATGGTTAGACAGTGTAGTTAAGGGCCCTTGCCTATCGACGCACCTCCGGCCCTCCCCGCGCCCACCCCTTGGGCGTCGATAGGCTTCGGCGCCGAACTAGCAGATCTTTTGGGCACCGGTTTCGTAAGATCTGACATCCCGGACAAACGTCCAGCTTTAAACCTGCAGGCCACAGACTTATGCGCGGTTTCGCATATTAACTGTTGCGAGCCGGGCGAAAGCAACGCCGCAAGGCGGCCGCAACCGCTACAGTCGCAAACATGCGGCTCTACACCATCGGCTACAGCAAGAAGACCGCGGAGGAGTTCTTCGACATCCTGCGGGACAACGGCGTAACCCAGGTCGTGGATATCCGGCGGCACAACACGAACCAGCTCGCCGGATTTACCAAGCAGTCGGACCTGCCGTGGTTCCTCGACACCATCGCGGGCATCGGCTACTCCCACGAGCTCGCGCTGGCGCCCAGCGAGGACCTCATGCGCGCCTACCGCAAGGAGGGCCTGCCGTTCGACGAGTTTGCGAAGCAGTTGCGCGCCGAGTTCGCCGAGCGAGAGATGCCCAAGCTTATCGACGGCTCCGCTCTCCTCTGCTCAGACCCCGACCCCGACACCTGCCACCGCTCCGTGGCGGCGGAGTACCTCGCGGAGAAGGACGACGTTGAGGTCGTGCACCTCTAGGTTCTAGCCCGCGAACATCTGCCAGATGGCCACGCACATGATCACGGTGCCCAGCACGAACACGAACCAGGTTTCGGGCTTGTTGGCGTAGCGCTGGTAGTCCTTGGCGTAGCGGAACAACAGCATCGGCACGATGTACACCAAGAATGTGATGAACACTCCGCCGACCACGGAGATAAGGTCCAGGATCGACGGGTTAACAATGCCCGCGATCACCGTGGTGACGAAGATGAACACGTAGATGCCCCAGCGCAGCTTCTTCGGGTCCAGTCGCTCTGCAGCACCCGGCGCGACGGCGCGCACCAGGTAGGTGGTGCCTTCCTCGGCGCCCATGACGTGGCCGAAGTAGGACGAGGCGATCGCGCACAGCGCGACGATCGGGGAGAGGACGGCCAAAAACGGCGTGTCGGTCTCGTTTGCCAGGTAGGACAGCACGGGGATGTTCTGCTCGCGGGCGGCGTCCATGCCGTCGGCGCCGAGTGCCAGGGTGCAGGACCACACGAAGAACATGGTGAACACCACCAGCAGCGCGGTGGTGATGAGCTCGGTCTTCGCCACGGCCTTCTTGGTGGACTCCAGGTCATTCGGGTACTTCTTCTGCACGTCCAGGGCGAACTGGGACATCGCCGGCATGTGGTTGAAGGAGAACACGAACACCGGCAGGATCAGCAGCATCGCCTTCCAGAACGACACGTCGGACTCGTAGGAGCGGAAGCTGGCCAGGTCCCACTGAGGGATGAGGTAGAACGACACTGCGGCCAGCGCGATGATCAGGGGGTAGACCAGCAGGTTGGCAAAGGCCAGTGTGGCCTTCTTGCCCAGGGCGTAGGCGCCGGTGAGCACGCCGACGCACAGGAGGGCCATGAGCCAGCGCGGCACTTCGGGGCCGTGGAGCTGGTTGACCACGAAGCTGTCCATCGTGTTGGTGATACTCACGCCGTAGATGAGCACGATGGGGTAGATGGACAGCCAGTACATCAGGCCCGTCATCAGGCCGCGGTTGCGGCCGGCAAGGGCGGTGACCACCTGCAGCACGTCCAGGCCCTTGACCGGGGAGGCGGCCACGATGCGGGCGTAGGTGCGGTGGGAGAAAAACACCATCGGGCCGATAAAGAGGGTGATCAGCAGCAGTGGGACGAAGCCGAAGCTGCCGGCGTCGATGGGAAGGAACAGGATACCGGCGCCGACGGCGGTGCCAAACAGGGTGATAGCCCAGGACAGGGTCCCGCCATCGGGGACGGCGCCAGACCGGTTTTCCTCTACCTGCCGCTTGTCGGCGACGGTGAGGTGTTCCAAATTGAACTCTTTGCCCGCAGTGGTCAAAGGTACTCCTTAACACATGAGTGGTATACGCCACACGAATGATAAGGCAACACGACGCGCAGCGATAACCGGGGAGCTAGGCGCGTTGCGCCCACTCCACAACCGGGTCGAGGAGTGTCAGGTCCACACGGTCCGTGTCCCGGCCGTAGCTGTCCACCATCGCCTGTTCGTTTTCGGTGCGCTGGCCCTTGAGCCGCAGCGCGCCCACCAGCGCTTTCATCATCCAACGGTGGGCGGTGGTCAGCTCCGAGTAGTTCAGCCTGCCAGGCAGGTAAAAGCGGGTCACTTGCCCGGCGCGGTCACCGAGGAGGGGGCCGGAAGCGTCGTCGTGCCTTGCGGCGTCGACAGGCGTCATGCCCACAGTGACTAAAGCCAACGGACGGTCAATCGCCGGCAGTGATTTGATGAAGCGCACGCCCGGATGCGAGGGGCCGTGGACTGGAGAGAGGACGACGACGGGGCCGCCGGCGGCGTCGAGGGTGGCGGGCAGCTCGCGCGCGACGGTGCCGAGACGGCCGACCAGTGCCTCGGCGTACTGGCGTGTGGAGCCGTAGAACGTGGCGTAGAAGACACTGGTCATAGCCTTATTCTACGGCAGATAGACCTGCGCGTTTCCGCGAACCTACATCTGAGGCAGGAACGGGCGCAGCTGATCCAGCACCCACTGGAGCGCGCCGCCCGCGCCGGCGAGCACTGCCGCGAGCAGGCCAAGCACGCCCACCAGCACACCACCGGCGAAGGCGCCGATGCTGCTGCCCACGTTGGAGGAGCCGTTGGAGGAGCCGTCCTGGTCCTCCGCCGGCTTCGGCTCGGCGGTGACGGTGGTCGGCACCGAAACGGTCGTCGTCACCGGAGCAGCGGGAGCGGCCGTGGTGGTCGGCGCAGTGGTCGGCGCGGTCGTCGGCGCAGGGGCCTTGCCGCGGGCGGTCAGCCACTGGTCCGGGCCGATCGGGTGGTCCACCATGCGGATCTCGCCGATGTTGCCGAACCAGCCGTCGACCTTGTCGTTGTCCCAGGCGGAGGTGCCCAGAAGCCACTTGTCGCCGTTGCCGCCCATGCCCAGCGGGCCGTAGCCGTCGCGCAGGATCGGGGAGCCGTCCACGTACATGGTCACGGACTTGTCTGCCGGGTCGTTGACCACGGCGATGTGCATCCACTTGCCCTTCGGCACCTCGTGGGTCCAGTTGGAAAAGCCCTCGCCATTTTCACCGTAGGAGTACCAGCGCAGCTCACGCAGGCTGGACACGCCGAGCATCTGGATCGGGTCGCCGTCCTCGTTTTCCGGGTGGGTGATGGTGCCGGAGGCGTCGCGGACCAGGGCGTTGGACCACTTGTTGTTGTCGGCGTTCCAGTCCTCGTCGAGTTTGAGGAAGGCCTCCACGGTGTAGCCGTCCTTGAATTCCTCGGAGTTGATGTCGGCGCCGGTGGCGGTTTCGAACCAAGCGGTGGAGTGCTTGAACTTCGGGTCCTTCCAGCGCAGGGAGCCGCGGTCCGAAGACAGCGGGTGCTTGTCGTCGGAGAAGGACACCGCGTCGGCGCCTGCCGCGATGCGGTGGCGTGCGCGGGTCATGTCGTCCCCGCCGGCGACATCGGGGATGACGGCGCCGGCGGGGGCGGCTTCGCCGTCGTTAAGCAATGTGCCCTCGACCTTCGTCTGGCCGGGGCGCCAGTGCACCACGGTGCCGTCCACGTAGGCGTAGTCTTGCTCGTTCTTCGGCTTGTCCTTCTCGGTGACCTCGTAGGCCTTGTAGCCGTCGGTGATGGTCTGCTTCAGCGCCTCGTTGTAGTCCGGGTCGTTCGCGTCGCCGGCCGTAAACGAAGGGGCGAACGCCTTGAAGCGCTCCGCGAAGTCGAAATCGATGGTGTAGGAGTCGCCCTCGCCTTCCATGATCAGGTGGTCGAAGGAGTTGAGCTGCTCGTACTTCTTGGACTTCACCCACGGCGAGTACGCGAGCATCTCGAGCTGGTTGTTGGTCAGGTCGAACTGCAGCTGGCCCATCAGGCCGTTGCCGCCCAGGTAGGCCATCTGGTAATCCTGCAGGATGTTGATCACGTCGTGACCAGCGTCGTTCTTCTCCACGTGGTAGCCCGCACCGTGGTGGTGGCCGGCGATGGTGAGGAAGATCTGGTCGTTTTTACGGATCAGCTTGTCCCAGAGGTGCTCGCCGTACTCCTTGGTGAAGTAGGTGGACCCGTCGCCGTTGATGCCGGAGATCTCGTGCGCGGTGAGGATCACGGGCAGCTCCGGGTGCTTATCGATGACCTGCTGCGCCCACTCCAGCGTTTCGTCGTTGGCGCGGAAACCGAGCGCGAGCACCAGGTACTTCTGCCCCTCGGCTTCGAAGATGTGGTACTCCGAGTCGACGCTCTGGCCCGGGAAGGCGTAGCCGTCGCCGCCCGCGTGGATCTCCGTGGAGGCGGTGCGGCCCATGTAGGTGGAGTTCTTCTTCGCGCGCTCCTCCGGGAAGTACTCGGTGAAGGCGGATTTCCCGTCGAACATGGTCAGGTCGTGGTTGCCCGGCAGCACGGAGTAGTTCACCCCGGCGTCCTCGAGCGTTTTCATCGCGCGGTCCGCGATGTCCCAGCTGGCGCGGTCTTCCGGCTGGTCCACCACGTCGCCCAGGTGGGTGACAAACTGCGTGCCCAGCTTCTTGTGGTTTTCAGCCAGGAACTCGGTCTGCACATCAAATGGGTTGGTGCCGTAGCGGTCGCCGAAGATGTCGCCGGCGGCCTCGGTGCCGTAACGAGCGTAGAACTGGGTGTCCGGCATGACGCCGAGGGTGAAGCGGGAGGCGAGATCCTCCGCGTTGGCGACGGGAACTGGGGTGAGCAGGGCGAGGGCAGTAATCGCGGCGATGTGCTTGCGCATGGCAGTCCTTCGTTTCGCAGGGTTGGTAGGCAGTTGGAAACGTAGCGCCCTCAGGTTTCGCTGAGGTGAAATTCAGGTGAAACTTATGCCTGTCGACGCCCACGCGTCGCCCTTACCCACGTTTCCCCAGGGAATTATTTTAGGACCCATTTTTCGTCTCCGAAAGATATAGGAAAGATATAGCGGGGCGAATGCGGGCCGGAGTTCGCCATTTCACCTGTTCAGCAAATTGTTCCGATATCTTTCTATATCTTTTTGGGCGCGAAAACCCTTACCCCGCAACGATGTTGCGCACCGCCACGCCCATGATCACCAGGCCCACCACCAGCACGAAGATGGTGTCCGGGCGGCGAGCGTAGTGCTTGAACGCCGTGGCCTTGTGAAACAGCAGCACCGGCATGATGTAGACCAAGAACGCCACGAACACGCCGCCGACCACGGAGATCATGTCCAGAATCGACGGGTTCAACACGGCGACGATCATCGCGGTGACAAAGACGAAGACGTTGACCGCCCATCGAAGCGTGGACGTCGAGAAGCGAGCCGCAAAGTTCGGTGCCACACTGCGCACCAGGTACGCAGTGCCCTCCTCCGTGCCGAGCAAGTGGCCGAAGTAGGAGGTGATGATCGCCGCGATGGCGATGACCGGGCTGACCCACGCCATAAACGGCGCGTTGGTCTGATTAGCCAGGTACGACAGCACCGGCACGTTCGCCTCGCGCGCGGCGTCCATGCCGTCGGCGCCCAGGGACAGCGCGCACGACCACACGAAGAACATGGTGAAGGTGACCAGCATCGCGGCGGTGATCATCTCCACCTTGGACACCTCGCGCTCCGTGGCGGCGACGTCACCGTCCGTCTTTTTCTGCACATCCAGCGCGAACTGGCTCAGCGCCGCCATGTGGCTGAAGGAAAACACCAGCACCGGAAGGATCAGCAACAGGCCCTGCCACACCGAATAGGAGGATTCGTAGTCGCGGAAGCTGGCGAAGTCCCAGCTCGGGATCAGGTAGAACGACACCGCCGCCAGGGCGATGATCAGCGGATACACCAGCGCGTTGGCCAGCCACAAGGTGAGTTTCTTGCCAAAGGCGTACGCGCCCGTCATCAGACCAGCCGAGGCCGTGGCCAGCACCCACCGGCTCACCTCCGGGCCGCCGAGCTGGTTCACAATGAAACTGTCCAGCGTGTTGGTGATGGAGATGGCGTAGATCAGCACCGTGGGGTAGATGCCCAGCCAGTACACCAGCGCCGAGGCGAAGCCCCGCTTGCGGCCGGTCAGCGCCGTGATCACCTGCAGCACGTCCAGCCCCTTCACCGGCGAGGCGGAGACGATGCGCGCGTAGGTGCGGTGGGAGAAAAACACCATCGGGCCGATCAGCAGCGTGGCAATCACCAACGGCCAGAACCCGAAGCTGCCTGCGTTGATGGGCAGAAACAGGATGCCCGCGCCCACGCCGGTGCCGAACAGCGTGATCACCCAACGCATGAACGAGCCGTCCGGTTTGTCACCCTCGCGCTGCTCCTTGATCTGCTCGATGTCGGCATCCGAGAGGTTCTCCCGGACGAACTCTTGGCGCGAGAGCTCAAGGTGCTCGTCGCTGTGCTGCTCCGGCAGCTCGGCGTTAGTCATGCTGGTTTAGGTTACGCGTGTTGCTGTAGGGAGCGGTGTTTTGCATTCGCCTATCGACGGGCCTCCGGTTGACCACCTCGCAGTTCACACCAGCAGCGCCGCCATTCGCGCAGATGGTGAAAGGCTAATGGTGAAAGTCCGAAAATTTTCGCGGATTCGCCATCCCTCATTCACCATCTGTGCGGTCTACCGTCTGATCGGGAGGATCTGCGGCACCACCACCGGACGTCCAATTGTTTGCCAGGTTTTGGTGATCTAGATTTTTAACTCGTCACCGTTTGGCCTGTGTCCCGAAGGATCGCACCACCATGTCCCGTTCCCGCATCGCAACCGCCACGCTCGCCTGCGCGCTCGCCGTCGGCACTGTTCAAGTCCCCGTCGCTGAGGCGCAGTCGTCAGGGAGTTCTACCACCACCGACCAGCAAGGATTCGACAAAGCGACCGCAAAGTGGCAGCCGCTTTTTAGCGACGCATCCGCCTCCCTCCAACAGGCCGAACGCGACGCCAAAGCAGCGAAGGCGCAGCGCGACGCTGCGAACGCCGCCGTGCGAAACGCGGAGGCTGCAGTCGGGGAGGCGGAGGCTGCGCTGACCGCGGCTGAGGCCGAGCTCGCGTGGGCGCAGGCCGCGGACCAGGACGCGCTGGCGGCGGCGGTGGAGTCCGCCCGGGAGCGCCTCGCCAAGGCGGAGCAGAATGTCGAGGACGCGTACGAGCTTTCCGCCGCCGAGCAGATGACCCTCGACGAGGCCGAAGACTACGTCGCCGAAGCCGAAGCAGAGCTGGCGCAGGTCAACGCGCAGCGCCCGACCCTGGCGCAGTACACCACCACCGAAACCAACACCGCAGCTGTCGTGCTGGGTGTGCTGGCCGCGCTGGCGGTCGTGGGCATCGGCGTGGTGGCGCTGGCGCCGCGCCTCGGCATCGAGCTGCCCTGGCAGTAGCGACTCAGCCCCAGGGCACACCAAACTTATCGACGGCTAAAGTGCTCCCACGCCCGGTGCGTGTCCTGGAGATTGAGCCACAGGTCTGCCGAGGTACCAAGCGCTGCCCCGACCAGCTCGGCGGATTCCCGCGTAAGCTCCCGCTCGCCCGAGATGAGCTCTTCAACGAAGCGCGTCGGCCGTCCCATGATCGCGGCGAAATCTGCTTCGCTCCAACCACGTTCTTCCAGTTCCTCCGCGAGGAAATCTCCTACTGGGAACGCTTCTGCCAAGGGTTGAGTAGCCACTGTTCACCTCCGTCAGTGGTAATCGACCATTTCAATAACCACTGCGATGCGTCCATCTTCGCTAGTTTCAAATCGAATAACAAGGCGATATTGCTTATTCAGCCACCCCTACGCCGGCCGCACGCGCGCCCGCTCTAGCCGGTGCGCCTGCACAACCTTCTCCACCGCGTACACGATCTCCCGCAGCGCGCCGAACCCGGAACGCTTCGTGGACAGATCCACCGTCACTTGCACGCTGCCGACCCACATCTCCAGCACCACGTCCGGCTCCGCCTTGTTGGGTCCGAACAGCGGCAGCGGAAAGTAGATGGTGCTGGGCTCGGGCACGATCTCGACGCCGCGAACTTCTTCGCACTCGAAATCCATGCGCATGCCCGCAAGACCTGCGCGCTTCGGGCCTCCAAGTTTCGGAAGCGTCACTTCACTGATTTCGACCCGCATTGCATGGGCTACAGCGCCCAGACGCACCGGCTGGGGCAGAGCCCACGAGATGCTGGTGCACAGCACCGGCATGAATTCCATGATTCCCTGTTCAGCCTGCTCACGTGCCGTGACAGCAAGCGAGTAGATAGCAGCGAACCTCGGCTCAAGAGCCATCGCTTCCCTACATATCTCCGCGAGCATCCCCGCTGCACGCGCCGCCCTGTTCGCAGTCCTCGCGTCGCGCAGCATCATCAACGGGACGCCAGCCATCACGGTGTAGCTGACCAGCTCCTCAGCGCGCTCCCCGGTGACCGGCTGACTATCGTCCACCGTCCGCCACTGCCTCGCCGTGCGGTTCACGGCATCCACAATTTCCTGCCCGAGCGCCCGCGCAGTCGCGTTCAGCTCGCGCCCCGGATTCTCAACTATTACCCGGCCCCCAACGTGCGTTCCCGCCGCCTTGGCCCCAATTTTCCAAGTTTTCATCCCCATGCCGCGCAGCCTACGGGGCAGCCTGCTCAAGCACAGCCCCTCGAGTGCTCATTTCAGTGGACATTTGCCTATCGACGCACCAAAGGTTTCCAACGCCCAACAGTTGGTGCGCACCCAGTTGTCCGCAATGCGGAGTCCGCAAAGCGCTCGGGCAGGTGGCGGATTTCTAAATCACAGAACTTATCTGTTTCGCTGCAGGTGAGAGCGCCGTTATAGTGTCATGCGCAAATCCAATAGCAGGGAGGTGTTAGGTGGCTTTTAGCGCCCTAGTGACCCTTATGGGCGTGTGGTTCGCGGCGATGGCGTCGCCGGGTCCAGACGTAATGCAAATCATTCGCTTAGGTGCGCACTCTACGCGCGCAGCCGTGTGGGCGGCGCTGGGTAGTACCACCGGCCTTACCATCTGGACCGTGGCCTCCTTAGCCGGGCTGTCCGCACTGATTACTGCGCACCCTGGCATCCTCGTGGCACTGCAGGTTGTCGGTGGCTGTTACCTGCTGTGGATGGCCTATACCGCAATTACCGATGGCATCAAGGAGCGCCGCGCGCCCGCAACTGTAGTGGGTACCGAAACCCGCGCCCCGCAGCCGCGCGGGTTTACACCGGACGGCATCATCAAGGCGGCCACCGCTTTTCGCATGGGGTTTATCTGCGATCTTTCGAACCCCAAGGTGGTCATTTTCTTCGGCGCCATCTTTGCCAATTTCATCGATCCCGGCATGGGCATCGCTGCGAATCTCATGGTGGGTGCCGTATTGATTCTGGAAAGCCTCGTGCTCTTAGTGGGTGTGGCTCTGGCTACCCGCGCGGTTGCGAAGTGGATGGCTAAGAACTCCGCCTGGGTGGATATTGTCAGCGGTGTGGTCTTCCTTCTGCTGGGTGTGATTATCCTTTTTGAGGGCTTACGTTCTCTTTGAGGGCTTTGACCAACACGATCGAGCCGAGGAAATATGGCTCCTCCGCCGAGGGTGTCCGATTCTTTGTGTGCGGGGGCTTGGTTTACAAGTAGTCCGCGAATCGGTCGGGGTAAGCCACGGCTAG